>QJPH01000348.1 GCA_003242955.1 Candidatus Methylumidiphilus alinenensis
GGTGGACGCTGCGGGTTCGGTGGACGCTGCGGGTTCGGTGGACGCCGCGGTCCCGGTGGTTGCTGCGGGTTCGGTGGATGCTGCGGGTTCGGTGGACGCTGCGGGTTCGGTGGACGCTGCGGGTTCGGTGGATGCCGCGGTCCCGGTGGTTTCGGTGTCAGGGATATCATTCGGATCAGGCGTTTCGTCACCTGAATCTCCGGCAGTACTACTGGTGTCGCTATCGTCTTCGGCGGGTTCGGTGTCAGGGATATCATTCGGATCAGGCGTTTCGTCGCCGGCATCTCCGGCAGTGCTACTAGTGTCGGCAGTGGGGTCGGAATCGCTTTCTCCATCGGCCCCACCCGGGCTAACTTGCGCCGTCAGGCCAGCCGAATAGCTCGCCGTATGATTAAAGCTTTCCACCGAATCGCATACTTTGACAAAGTTCTGACTAGACAAGCCCAGGCTGACGGCGCTTGAAGAACTAGACAGCGCGGTCGGCAAGACGGTGCCGTTAAAGGTGTTGATGCCAACACCAATAATAATTTGGGTTGTGGAGGATGAAGCTTGAGTAGCCATGAAAATCACCTGTTCTAATTTTAGATTGCCTTCCCCCCGATGCATGCACACGAAAGCACGTAGCACCAGAGGCTTATAGAGATTGAGGCTTAAGGCGATTTCCAAAAATGTTTATACCAAGTAGAAGCGGCAGGATGCCGCTTCTACTTTGGGAGTTTATTTATCGGAAATCGCCTAACAGCAAGACCCACTTGCCTTGCCTAAAAGCCTAAAACGTTGGCGATAGCATGTGCTTTTGGAAAAAAATTTCATATCAGCAAAATGCTGATATTGATGAAGTTGTTATATCAATATGAAATAAATATTGATATTTGTTATAGCTTTATTTCGGTAACATCTGACAGAAACCTCGATTTTTTGTAGTTAATAACTCATCCGAATCCCGATTTGTGCACCCCGGCCCGGCTCCGGGGACCAATTGCGCAGGTAGGAGGTCGAATTGCGGATGTTCTCGTTGAGCAAGTTGTTGCCCTTGGCGAATAGCAGCACACTCACCTCATGGAAGTCCTTGACCTGGTATTCCGTGCCTATATTGAGCAGCACATAACTTGGTGTGGGCGTGTCGTTGGCACCGGGATTTTTCTGCGCTTCAGCCCGCGTCAGGCGTAGATTGCCCGACCATTCCGCCTTCGTATAGTCCAACTGGAAACCATAGCGTAGCGGCGGCATGCGCGGCACATCGCCGCCGCTGACGAATTCCCCGCGGGTGTAATCGCTAAATAGGGTGAGATCGACCAGCCCGTAGTGGTTTTCCATCAGGTTGAACAGCAGCTTAGCCTCGTATCCCTTAAACGTGGCATCGGCCTGACTGGTATGCACCACGGGCGAGCAATCGGAATGGTTGCCACAAGGCAGGGCATCGCCATTCACGGGGTCTTGATAGACAAACTGTCCGGTGCGCTGCTGATAAATGTAATTGTTGACCCAATTGTGAAACAAGTTGACCTCGGCTTTGCCCCAGTCCGCCTTGAACTTATAACCCAAATCCAAGTTATAGGAAGTTTCCATGTCCAGAGAGGCATCGCCTAGCTCGTAACTATGGGTGGCATCATGGAACCCGTGGGACAATAATTCTTGTACTTGCGGGGCACGTTGTGAACGGGTCAAACCGAGGCTGAGGTCGTTGTTGCTGTTGATCTTCCACAATCCCGAAGCGGAGGCACTGACCGGGGTATAATTGAAGGTAGACAGGCCTTGCGGGGCGATGGAACTCTGTTCCACACGCGCGCCGAGTTGGTAGCCAACCGGCCCATAATCGAACGACTCCACCGCAAACACGCCGTAGCTGTCGATTTGGGAGGTAGGTACAATGGTTTTGGCGCCGGTGAAATCGAAGGCTGCAAAACTGCTGTTGATGGATTGGAAACCGACGGAGCCTTTCAACGGCCCTATCGGCTGGTGGACGAGTTCCATGCGGCCTTCGTAGGTTTGGTTGCTGAAAGCCGTCCCCGGCAGGCCGCCATCCAGTTCCGTGTGGCTGTAGTCGGTATAGCCCAGGCGCATGCGCAGCGTTTCGACAAACGGAAGGGGCTTGTTAAGTTCGCTTTTGAAGTCGTAGCGGGTTTGATGGAGGTCGATGCGGGTACTGGGTCCACCGCTACCATCGGGGGGAACACCATAATTGTTTTCCAGGTTGTTGATCGACACGCCTACGAAGCCTGAATCACCGACCACCGAAACACCCGCCGACCCGCTGACGGCATGTGCATAGGTGTTGGGAATCCAGCCGTAAGAATTTTTCAACGGGACCGAGAGGGTCGGATTGGTTGCCAGTGCGGCCTGCTGGTCGATGGCCTGTCCACCGATGTCGAGGTTGTCGGTGACGCGATTAAAGCCGTCAAAATGATAGGCGACATGGTCTTTGCCACCCTCTATTTTCAGCATCGTGGTCGATTCGTCGTCAACCGAGTTGAAACGCTGCTCGAATGCACCGCCTATTAGCCTGCCAGGGAGTTGGGTGGGAATCCGATTGTCGATGACATTGACCACCCCGCCGATGGCCCCGCTGCCATACAACAGGGTGGCTGGCCCACGCAGCACTTCAATGCGATCCGCCAAAACGGGTTCTACGCTGGAGGCGTGGTCTGGGCTTAATTGCGACACGTCGTTGCCGCCCACGCCATTGCTCAACACTCGCACACGGGGACCGGATTGTCCACGTATGACCGGTGTTCCGACACCGGGACCGAACGACTGGTTGTTGACACCCGATTCGTTTTTCAGAGTTTCACCGATGGTATCCCCGACTTTCACGCGCAAATCATCGCCCGTCAACACGTTCATCGGCGTTGCGGTTTGGTAGGCTGTCTCCTTTACTGGCGCGGTGACAACCACCGTTTCCTGTTCCGTCACCGGCTGGTCATCGGCATAGGCCGACATTGCCAGTACTCCTGTGGAGACAAGCAATAGCGCAAGTCTTTGGTGCATACAGCGTTTTCAATATCTAATAATTAATAGGCAAACTTCGTGTTTTTCTAATTGTCACATTAAATCAAGGCATGGTTGGTTCCCTAACATTTTTTTCAGTTATTATTAGAGCATGAAAACGCTGTATCTCCTTGTTTACCGCTTCCATGACTTCTGGTGCTGGCCTTTCATCTACTTCCTGACAGCGATCACAGTGAGCGTTCTAGCCTTGTGAGAATTGCTGACTCGGTTTTGAAAACCGAGTCGGCCTTGCCATAGGCTATACTATTTGGCTGTCATTCACGAGAAGAAGCAATGGACCACCACTTTTTACACTTAATCGTATCGGAACCGACCGCCTTTGGGAGAGTAAGCGTGCACCCACCCCTGGGAACGCGGGCGTCTCGCCCGCAGATAATGGCGGCCAAGATGGCCGCGCTCCCAGCAAAAGGCAAGGGGCGTGAACACTTACGGGAGAACATCCCATGAACTTTGACTTTGAGACCCCAATTCCTCGCGAAGGGACTGCCTCGGTCAAATGGGATGGGCGGAAGGGCTATTTCGGCAGTGAAGACCTGCTCCCGATGTGGGTGGCGGATGCGGATTTCGCTGTACCGGAGGCCGTCAGCCGAGCTGTCATGGCGCGGGCCGCCCATCCAGTGTTTGGCTATACCCTAGCTACAGACAGTTTGTATGAATCACTTATTCAATGGATGCATGACCGCCACGGTTTCGATGTTCATCGTGATTGGATCATACTGTCGCCCGGTGTCGTGCCTTCTTTGCATGCGGCGGCTATTGCCTTCGCGCCGTCCGGTGCGGGTGTCATCGTCCAACCGCCAGTTTATTTTCCGTTTTTCAGCGCAGTGACGGAAACGGATCGAAGGCTGATTCTCAACCCTTTGCGCTTGGAAAACGGGCGTTACTCTATTGACTTTGAGCATTTAGAGCAATGCGCGGGGCAGGGTGCGCGGTTGCTAATGCTCTGCACACCGCATAATCCGGTGGGGCGGGTATGGTCAGAGAATGAATTGCGCAACGTATTGGACATAGCCCGCCGCCACGACCTAGTCATTCTTTCCGACGAGATTCACCATGATTTGATTTTCCCCGGGGCTAAGCACATCCCCTTACAGTGGCTGGCAGCAGGGGAAGGAAATATCGTAACCGCCGTCGCGCCCAGCAAAACCTTCAACATTCCAGGTTTGGGCCTTTCCGCGCTAATCGTGCCCAATCCCAAACACCGGTTGGCTTTGCGCAAAGCCTTCGAACTGCTGCATTTGGGTGCATCCAATCCGTTCAGTCTCGTTGCCTTCGAGGCCGCCTACCGTGAAGGCGGAGAATGGCTGGAGGCGTTATTGGTTTACCTGACGCAAACCCGCGATTTTGTCGGGCAGTACCTTGCCAGCCACATTCCGAAAATCAAGCTGATTCAACCTGAAGGGACTTATTTACTGTGGCTGGATTGCCGTGAACTGGATATGAATGATATTGAGCTAAAGCAGTTTTTTATCCACAAGGCCAAAGTCGGCATGAACCCAGGCAGCGTTTTTGGCGAAGGCGGCGGCGGATTCATGCGGATGAATATTGGCACCTCAAATCTGGTTGTCAAGGAGGCATTGGAGAGGATTCGGAAGGCAGTAGAGGGCGGGATAGGGTAAAATACTCAAATCTGGACATCTTTCGACAAGCTCAGGAAGAACGGTCTCGCCTTAGTGCTTGTACATACTCCATGGCCCTATACCAACCAACTCCAAAACTATGCGTTTCCTCATTCCGCTAATCCTGTTTATCGTCATGGTCGCTTTTCTTGCCGTCGGCCTGAAACTAGACCCACGCGAAGTGCCTTCGCCATTCATCGGCAAACCCACCCCCGCCTTCAACCTGCCACAATTGGCCGATCCGGGCAAATCTTTTAGCAATGCGAATTTGCAGGGCCAAGTCAGTCTGCTGAATGTCTGGGCATCTTGGTGTGTGTCGTGCAAGCAGGAACACCCGTTTTTGCTCAAGCTCGCCAAACAAAATATCCTGCCCATTTATGGCTTGGATTATAAAGACGAGCGGGAGGCAGGCATGGAATGGCTCAATCGCCTCGGCAACCCGTACACCGTTAGCGTGTTCGATGCGGACGGCAAGGTGGGCATCGAATGGGGTGTCTACGGTGTGCCGGAAACGTTTGTGATCGACAAGCAAGGGGTGATCCGCCATAAGCACACCGGGCCGATTACCGAAGAATCTTGGCAGAAGACCCTGCTGCCGTTGATTATTCAATTGCAAAAAGAAGGTTCGCCGACATGAGAGTGTGGCTATTGATTATCGGAATCGCCTTGGGGCTGAACGTCCTCGCCGTTGAAATCCGCCAGTTTGACAACCCCGACAAACAAAAGGCCTATGAAACTCTTGTCAAGGAGTTGCGCTGCCTAGTCTGCCAAAACCAGTCACTAGCCGATTCCGATGCCGATTTGGCCAAGGATTTGCGCACTGAGGTTTACAATATCATCCAAAGCGGCAAGAGCGAGCAAGACGCAGTCAAATTCCTCGTTGACCGCTATGGCGATTTCGTACTCTACAAGCCACCCTTAAAAACCACCACTTCCTTGCTTTGGATAGGCCCGTTCGGTCTGCTGATGGCCGGATTGGCCTACTTGGGGTTGCTGGCAGGACAGCGTAGCGCCGGGAAGAAAAGCGAACCTGACTTGACGGATGAGGAACGCCTTCGTCTGCAAGACTTGAAGAAAAAACTCGAAGGATAAACGCATGATTGGTTTCTGGATTGTAGCGGCGTTGACTCTGTTGGCCGCCTATGCCTTGTTGATCCCTGCCCTGCTTGGCAAGCGCAGCCGTTCCAAAGTGGACCGCCAACGGCTCAATTTAATGCTGCACCAACAGCGCCAGGATGAGCTGGCCGGTGAATTTAGCGGCAAAGAACTGGAAGGCTTGCAGTTGGAACTGGACAAGGACTTGCTTGGCGATTTGGCCACCTCCGAAAACGTTGACAAACCATCGGCGGGGCAGGGGTACATACCCTTGATCGCAACGTTGATCGTTGCGCCATTTTTAGGCATTTTGGTTTATGCGATGCTGGGGCGGTTCGATCTAGCCGATTTTCGCGCCCAACCGGAAGCCCATCAACAGGCAAATGCCGCGCCGGAAATTCAGGGGATGATTGACCGTCTAGCCAAACGCTTGAAGGAAAACCCCAATGACATGAAAGGCTGGCTGCTGTTGGGCCGTTCTTATCAACAAACCGAGCAATTTGACCAAGCGGTTGAAGCCTATGCGCAAGCCCTCAAATTGGAGCCGGAAAGCATTGATATCAAGGCATTGTATGCAGAATCCCTGGCCAATTCGCTAGGTGGCAACTACACTGGGGAAACGGCACAAATCGCCGCCGAAATCCTCGCGAAAAACCCGAAGCATCATACCGCCCTCTGGTTGGCGAGTGCCGGCGCAGAACAAAACGGCGAACCCGCCAAAGCCATTGCCTTTCTGGAAACCCTGCGCGGCGAATTTGCCAAGGACAGCCCCGAGGAGCAGCATTTGACTAAAATCATCAGTCAAATCAAAGGGGGTGGACAAACGGAACAGGCCGACTCCAATGCAGCGGAAAACGCGGCGGCCAGCGACATGCCCACCACTGGCGAACAAAAATCCATCAGGGTCAAGGTGACGCTAGCCCCCTCGCTTAAAGCCAAAGCATCACCCGACGACACCGTTTTCATTTTCGCCCGTGCGGCCGCAGGCCCACCCATGCCCCTTGCCATCGTCAAGAAGAGAGCCAAAGACTTGCCGACAGAAGTGACGCTTGACGACAGCATGTCCATGGTCCAAGGCATGAACCTGTCTGCTTTCGACAAGCTCGTCATCGGTGCGCGGGTATCCAAAGCCGGACAAGCCTTGCCGCAACCAGGCGATTTGCAGGGATTGACCAAACCTTTGGAAATCGAAAATGGAGGGAGTTATGCTGTGGAGATTGGTGAGGAGGTGAAGTAAGGTGATTTCCAATAATGAATCCACCAAAACCGAAATGGATTGTCCACGAAAATCACGAACAATTCCTCCGCAAATCACCTTGCCAAGCTGGGGCTTGGCCTTCCTTCTGGGAGTGCCAAGCTGGGGCTTGGCGTTCCTTCTGGGAGTGCCAAGCCCCAGCTTGGCCTTTGGATGGGATGTTCTTTATTGGATATCACCTAACTATATCGAATGAAAAAAATATGCCTAGCCATTTTCCTAAGCTTTATGTCCCTGCTTTTTTCTGGCATGGCGTTAAGCGGGACAGTGGCAGATTTTCGCAAAACGCTTAGCATAGAGGAAAATGCCTGGCTTGATGCCCATCCGGTCATTCGTTTTACCGGCGACCCCAACTATGCGCCTGTGGAATTCGAGGATAAAACCGGCCGATATCAGGGTATGAGCCTAGACTATCTTAACTTGATCACTTCCCGGCTAGGCGTGAATTTTAAACGGGTCGAGTCCACCACCTTCTATGATGCGCTGAAACTAGTCCGCGAAGGCCAGGCCGATCTATTGCCAGTGGTGGCCGAAACCCCAAAACGTAAACAATACCTGTCATTTACCGCTCCCTACCTGCGTTTTCCCGCCGTCATGATTACCGCCCGCGCAGATGTGGATCATTGGAACCCCGAGGAATTAAAGGCAATGAAGGTCGCGGTCGTACATGGATATAACTGGGAAGATTGGCTATCGCGCGAATATCCTGATGTGGCTCTGGTTCTGGACCCGGATATCGAAACGGCATTACGAACGACTTCCTTCGGTTTGGCCGACGTGATGATTGGTGATATTGCCACAACCACCTACTCCATCAGCAAGACCAACATTTCCAATCTGCGGGTGGCGCACCAGTTTGAGGAAAGTTTACAACTATCAATGGCTGTGCGTAGCGATTTGCCGATACTACGCGCGTTGTTGGACAAGGCCCTTGCCAACATTAGCGAAGAAGAAAAACAGGCCATCACTAAGAAATGGATACACTTGGAACCGCCAATTTGGTGGAAAAACCCGACATTCCGCCTCGTCGCCTGGAGTGTGTCGGGTGTTCTGACCGGTGTCATACTGGTTGCCTTGGCATGGAACCGGACTCTGGCCAGAAAGGTCCGCCAGCGAACGCTGGAGCTTGAAGAAGCCCACCAAAGGCTAATGCAGTCAGCCAAACTCGAATCCGTCGGAAGGCTAGCGGCGGGTGTCGCCCATGAAGTGAAAAACCCCCTCGCCATTCTCCAAATGGGAGTGGAATTCCTAGGTGCGGAACTCCCAAAAGAGAGTGACGCAGGTGCGGTCATTCGTGACATGGAGGAAGCCATCCAGCGCGCCGACGGAGTCATCAAGGGTTTGCTGGATTTTTCGCGTGAAAAGAAGCTTGACATGCGCAAGACTGACTTGAATCAAGTGGTGCGTGACTCGCTCAAGCTTGTTCATTATGAATTGGGGCATCACAATATCAGTACCGAAGAAGACTTGAACCCGGAACTCCCACCCATCAACGCCGATCCTGACAAACTCAAACAAGTGTTCATCAATCTGTTCATGAACGCAATCCACGCCATGAAACGCGACGGCAAACTCAGAGTGGCAAGCGAAGTGAAACGATTGAAAAAGGGGGCCGACGGGGGGAAAGCCACCGGAAAGTTCCATCCAGGGGACCAGTTGATTGTCATTGAAGTTGAAGATAACGGCACGGGCATTGAACCCGCCAAAGTTGGCAAAGTCTTTGACCCATTCTTCACTACCAAGCCGGTGGGACAGGGAACAGGGCTAGGCCTGTCCGTTTCACGCACGATAGTAGAGTTGCACGGGGGGACCATTAGCTTAAACAACCGCGACGGTGGTGGTGCCTCCGTAGTGCTCATGTTCAAGACAAATTAAGGAACCTAATCCACATGAAGAAAAAAATTTTGGTCGTTGATGATGAAGCAAGCCTGACCCGTTTGATCAAAGCCAACTTAGAGCGCACTGGCAAATACGAGGTAATGACCGAAAACCACGGAGGGAACGCCATAGCCTGTGCAAAGCAATTCAAGCCAGATTTAATATTTCTTGATGTGATGATGCCCGACATGGATGGCGACGAGATTGCCACCTCGATTGAGGAAGACCCGCATCTCTCCGGCACCCCATACGTCTTTCTAACCGCCATCGTCAGAAGGGAGGAAACAGAACCTACCGGCAGCATGATTGGGGGACACCTCTTTTTGGCTAAACCTGTCAAAACCGAACAACTCATCGCCACCATAGAGAAGCTACTAGGGCCATGAAGATAGCCACTTGGAACGTCAACTCCTTGCGCGTCCGCCTTCCCCATGTGCTAGCCTGGCTCGCCAAGGAACAGCCTAGCGTGTTGGCGGTGCAGGAAACCAAGACGGTGGATGCCGACTTTCCGGCTGCGGCTTTGCTGGAAGCGGGCTACCATTCGGTTTTTAGCGGACAGAAAACCTATAACGGAGTGGCCCTGCTCAGTAACTGTCCGATGGGGGACGTAATCACCGACCTGCCAAATCTGCAAGACCCGCAACGCCGTATTTTAGCTGGGACTTTCGGGGATGTGCGCGTCATCGACCTGTATGTACCTAACGGCAGCGAAATGGGTTCCGACAAATACGCCTACAAATTGGATTGGCTGGCCAAAGTCCAGGCATTTATCGCCGACGAATTGACTCGACATCCCCGGCTAGTGGTGTTGGGTGACTTTAATATTGCACCTGAAGACCGCGATGTATATGACCCCGAAGCTTGGCGTGACAAAATCCTTTGCAGTGTGGCGGAACGCGATGCCTTTCAGGGATGGCTGGCACTGGGATTGAGCGACGCATTTCGCTTGTTTGAGCAGGAAGAGTCCAGCTTCAGTTGGTGGGACTATCGGGCCGCAGGCTTTCGCCGCAATCTTGGGCTACGCATAGACCACATTCTAGTCAGCCCAGCGTTGCGGGATGAATGCCGGTCATGCCGCATCGACAAAGAACCGCGCAAGCTGGAACGGCCCTCTGACCATACACCGGTTATTGCGGAGTTTTTCAATCCCCCTCCAACTCGCGCTGCACCAGCCAGTCCGCCCAATTCAGGATGGCTTTCAAGCGCGGCGGGAGGATGGCTTGGGCTTCCTTGTAGGTGACCCAGCGCATTTCTTCGTGTTCGGGCTTGCCAAGCACGGGATTATCCGGTAAATAGGGTTCGCCCTCAGTAGACTCCGCCAGATAATAACGCGCAATTTTGCCTAAGCCATAAGGTGCGGTTTCTTGGTATCCTTTGCCCCAATGGAAATCTTCAAGGGTCAGGGTCAACCCGGTTTCCTCTTTAACCTCGCGTATTGCCGCTTGTTGCGGGTCTTCATCCGTCTCCACCACGCCCTTGGGAAAATCCCAATAATTGAAGGCGCGCAACATGAGGTAACGGGGCTGGTCAGGGTAAAGGCGCACAATCACGACGCCGGCCGATAAGGTGTAAGTTTTCAAAGCTGCTCCATTCGTTTTCTATCACTGGAATGATACAACGAAATGCGATGCCTGACAGTCACCGAATCCGCTATGTGTTAGTATTTTATTGTTGCACCCCACAAAATCCATCAATGAGGAAGTGGGGTTAGTCATTTTTCTGGTGGTGGGTGGCGCAATAGGCCTGGGCACCTTGGGAGGACTCGCCGACCGTCCAAGCCTCGTACTGGGCAGCGCCATGGTCGGCTTCCTTTTTTCTGGGCTCATCGGTATGGCCTTGACCGTTCCCATTGCCATGGCGACATGGTTTGCCCCGGCCTTGGTCATTTTCAATAATATGCCTGCCTGGGATGCCATGAAGGCCAGCTTCAAGGCTTGCCTAAACAACATGCTACCCTACCTGCTTTACGGCATCGTCGCGTTAGTGCTGGCAGGATTGGCAATGATCCCGTTCGGTTTGGGCATGCTGGTGTTGATGCCGACACTGATGGCTTCGGTTTATACGGGGTATCGGGATATATTCAAGCAGCGCGTCGCTTAGCAAAGTGCTAAGGCTAGGGAGTTTTTCTGACACCTGATGCGGTAACAGTGGTAGGTAGCTGGGGCTGGATTTGCTGCTGTGCCGGAATCAGTGTCTGTGAGGTAAGAGACTGATTCTGACTGGCCAAACTTTGAACTGGTGCTAGCCTCATAATGCCAAATACTATGGCAGCCGTTACTCCCATACCGGCGATTAGAGTTCCGACGATCCATTTTATGAGGTCAACTTGGGTCTTATGGATTTCATTTCCTAGAGCAGCCAAATCGGATTTAGTGGCATAATTTGACGCGATGACTGCCACATCTTTACCGATGCTGTGGACATTCTCCTTGATTAGCCTTACATCCGTCTCCAGATTGCCAACTCGCCGCTCTAAATCCACTGTCCCGGTCCCTCCTCCGCCACGACGGTCAAATTCATCCTGTACAGCTTGTCGCGCAACATGTTCCAAACCTTGAGAGCGCGGAAATGTTACAGGAACGCTTGGTTCAGAATCACTAGCCACGCTGATTTGCCTCAAGCCAATCCCATATGGCTTTGTTCTGCATACCGTAATAGCCGGCCATCATCACAATAACGCAGGTGATTGGGTTACTCCCGTCAACCAAGGCGTTGTAGACCTCTGCGGGTTGCGAGGTATCAGACCGAACCAACCATTGACCAGACGTTATTTGATGGCAGCGACCATCAAAAGCACACTCAACTGCCTTGTCAAGTTTATCAGGTTCGCGAGCGCCGAAGATGGCATATATTTGACTAGATTGTGTTTGCATGTCCAAATCTTAACACGAAGCTCTCAATACTGAAACCTGATTAGGTACTGAAATGACCCGTCAACTTAAACCAAGCGGAGTATTTTCGGAAGATAATTTTTCTCAGCCAAGTTTCTTCACAATCGCATCGGCCAAATCATCGGTGCCATGGGTCGATCCCTTTTTCAAGTCGGGGGTTAGGCAGTCCCCTTCGCGGATTACCTCACGCACCGCCTGCTCTATGCGTTCCGCAGCATCAAGTTCGCCTAAATGCTCCAACATCATAGACCCGGCCAAAATGGTGGCGATAGGGTTGGCAATGCCCAAATGGGCAATATCGGGGGCGCTGCCGTGAACTGCCTCGAATATGGCGGCATCTTTGCCTATATTGGCGCCGACGGTAAGCCCCAACCCACCAACAAGACCGGAGGCTAGGTCAGAAAGTATGTCACCGAACAAATTAGTCGTTACAATGATATCGAAAATTTCCGGCTTCATCACCATCTGCATGCAGCAAGCATCGACAATGCGGTCATCAAACTCGATATCCGGGTATTGCTTGGCCATTTCACGGCCTATTTCGAGAAACAGCCCCGACGTGCATTTCAAGATATTGGCCTTATGCACCAAAGTCACTTTTTTACGCTTGACCTTGCGGGCATAGTCAAACGCGTATTTGATGATCCGTTCGGAACCTTTCGTGGTAATGACTGCACTGCTCTCAGCCGCAATGGTTTCTTCGTCTACCTTGATGAAATGTTCGATGCCTGCGTAAAGGCCCTCGGTATTTTCTCGAATCGTCACTAGGTTGACATTTTTGAATACAGTGTCAGTTCCCTCAAAAGAAATAGCCGGACGCACATTGGCATAGAGGTTGAAGGTTTGCCGCAGGTTGACATTGACACTTCGATAGCCGCCGCCCACGGGCGTAGTCAGTGGACCCTTCAAGGCAATGCGGGTCTGGCGTATCGATTCAATGGTGGCTTCTGGCAGGGGGTTGGAGTATTTATCCACCGCAGACATACCCGCAAGCTGCCGGTCCCATTCTATCTTTACACCGGTTGCTTCAATAACCCGTGTGGTGGCTGCGACAATGGCGGGGCCAATGCCGTCGCCGGGAATGAGGGTGACTTTATGCATGCTATGGATTCCTTAAGTTTGTCTCAATGGATTTTACCCTAACAACTAAATTTAACTGGCAGATGGAACAAAACGAATCAGGCCTCATCCAGCAAAGCTTTCTTCAATTTTTTCATCGCGCTGTTTTCCAACTGCCGAATGCGTTCGGCGGAAACGCAGTAACGCGCTGCCAAATCGTGCAGGGTCAGCTTTTCTTCACTCAACCAGCGACTCGCCAATATATCGCGGCTGCGTTCGTCCAATTGCCCAATTGCCGCTTGGAGGTTGGTTTCGCGGTACTCATCCCATTCATTGGACTCCAACACCTCAGCCGGATCGGCATTGGTCTGTTGCAAATAATGGATAGGGGCGGAGATGTCGCGCTCTTCACCGTCCTCGCCGGGTGTAATATCGAACGCCATGTCTTGATTGCTAAGCCGATTTTCCATCTCGTATACGTTGTCCACGCTTACGCCTAGCTCCTCTGCCACGGCATTGGCCTCGTCTGGGCTGAACCAGCCCAGGCGGGTCTTGAATTTGCGCAAATTAAAGAAGAGTTTGCGTTGGGCCTTGGTGGTGGCAATTTTAACAATACGCCAGTTCTGGATGATGAATTCGTGGATTTCTGCACGAATCCAATGCACAGCGAAGGACACTAGGCGTACACCCACCTCCGGGTCATAGCGTTTGACCGCTTTCATCAAACCAATATTGCCTTCTTGAATCAAGTCGGGCAAGGGCAAGCCATAACCTAAGTAGCCACGGGCGATGTGGACCACGAAGCGTAGATTCGCCAGCACCAACTGACGGGCCGCCTCCAAATCCCCTTCTTCAAGAAAACGCCGCGCCAATGCGCGCTCGTCTTCGGCATTGAGTCGCGGCATCAGGGCAACCGACCCGAGATAGTCATCAATAGAACCCAAAGAGAGGTTGACGGGAATTGACAAAGCTTGTGACATGACGCTTAACCTAATTAGTATGGATAAATAATATTAGCACTCTCTAAATCAGAGTGCTAAGCTTTTGATGAAAAATTGTTTCGTTGGTTCCCTTTACCCGCGCCCATCACTCTGATAGCTTAAACATCTCCAACTCTATAGTCCAAAGGCCAGCCTTATGAAAAAATCGTTTCTGTTATTTACCTTTTTGCTTTTGTCCGCGTCTTTGCCTCAAGCCGAAGAAGCCAAAGTTGCTGTCGGCAACAACGGCATAGCCATTCCCGAAGGTTACAAGAATTTCCGCCTAATCGGCGTGTCGCAGCGTTCGGACGACCAGACTTTGCGTGCCATTCTCGGTAATGACGTGGCCGCCGAAGCGGCCCGTTCCGGCAAAACCAATCCTTGGCCAAACGGAACCATCCTCGCCAAACTGGGATGGAAGCAAAAGCCCAGCGATAAATTCCCCGCTGCCACGATTCCCGGCGATTTTACCCGCGCCGATTTTATGATTAAAGACAGTGTGAAATATGCATCCACTGGCGGTTGGGGTTGGGGCCGCTGGATTGGCATGGAGCTAAAACCCTATGACAAGCCTGATTTTGCACAGGAATGCATCGCTTGCCATTCCATCGTAAAAGATCAAGACTTGGAATTCACCAGACCCGTGAAACTGCCCTAGTTTTGAAACCGCCATGCCCACTGTAGAACTGCTCTCCCCTGCCGGCACTTTGAAAAACATGCGCTACGCCTTCGCCTACGGGGCTGATGCGGTCTATGCCGGTCAACCCCGCTACAGCCTGCGGGTGCGCAACAATGATTTTCTAGAACATAATCTTAGCGTAGGCATCGCCGAGGCGCATGCTTTGGGCAAAAAGTTCTATCTTGCCGTCAACGTCCTGCCGCACAACAGCAAGATCAAAACGTTTATCAAGGACATCGGCACCATTGTCGAGATGCAACCGGATGCGCTGATTATGGCCGACCCTGGCCTGATAATGTTGGCGCGGGAAGCCTGGCCCCAAGTCCCGGTGCATTTGTCGGTGCAGGCCAACACGATGAATTATGCCTCGGTTAAATTTTGGCAATCAGTGGGGATTAGCCGGATTATCTTGTCGCGGGAGTTGTCGCTGGATGAAATCGCCGAGATTCGCCAGCAATGCCCGAACATGGAATTGGAGACCTTTGTACACGGCGCGTTATGCATCGCCTATTCCGGGCGCTGCTTGTTATCAGGTTATTTCAACCACCGCGACCCGAATCAAGGCACTTGCACCAATTCATGCCGCTGGAAATATGACGCTATTCCCGCGCAGGAAAACGCCGAGGGGGATTTTGTCGCAACCTCTCCCTCAGCCCCTTTCGCTGGTGGAGAAGGCAATACCGTAGGATTAAGCCGTCATTCCGGCAGGGATCGCCGGAATCCAGATTGCATGGACGCGAATAATTCCAGCCATCCCTGGAACCTAGGTTCCGGCGATCCCTGCCGGAACGACGAGCAAAAAACTGCGTCAACAACATTGGGGGTGAGGGGGCTGACCCTTTCCGAACTGAACAAGGCCGATTGTGGCGGGGCCAACCGCCACCCCAAAGCCGATCAGGTTTATCTACTGGAAGAAGAAAACCGGCCTGGAGAATTGCTGCCCGTGATGGAAGACGAACACGGCACTTACATCATGAACTCGAAAGATTTGCGTGCGGTGGAGCATGTCAAGAGATTGATTGACATCGGTGTGGACAGCCTGAAAATCGAAGGCCGCACCAAATCGCATTATTATGTCGCCCGCACCGCCCAAGTCTACCGGCAGGCCATAGACGATGCCTTGACCGGACGAGACTTCGACCCGACCTTGTTGGGCGTATTGGAAAACTTGGCCCAGCGCGGTTACACCGACGGTTTCTACCAACGCCACCATACCCACGAGCAACAAAACTATTTGCGCGGGTATTCGCAGAGCCACCAGCAGCAGTTTGTCGGCGAGATCACAGGCTATGACCCGGAAACCGGGCTGGCAAACGTATTAGCCAAGAATAAATTCGCCGTGGGCGACCGGTTGGAGTTGTTACTGCCCGAAGGCAACCGCGACATCGTTTTAGAAAGCATGTTAGACAAACATGGCAACTTTCTATCCGAAGCACCCGGCGGGGGCTGGGAAGTCAAGATACCGTTGCGCCTGAACAGTGGTGAAAAGGGGTTGTTGGCTAAATATTTGTAAGCGTACCCCTTCCGAAATTCCCGTAGGGCAAGGGGTGAACGCTTACAAATATTTAATTTAAGCCGTCATTTCGGCATGGATGCCGAAATCCAGGCCATGGATGGTAACTTGATGAATGACAAATGCCCGGTTTAGGCTTCGTCTTGACCCGCGTATGGCCGGCTGAGGAAACAAAAAGAAAGTCTCACGCAACGGCGAACATAGAAAAGCTAGTGATGGCAACGTGGAGATGAGAGGATAGCAGCAAAAAAAACCGACTCGGTTTTTAAAACCGAGTCGGTTTTGTAGACTAGACCATTTTGCGGCGCATAAAGCCGAAAGTACCGGCCAAGGTGGATCCGACCATCCAGATGGCGGCGGGGACGGGAGTGGGCGTAGGTGGAGGTGCTGACGGGGTGAGAGTGAACGTCATGCTGTCATTTACATAGCCACTTAATCCTGAATTTATTGCCGTTAGCGTATAGTTGCCCATGTTAGTGCCGAAGTTGCTGTTACTTAGGATATTGATCGAACCCGGTTGTCCTTTCACGCCCCCAGCGAAGATCAAGCCTAAACTGTCGAGGTAATTAGTATTGTTACCACTAATTGAAATCCACCCGACCGGCGGATTCCCATTAGGGTTTACTAGATTATCGGTCGAGAACCACCCGATGGGATCTGATGTGACTAGGTTGAAACTACCGGTGACCTCACCCGCGTCTGCAAACAAGTTCAACGTGCCGGCTATGGCAAGTCCAGAGGAATTTACGGTGAGAGTGCCAAAACCTTTGTCGGAGCCGCCGTAAGGAATGTCAGAGAGGGAAAACGTATAATTTGTGGTGGAGTCAGCCTGGGCGGAAGCCGATGTCGCCACTAAGGCAATAACTGCAAGCCATTTAATGAGCGGTTTGCGGGGGGGGGCAAAAGAACCTTTGTTGACGAGAGCAGGGTTGGTCAAGGTTTTCATTGTAAATCTCCTAGACAATTTTTCAAGTGTTTACAAAAAAGTTAGGCTACACTGGCGTGTAAGGAAAGTGTATTGCATTATCCAATTTCAGTAAATCTGAATTTTTCTTTTTTTGGAATCTCTATTTTATTTCGCATAACAAGTGCCAAAAAGCTCAACAGGCATCCATATCATGAATACAGCTTACAAGGGTATTCCAAATTCGCACCATCCATGGAATCTGGATTCCGGCGATCCATGCCGGAATGACGAATAGGTGCGGATTTGGAATCTGCCCTACCGGGTAAAATCAAAATAAAGGTATATCAGCCAAACAATGCCATGCAGGGTGACTATCTCCCAAAAAACCCGCTGGTAATCCCCCTTGTTTTTCTTGTGGCGAAATGCCTGCTGGGATAGTAACGCCCCCGGCCAACCACCCAATAGTTCAAAGTAATGCAGGTAAATTTCTGGAATCCTCCATTTATGCAATAAAGCCCGCCGCTTATCGGCAGCATAATACATGGATGACAGCGCACTCATGAAAACATAGGAAACCAGCGGTATCGGGTTGCCTGTCCGCCAGATGACATGGAAAGACAACAAAATTGGCGCACCAGCCAGCAATTTCAAACCGAGGGTACTCCACCACGGACGCGGTTCGGCATCAATGCCGAAAATGGCTTTGTTAATGCCGACGACCAGCGC
>QJPH01000185.1 GCA_003242955.1 Candidatus Methylumidiphilus alinenensis
CTGCATTGGAACGGCACCTTGCTAAGTGACGTCAATGTCATGGTGAAATGGGCGGAAACGATGCTCTGGAAAGGAATCCATCCTATTGTCGAAGCCAGCACGGCAACTTACGAGAAGGGCATCTCAGTTACAAAAAAGGCTATGCGGGCAATTGAGAAGCGCTTGGAGCGTGATTCAGAATTGCCAAAATGGGACATACTCATCAAGCCAATAGTTGCTTTTTGATGGTATGTTCTTTGTTGTAAATCACCTAAACACTAGGTTAAGGAATTTCTGCAGTTCCGCACCCGTCGCGTTGGCCACATACATGACATCCTTGTTCTGGATTGTAAAATTCTGTGCAACGAAGAACGTGACGGGGTCCTTCAGGTTGACTTTATAGATGACAGGGACTTTCCCCTCGGGGGTTTTGACAGGCGGAGTTTTCCAAGGCAGCGCATTGCTTTCTTCAAGGCGGAAGATATAAATCCCGTTGGCATCGGCACGGTTATCCTGAAGCCCACCGACACGGGCCAAGGCTTGGGCCAACGAAATGCCTTGAGCTTCGAAATTCAACTCGGTATTGATGCCTGTAGCCCCCAACACGGTAAAACTAAGCGATTGGAATAGCGCTGTCACCACGTCCCCCGGCTGCAACAGGATATTTTGCTTTGGATCTCGGATGACTGTATCCAGCGGCAACGATTGGACTTGATCGTTGCGGGTGATTTGCAGGCTCGTCCTGTTGACTGATTGGGTGACGTTCTGTCCGGTCACCTGGCGCAGCCCACCCGCCGCCGCCAACGCATCCAGCAAACGCTCTCCCCGCGCCGTCAGCGGAATGCGTAAATTAGCCGCCACATCGCCAATCACGGTGACGTTTGAACTATTGTTTTTGACCACACGGACCAGCACCTGCGGTTGGTTGGCCTTGCCCTGGAGACGCCGTGCGATGTCGGATTCAATTTGCTGGGGAGTACGTCCGGCGATCTGCACTTGCCCTCCAAAAGGGATGTTGATGGTCCCTTCGCTGTTGACCATTTGCTCGGGAAATGTCGTCACCCGAGTCGTGGTGGGCCCTGACGACGCGGCGACCGAACTGCCACCGGATGGAACGCCACCGCCAAACAAGGTGGCAGGCGGTGCTTCCCAGATCGAAACTTCGACAACATCACCAAGGCCGATGGCATAGCTTGGCCTGTGTTCAGATACAAGGGTCTCGGAAAATAACTGCTTCTTCTGGCCTTGAAGAAGTTTACCGGCTACTTCTGTCGTGACATCCACAATCTGGATGCTATTGTTCTGTGGACCATCCTGCATCTCCTGCATCAGTGCGCGATTGGGTCCTGACGAGGGCAGAAATGAACTGGAAGACACCCAGCCGGAAAAGGCAGTACAGCCGGAAAGCAACAAAGAACATGCCAACGCCATACAACAACTAAGCGCGATCCTGCCTGAAAAATTAGTTTTGCTCATTCGATATTTGTCAAAAATTAAGGGTCGATAACACGAAAACGCATTTAGATGCGATGCCAACGTCTGCTCAAGGGATCGATCCCAATATTTGGTGGAACGCATTCCTGGACACCCCATTATCCAGAACCTGAAAATAGTAACTGTTCACTCCCCCCTGGGAGCGTGGGCATCCTGCCCGCAGAAATGGCGGCCAAGATGGCTTCGCTCCTAGGAAAAGGCAGGGAGCATGAACGCTTACATCTAATGGGGATTGTTACTGTTAACCGCATTGGGGATTAACCCCCCGCAAAAATTCAATCCATTTCGGCAAAATATTTTCTGGTAAGTATCGCTCACACACCTTTTTTCCATTAGTCCGAATTTTCTGTTGAAGTTGCGAAGCATTCTGATCGTATAATAAACTTCTTATCGCGTTCACCAAGCTCGCCGTGGAATACGCATCAAAGTATCCAGCCCCATCGGCGTATATCTCACGATGAACTGGAATGTCAGACGCAATGACCATGCCTCCGCTGCGCATAGACTCGATTCCTGAAAAGCCGAACCCCTCCGCCAAACTGGGGCAAACCGTCGCAGCGGCATGGCGATAGAGAGCCCGCAAATCATTAGCGGGTACATTGCTTAACACAAAAATCTCGCCTTGGTCCATCCAAGTCCGCATCTCTTGCATAACGGGTTCAAATTCCCAACCCAGACTACCGACGACCACTAGCTTTATACCATGATCGGTTTCAGACCGGATAATTTCCCATGCGGCAATCAAGCGACTGTGGTTCTTTCTTGGTTCTATTGTTGAAACAACGAGCAGGTAGTTAAGAGGGGGTGTTCCCAAATGACGCTTATAGAATGATTCTTGTTCTTTAAGGCTATTAAATGCAGGGTGGGCCGAAGATGCAGACAAATTTAATCTGGAGCGGACAATCTGAGGTACGCGCTCTGCGGAAGAGTCTTCATCGTAAAAATGATGCGAGACCATGTTATGTATGGTAATGGCGCGATCTCTTACTTCGGGAAAAAGGCTTAATAAATCCTGGCGTGTCGCGTCAGATACGCATGCAAAATATGCGCCGGATTTTACATTATTCAATAATGCATAGTAATGCGTTGCCTCATGCCGCGATTTATGCGCAACCGTATGGGGTAGAAATACCGGGACAGCATCATGATAACGCACAACCAATGCCGTTTTTTTACTGATTCTGGCAGGGTAGGGTGTTTGGGCGATAAAAATATCAACACCTTCGGTATCAAGTACCGGGTAAGCCGGCTCCGCAACAAATTTGAGCGAATTTAGCCCTGCGGTTTGCAAAACATTCCAAGGGATAGAACAGATTCTATGGTTTTTGGCGGTGACCAAGGCAAAATCAGTGGCAGGCAAGGCTTTTTCAAACAAAGTCCGCCAGACAAAATCCTCAAAGTAACGTGATTCAAATCTCGATAGCTTGACTTTTTGCGAATTTGGAAACAAGATTGCAGACAAGGCCAAAGCATAGCCGACACGCAGTTTTTTTAGATAACGCATGGCCTCGTCTAAGGGCTTTTCCGAGGGCTTGGTCTCTATTGAAATAATAACGCGCGAGTAACGGTGTAAACGCGAAGCTTCGGCAGTGCCTTCGCCTAAACCAGGCCAATTCTTCGTCCCTGCCGCTATAAAACGGTGGGATGTTTGCAGCAAGCCTTCAACGTCGAGCGCAGCAGTCATGCACAGCCCGCGAAATAGTAGGCGGGTTTCTTGAGGAATTCCCGCGTAGCCATCGAATGCGGGGCGCATTTCCAAGACAACCTGGAGTTTTTTTTCAGTATTCATCTAAGGGTCAAAGCCGGGGAGAAACGTGTCGATACACGCCTATCGTTTCTTCAACGCATTTATCCCATGAATAATAGCCTGCAATACGCAAACCCGCAGTTCTCGTTGATGATCGCCAATCCTCATCGGTAAGTCCCTTGCGAATGGTTTCTGCCAAGGCATCAAGGTCATCCGGCTCAACCTGCAAGGACGCACCCTGAGCCACCTCCAAGACAGATGCGTGATTGGAAGTCACTACAGGCACACCGGAAGCCATGGCTTCCAAGACAGGAAACCCAAAACCTTCGTAAATCGACGGATAAACAAACAACCTTGCCCCTGCATATAGAAAAGGAAGATCGCTCTCCGCCACAAACCCAAGGTAACGCAGCCATCCCTCCCGTGTGGCGCGTTCAATGGTTTGATGCAAATCCTCGTTCAACCATCCACTGCCCCCCACCAATACCAAAGAGTTTTTTTCCCTTAAAAACGCTGGTAGGCTACGGAATGAGCTTAACAAACAATCGATTTTTTTTCTTGGTTCGAGTGTCGATACGCAGAGCACATAGCTTCCCGGTTCCAACCCATAGCCACGCAGACGTACTTGGAGTTCCTGCTCCTCCCTAACGGCAAACGCCGGTGAAACCCCGTGGTGTACGGCGGTTATTTTTTCGGCAGGCCATCCCAAAAAATCCATCACTTCATGGCGCATGGACTCAGTGACCGTAATGAGGTGCGCGGCATGATCCATGGACATTTGGAATTCCCGTTCATATTGGCGTATCCTTTCAGCAGGATGGGTCTCTGGAAATTTGAAAACCGATAAATCATGCACTGTCACCACGCCGTTATCCACCCAAGGCGGAAGAAAAAAATTCGGGCCGTGAAACACAGTTTTTTGGTCGCCAAACTCAATTTCCGCCGAGTTGAACCATCGGCGGACGGCACCAAGAAAAGGCCACGGCTTCTTCTTGGACGGGCGGGCAGCATCGATTAGCAACTCCCCAGGGTCATTGATCCAACGCCCATTGCGATAATAACGAACATTTTTTTTTCCAAGTGCAACGGGCAGACGCGAAGCCAATTCCCAAGTATACCTGCCAATGCCAGTCAACATCGGCTCCAATGCCTCAACGGAAAGAATCACTTTCATAGTGTACCTCAATCAAATAGCAAAGGGTTTACCTAGCGGAAAATCCATGCGTTTCGAGGTGCGGTCTCATTATAGGTTTGCTCATATCGGAGTGGGTTAAAATTATTAGTGATGAATGCCAACCTAAGACCTGTGGGTTTCAATAATTTCACGGATTAACCTATCCAGTCTCTGGCTGCTTTCAAAACGATACCCAGGAATGCCCGCACGATTTGCCGATTCGATGTCGGACTCTTTATCCCCAATAAGAACACTCTGTTTGATATTTACGGGCCACTCTTCCAAGGCACGGAGAATCATTCCAGGTTCAGGTTTTCGGCAACTACACGTCGGCCCGAAGTCTGGGTGATGTGGGCAGTAGTAGAAGGCATCCACATGCGCACCAACCATGCGAAGTTCTTGCTGCATCCAATCATGCAACGCGTTTACCTGTGACCCATCGTAGTATCCGCGAGCGATACCTGCTTGATTGGTCACGACAAATACATAATAGCCGGCATCGTTCAATTGTTTTACGGCAGCCTTGGCCCCCTCAATCCATCGCACTTGTTCTGGACGAAAAACATAATGGGTGTCTTCATTCAACACTCCGTCACGATCCAAGAAGGCCGCTGGCCGCAAACGGCTATTGGGTACGGATGCTTGCGCTGCCTCAAAGTCGACCGGTATACCGATGTCCAGAAAAAAACCAGTGTATTCCCGGCCTCCGATCCGTTGGTCCTCAATCAGGCGCGGAAACAAATCTTGTTCGAGTGAAGACCGACCTTCCGGTAGAAAATCGAGGCATCCCTTTGCTAACAGATAGACGCCGCCGTTGATCAGCCCTTCCCCTGAGAAGCCTTTTTCTTGCATGGCGGTGATTTTTTCACCGGCCAGCACAATTCGACCGTACCGCGACGTGTCGGGAACACGACGCAAGGCTACTCGCACTAAACCTTCACCAATCACTGGTAACGCCAGATCATTCAAATTAATGTCAAACAGCGTGTCGCCGTTTAGTAGAATGAAGTGGTCATCTAACAACTCTCGTGCGTGGCGAAGCGCACCGCCAGTACCTAAGGGCATCTCCTCGACCACACAGCGTAACGCCACACCTGACAGGGGAAATTCGCTAGCAAACTGTGCGACTGCGTCAGCCTGATACCCCGCAAGCAGCAGAATATCGTCAAAACCCTGTCTAAACAGAGATTCGATAACGTAGCTCAAAAAAGGCTGCCTGCCAACCTTTAACAACGGTTTTGGAGTCTGGACGGTCAACGCGCCAAGTCGCGTCCCTTGCCCACCGACGAGTATGACGGCTTGTCGTGTTATGGACATTCAAGTTATTCCTGATAAGTTTGTATATAAATATACAGCGTTTCTAATGTCCGTTGAATACTTTGTTTATCATGGGCGGCAAGGGGTTGCCGCCCTAAGGCCCTTGTTACGCAGTAGGTCGGCAACCCTTTGCCGACATGGATGGACATTATGTAAGTAACTTGTGACATTAAAAACGCTGTAAGCTCATAGCAAATGGTGAAATAGTTACCTGATACACCCAAATAAAAAAAAAGTTCATTGTTGCGGAAACAATGCCACTTCCACTAAGCCACATATAATGTGACCGATTGTAATATGCGCCTCTTGGATGCGTGGCGTGGAGTCTGAAGGTACTGGAATGAGGTAGTCGCACATCGACTGGATTTTTCCACCGTTGCCCGCCAAACCAACCGAAATGATGCCAAGGCCACGGCAAATCTCAAAGGCGCGAAGAACATTGGGAGAATTCCCCGACGTGGTAATGCCAATGAATACATCGCCCTTTCGTGCGTTGGCTTCGAGCTGCCGAACAAAAAGCTGCTCGTAACCATAGTCATTGGCAATGGCTGTCAGCATCGAAGTGTCCGTCGTCAATGCCATAGAGGGAAGTCCGGGGCGATCATACATAAACCGGCTAACAAACTCCGCCGCAATATGTTGGGCATCGGCAGCACTGCCGCCATTACCAGCCAATAATATCCTGTTTCCTCTGCGCAGTGCATCTGCGGAAACATTAGCGACTTTCTGTATAGTGGCCAGCAGGGACTCATTGGCTAAGATCGCCTGTTTGACGACTATCGAATCACAGAGGGATTGTTTGATGTAATTTATTTCACGGTCCATGCTTCGACCCCTTGGTGAGTGAATTGAAAGCGATGAAATTGCCCTGAGAAGCCTGACAAAGCATTTATCACATTAAACCGCTGCAAAGGATCCACAAAGATCATCAGGAATCCGCCACCGCCCGCACCTGAAATTTTCACAGCCTTGGCCCCCGCCGAGATCGCCAAGCCTGCTAGATGCTCTATTTCAAAGTTTGAGATCGAGGCCGCCATGCGTTTCTTCGCCTCCCAAGAGCGTCGTAAAAGTTCCTGTACTCCGAAAATGTCCCCTTTTAAAATCCGTTCCTTCATGTCCAGTGCCAATTGCTTTACAGAGTGCATCGCGGCAATAGTACCGTCTTCATTCCCCGAATCTGTATTTGCCGATCGAACCTGATCGGCAATGATTAGTGCCGACTCGCGAGACCGTCCAGTAAAGAACAACAATAGCGATGACTGTAGCTCGTTCTCGATGTGACGCCGAATGCGTAATGGGTTCACGATCACACGTTCCTTCTCATAGAACTCCATGAAATTGAAGCCTCCGAATGTGGCGGCATATTGATCCTGTTTACCGCCAGCGAAACCGCAATCAATGCGCTCAATTTCATAAGCCAGGTGCGCGAGGTCGTACTCGCCTAATGGCAGTGACAACAATTCTTGGAAGGCAGCAAGGATGGCAACCACTAAGGTGGAGGAAGTACCCAAACCCGATCCAGGGGGCGCATCGGCCCAAGTCGTTATTCTAAGAGGCAGGGGCCGCGAGTTATTAAATTCCCGAACGACGCGATTATAAACGGCTTTGTGGATAATCATTGAATCCGTCAATGGATACTCTGAAGCGAGACTGCCCCGGAACGATTCTTCCAAGTCAAGTGCATGAAACTCAACTTCCTGCATACCCTCAGTGAGCTCAAGTGTACAATGGGCATAGAGATCGACGGTAGCGTTTAGCACAAAACCGCCATACAGATCACTGTAGGGTGAAACATCCGTTCCTCCTCCTGCAAGCCCAAGTCGCAAAGGTGCTTTTGATCTAATCAGGGTCATAGAGTTCATTTCCACTATCTTTTGGTGTTAGGTTTTGAAACGCATTCGTTCTACAAATTCCCTTTGATTATGTTTAGATTCAACTTCCCTATGCTGCCGAGATAGGCAATACTATCGCATAAAAAATTAATTATACATGAAATAAATATACTCATTTGTTAAGAGTACTCATCGCAACTCCACTCCGATCGCGAGTCCAAGATTTCTGTCGTCAAACGCGCCGCGTATAGAGACGGGCGATTGAACCTGCGGGGTGACAAAATCCAGATTTATTTCTGGTTGCCGATCAATTTCCATTACGCCAAAATTCAATTCAATAAAATTGTCTTGATGGCTGGTTAAGGGTTTCACTAGTTCCCCGTTTAACTTCCAAGTTGTCTTTTCTAGAAATTCAGGAAGTATTTCTATAAAAACACGTATGATTAAAGTGAGGGGCCTTGTTCCTTGTGCAATCCTGATTAGGATGGATGAATGATCACTTCCAGTCCATCTAAACCATTGTATTCCTTTCGTATCCGCTGGCTCATTACCATGCCAACTTCCATTAAATTCAATGGCATTAATATGGGTAAGGATATCTTCGGCAATCACACAGTTCCGCCAAAGAACACCAGAAACCAACCGGTTAAAAGCTGTAGTTGTCTTAGATGCATTCCTTGTCTTAGGAAACATAAAATGTTCCGAGCCAACACTCTCCAGTCGCAGAGAAAAATATCTAGCCAAGAGTGCCAAAGAATCTTTAGAGTAAAGATTAATATGACCGTTTCGGGGAGATGCGTAGCTCCAACCTGCACAACCCAATCGTGTGATATTAGTCGGCTGAAGCTGTGTACTCACGTAAATAAATCCGTTGTCACCTAGTAAATTATTAAGCTTTGCCATTTCAACAACAGGCTCAACCCAGTGTTCGAAAACCTCGATGGCCATAATAAAATCGTAAAGGTGTTCCATGTTTTTTCCCTCGGTACTGGGGGAAGGGATGCCATAAGGATCGAATGAGTCTACATTATATATTTGATATTCTTCTGCAAGATATTTAGCCAAGAGACCGAGACCAGAACCATAGTCAAGTATTTTGAGATTTGAATCGCTTATGCCATTGAGCTTCGGGCCGAAATAAATGGCAGAATCGTGCGGCCTCTTCTCCAGATATTCTGGGTCAACGAATATATAGTCTTCATTGTATATCTGCTTGGCGAAATCATCGGCACTCCATGCGTCAAAATCTATAGTGAATAAATGTCTACATGACTCACACCGATAATAGTAAACTGGAATTCCTGCCAGACCTCGTGGGTATGGAATATCACATACAATTTTATTGAAATCCACGATATCAAATAGCCTAGCAATTCCTCGGCATATTTTACAGAAAGTGGTTTCTTGGTGTTTATTACTTTTCATGATCGCTTTTAACTAATGAGGTTTGGTCTCGGCTAAAGTCTAATATATGCCGCCTGGCCTAGTTTTTTCTAAGATACACTCGATTTCATAAGGCCAGACGTAAGCGTTCACCCCCCTGTGAGCGCGGGCGTCTCGCCCACTGAAATGGCGGCCAAGATGGCCGCACTCCCAGGAAAAAGCGGGGGAGTGAACGCTTACACCGCCATTTAGTCACAAAGTGATTTATTAATGTAATTCATTCTGATTGATGAAATAGATTGAGAAAGTTCTTCCGTATGATGGGTTTGGCATCCCTCAAAATTACAGCGTTTTCTATATCTATTAGTTACTTATTTAATGTACATCCATGTCGGCAAAGGGTTGCCGACCTACTGCGTAACAAGGGTCGTAGCCCTTGCAGCCAAAGATAAAGAAAGTAATCATTGGACATTAAAAACGCTGTATTAATTTGATTTTATTATTACCGCTTTTTTTAACCTAGACCAAACCCTTTTGAATGATTGCCCACTAATGGCATCCTCCAGCCCGGATAGTATTACTACCAAACTTCTTCCTTCACTGGAATTTCTTAAATCCTTAATGATGTTTAACTTTGAGTACCCATTTTTAAGTTTTTCAACGTAATAGTTAAGACCCGAAGGGTCGCTTTTCCGCAAGAGAATTTTTTGGTAAGCTGCTTCCACAAAAAATTCGCCTTCCAATTGCAATAGATCATCTACAGATTTGATCTCATTGTAGTTAGGGTGCAATTGCAACTCAACTACCCTACTAGGTTGTATTTTAACCAGAGCTTGGTTTAGCGACGCTTTTTTGGGAGGGCTAATAATAGTAGAGTCTTCAGCCTTGGAAAGAGTATCACCCATTCCAAAACTTTCCGCGAAAATTCGGAACGGTTGGTTTTTAAATTCATCGGAACTTATAAATCGATGCCAGATGCCATGGATTGCTGCAAAGATGCCCCCGTTTGCGATTTTGTTATTAAAATCGTTGGTCACGTCGTTGACACCATCCGTGTCGCCATCGCGTTGCAATAGGTGGCTATACAAAGCCTCAACGAACTTTCTTGAACCCTGTTTTTCGTAATATCGCATCAGTACCTCTATATCCATAGTTGGGTTATTAGACCACAAGTCCGCATTTAGGAAAGCGTTGGAAACGATATTCCTAGCTCCAAAGTACGGCGCGTCAGAAGCGGGTATGGACGAACGTTCTGGAGCCCAAGCCACTTTCCCGACCTCCGAGACACAAATGACCGAGTTTTTGCTTACCGATGCCGTCAGACCTTTTCCCAGGTTCAAGGGGTGAGCTATGATAGGTATCACAGCACCGGGAGCAAAGTCGATTTTTACGTTAGGGCGCAAAACAAAACTGTTCCCGCTGGCGAAGACAAAAATCGACTCACGATCTGGTTTTTGTAAGGTGACGGGAACAGTCAATCCTGATGTGTTGGCTATGAATTTGATCGATGCCAGCTTAGGCAAGGTCGCCGCTTCCTTCCCATAAAGTGTGTTTGCAACAAAATATTCACATAGGATGTAGTCATTCAATTGCCCAACTACACGGCGAGTGACCACGAATCCGTCGATTATTACTTCGAAATCGGCAACCGTACTTTCGCTGTGAATAGTCTGAAAATAATAAAGCGGTTGACCATGCACACAAAGATTAAGTTGAAACAAGCATAACCCGTCCGCCGGATGCCCAGACCGGGACGCTATGCCCTGATTGGTCACTTTTCTCAGGCAACCCTCAGGTTTAAGGATTGGCATTGATAGATCTTCACTGGTGAATAGTTCGACCCTGACTGTGTCTACAAAAACCACGCCAATAGTTCCAGTCCATAACCTGCGCGCTGAAGTCTTGTCATAGATTT
The DNA here is from genome assembly GCA_003242955.1 of Candidatus Methylumidiphilus alinenensis. Lineage (GTDB taxonomy): Bacteria > Pseudomonadota > Gammaproteobacteria > Methylococcales > Methylococcaceae > Methylumidiphilus > Methylumidiphilus alinenensis. Next base: position 10,842 of record QJPH01000185.1, read on the forward strand.
CGACTTGCGTTTTTAATGGCAAGTCTTTCTGTATTGAAAAGCCATACATACCCGTACCAAACGCTGCATCTTCAATATCGTTGCGAAAAATAAATTCATCCACATTGGCAAAGTCATGTTTACCTATCACGAAGAAGAGAGGGCAAGTTTCTATGGCTTTATCGACGATACTGATGGCCCAGCCAACAATGCCGGTGGTTGAAAAGTGATCAACGTGAAGTTCAACTATTCGGTTTGTCATTTGGCATTCCGGGCATAAAGTGCGCCTAGGTTTTCTAGGACAGTATCAGTAAATGTTTGCCATGAAAATTTTTCGCCTTGCTTGGATGCCTTTAGTCGGACAGCACGGCGGTCGATTTTCAAATCAATTTCGAGGCTCGCAATGGCATCCGTCATTGACAGCAAGGAATCTGGCGAAAAATAGTATGCGGCGTCTCCACCCACCTCAGGCAAACTGCCTCCGAAGGAGCAAGCCACCGGAGTCCCTAGCGAGAGTGCCTCAGCTACCGGAGAGCCGAAGCCCTCAAAAAAAGCAGGAAAAATCATATACGCTGCATCTTGGATGAGCGTAAGCTTTAATTCCTCCGGCACGAAGCCGGCGAATAGCAGTTTTCCAGAAGCCTGTAACTCGTTAAGCGCATGGGACATCCCTTCTTCCATTTCGCTGCTTCCCCAACCCGAGGGTCCGGCAAAAACGTAATTCAACTCGCCAGCGATTATCTTGGCTTTGTTTTTAACCAAATATTTCAAGACCAGTTTTAAGTTTTTGCGTGGTTCCCGTGTTGCCAAAACCAATACGTAGGGTTTCTCAAAAAGTACTTTTGATGCCAGTTCAACTTGATTGGACATCCATTCGACACCCGGATAGGCAACGGTAATTTTGGACTCTGGAACCCCTAGGTAGCGGATTAGCTCGGCCTTTGACGATTCGCTAACGGTGAAAATGGAATCGCATAATTTCAAGTCGACCGGCAGGTTGCGGTTGTCGATCATAACTGTGTCATTATGGTGAAACTGTGGCATAGTGACACTCGAAATGTCATGCACGAACCGGGCATTGCCAAGCCCGCGGGCGGTGAGGCATGACATGACATGTGGTGAAAAATAAATCCGCTCTTTTAAGTCAGATGCCGTCAGAAAGCGTTGCGATTGGAGTCCCGGCTGTTCAACGAAGATACTGCGCCAATTCCTGCCTGACCGACATTGGACAAGGTGGTTGATCTCTTCAGCACAGAGAACCCGATAGCCGAATGTATAAAGACAATCCACTTTACGGACAAGAAACTGTCTCGCAAGATGCCAGGTGGTTTGGGGAATGCCAGTGTAGTGGGTGTTGAGAAGAGGGTATACGTCGAAGATCAGTTTCATATTTTATTTCCCTTAGACCAGGCCCAACTCTGCGGCAAGTTTCACCGTCAATTCAGCATCCGTGTAACGCTGCAAATGCTTTTCTTGAAGTTCCCGAACTTGCCTGTCTCTTGTGGATGCGTTGGTGTCCACGGCACGTTGGCACGCATCGGCGATATCCAAGCAATCCGCGACATGCCCTTCGTAACTTTGCAACGGAAACCCGCAATATTTAAGAGGGTCCATGGCTCTCATTTCAGTAGGGATCTTGCTGATGAGGTCTTCTGTCAGGTATTCGGCCATGGCGGTATGCAGAGGGGCGATGGGATAACACCCACATTGTATCGCTTCCTGTAACGGCACATTCTGGCCTTCCGCAACGGGGCAGCAAATATAGTAGTCCGCAATAGAGTAGAGTTCCTTTTGTGCTTCGTCGGTCAAATTGCCGGGTAGGAACAAAATATTCTTTGATCCCCACCAACCCCACCGAATCTGGTCGGGTGTCTGAGCATTCAATTCATCCAAGATCATTAAGCGCGTCCTTGGGGATGTTTTCACCACAAGATAGGCTTCGCCAGGGAAGCTGGCAGCAAACAAGCCGAATCCGATCAATAATGGAAAAAGACCCTTACGGGCATCTCCCGTGTTGCCTTGGGTAATGAAAAGCTGGAGCCGGTCATTTTTGGATTGCTTTTTCCTGCGAAAAATATCAAGCATTCGGCAGGCTTCATCCGATTCAAGGCAATTCTTTGTAGCGGTTGTGATAATATCGCCTGGCCCCTGAAGTAAGTAGGGAGAGAAAATATTATCGTTTAAACTCCGGAGTTCCATTTCCAAATTTTTTGTATTTCCGCTACGAATCTGTGGTAGGCAAATCGGTGTCGGGAATGTCGTGACATTTTGCAGTCCTTTCGCTTTGAGCGCGTCTGAGACGAAATCGGCACAGGCCCAGATACGATCAAACACTTTTAGGGTATTGCTCATGCTGGTTCCAAATGACTCATAAGCTGGCGTATCAGCCAGATAGGTCTGTTCCCACGACAGATGGGCAATATTCATATCGGCAGGTGTGACAAGCCGCATATCAGTCCACGCGGCAAGGCTTAAGTGAGCCACTTTAGGATTATGGGCTTCCTTCGCCAGTGACGTTTTCCTCGGCTTGGACGTATCGCCATCTTCCTCCATGTTGATCTGCGGCTGTACCCTGTAGTAATCCATCGCAATGGAAGACCGGCATGAGTCGGTTAGATCTATTCCGCAAACTTCGATACCGATTTGGGTTGCCAACTTTGCAAAACGACGGGCCGCAAACCCCAACGACAGATGGGTAGAATCCTGATTTAAGTTTGTGCCAATTTTTTTTAGCGCTGGGGATGAGATCAATAACATATATTTTTTAGTTTTATTTTCCTTTAAAGCCCATTATGCCAGACTTTAAACCGGTTGTTTAGCTACTTGTGCCGTAAGCGTTCACTCCCTGGGAGTGCGGGCGTCTCGCCTGCTGAAATGGCGGCCAAGATGGCCCTCGCTCCCAGGAAAGGCAGGCACTGCCATTAAGTTAAGATACATTAAGCGTGAAATCATCCCTTGACGGAACGCCAAGCCCCAGCTTGGCGGGCAGATTGCCGATGCCAAGCTGGGGCTTGGCGTTCCGATAAACGCTTTACTTAATGGCAGTGAGGAAAGGCCAAGGGGAGTGAACGGTTACGCCGGACATTGCTCTTGGTAGACGGAAAAACGATTACTTAAAATCAAATTCGCACAAGTTTGAGCGACTACTGTGTATTCCGAGCAAACCAAGCTAGAGACACCGATCATCGTCGGGTCGTTGACAGTAAAGTTCAAAGATCCTTCCATAATCACGATCTTCGGACGGTAGTTCGAATTGGCAATCAAATCGTTTAAAACGCGTGCGTCGTACCCCTCGATGTCAATCGAAAGAACATCGAAATCAATCGGAATGTTTTGCTCGGTAAGAATATCTGGCAAACGCCGAATGGTCACGGGAATGCTCCCCGATAGGGGGCCCCAATTGGCTGTGTTTTCTGGCGAGAGAGATGATATGTCGCTGTTTATGCCAAGGGAAAGCTCACCCGTGCCTTGAACATCAGAAACGGCACAATTAACCAAGGTATAATTCAATCCTTGGAAATCTTTGTTGATCTGATCAACCAACAAAGGATTGGCCTCTATCAGCAAGCCTTTCCAAGCAAACTGCTTCAGCAAGTCATAAGAGTTTGATCGCTCTTTCCCGTTAGCCCCCACATCAACCACCGTTTTTGTGGGTGCCCCTTGATCTGTTATCAGCTTTAATATCTCGAAAAACTCCCCATGCTGGGAGTGGTCATTGGTAAAAGGTAAGTCTTTAGGACCATAGACACGCATGAATTTTGGAAAGTTTGTTTTGAATTCGGCACTTGTCAACGCTGCAGAAAGAAAGTCAGTAATGCTGGCAGTCCCCTCGTTTAAATTGGACAACCAGCTATCGAAACCTGCACTATCAGGTTCCCGACAAAGTATGTTCCTGTAAATAGCGTAAACTACTTCTTCATTTAATTTGTTGTTCATGGCCTTTTCATAGTAAACAAGCTTCTTGGCAGTTTCGGAAAAGCTGTAAGCGTTTTCTGTTTCAATGCGGCGTACGATTTCACGTGCTTTTGTACATTCCGATAAGATACGCTCGGCTGGTATGGCACTCGAAGAGACTGCCCAAAGTTTTGGTTCGCGTGATTGTCGCAATTCCTGCATCTGAGTTAACAGGTTTTGTGGATAACCGCTTAATAGCAGTATGCTATGAACACGATCTTCAAGCTTGACAAAAAAGGCTTTATCCGCAATGCCGTAATACGCTTGAGGGATAGTGCAGTCCGAAAAGTCAACACCGGTTATGCCAGAATCTAAAAACTGTGTTAGGATTTCATCCCGGTAACCTGGGGATTCGCTTAAGGCATCGATATTTAAGAGAAAATCCGCGTTCGCCATACCCTCAAGCAAGCCGAGACACCAAAGCATGTAAAATACCAGATAACTATTTTCGGATGTTAGCGGGTTGCTGGAGAAATAAGAAAATTCTTTGTTAATATCTTCATCGTTAAACTCAGCAAAGCCAATTTCTTCTCTGAGACGGGCAATAGATTGCGGATGAACAGAAGCATTGAGTATTAACTGACTAGTAATGTCAAAATAATAAGCAATTTTGTAAGACCACCATTGATCCCATGGATTGCGCCATAGGTAGATATGGTAACCACCTAATGCTTTCTTGATCGTTGCAATGCGGCATGATGTCCGGCATTCTTGAATCACTGGTCGGCCTTTGGCATGAGCAATGAGTGTTTTCAAATACTTGATTAGATTGTCATCACCAATGTTGTCAAAATATCCATCATAGAGAATTGGCTTTGATATAACATCCCGCCAATATTTCCATGTCTCATAAAGCTCAAGGTAATAAGGTTGGTCAAGAGGAGGATGCCTCAACCTTGGATCTGAAATTATTTGCAACAAAGATTCAGGCGTATTTTTATTGAGCAGGGGAATTTCGTGTATCGGTTCTTGATAGCACCAAAAACCGGCAGTTGAGCGTCTAAAACAGGAAAACAGGTATGTGCTGCCACTTCGCCATAGTGAGTGTATAAAGATTGGACTGTCATCCTTATTCATCCGAATGCTCCTTGTAATAAGAGAAGGCTTCATCGATATCATCAAACGATATCAGTTTGCCTTTAACCAGCACCGATGCGCATTGGCAGTGTTCGCGAATATAGCCAGTATCGTGCGAAACGATGACCATGGCACGATCCTTGCATTTTTCAAATAATTCAGTAAGGCATTTCTCATGAAAACGGCTATCGCCCACGGCGATGACTTCGTCAATCAAGAAGCAATCATACTCGACGATCATGGATATGGCAAAGGACAATCTGGCACGCATTCCGGAGGAATAGGTTTTGACAGGCTCGCGCAGGTATTTTCCCAGTTCAGAAAATTCCTGCACAGCGGGGATTTTGTCCACGGCACTGATACCATAAACCCGGCAAATAAAGCGCAAATTATCAAGTCCAGTCAGGCTACCCTGAAACGCACCACCGAATGCCAATGGCCAAGACACCGACATGGAGCGTGCCACCGTACCCGAAGTCGGGAGCTCCGCTCCGCTGATAAGGCGAATCAAGGTGGACTTTCCAGATCCGTTACGTCCAAGAATACCCACTTTTTCACCTGGGGCGATCTGGTGGTTGATATGGTCAAGCACGGTGATTTCGCCTTGCCGGGTGTGGTAGCGTTTGACAAGGTTGGTTATCTTAATCATTCAGGCATCACCGTGTGCGACACCACGCGAACCTGCGAAAGAGCCAGCAATAACAGGCACAGATTAACGATGGCCATGTAAGCCATGTCGTAATGGGGGTGGATGGCAGAGCCGAAGTAGCCTTCGCGTAGTATCTCGACGCCATGCACCATGGGTAAAAGCAGTATGTACTTTTGTCCTGCGGTAGGGAGCCAGTCCACCATGAACGCGGCACCCGATAAAGGAAACAAAAGGTAAGACATGGGATGCCAGAGTTTTTCGACAATTTCGCTGCGTTCGTTCAACGCACCCAACAATAAAGCAAATGACGCGCCAAACCAAGCTAACATGATGAAACCGAATATGACCTTTAAGATATCTTCAGGTGGTTCTATCCAGCCAATTGCGGTAAAAACAATCCCCAAGGTAATAAAAGACGCAGAAACACCCGCTATTTCAAGCACGATGCGTGAAGCAAAAACATCGATGACTTTAACGTTGCGGTGATACATTAAGGCTAGGTTTGGCTCTATTGCCTTGATGCAACGTGCTGGCATATTGCGCCAAAGCAAAACAGACGAATAACCGGTCAGTGCAAATGCGGCAATGGGTATAGTCGAAGTTTGATGTGCGCCGGCCAATGACCACAATGCGGTTACGCCTAAGGTAAACGACATGGGTTCGAAGAACAGCCAAAGAAAACCGATGTTATGACGGCCATAGCGGGTCAGGACTTCGCGCATGAGTAGCGCACCGATGATACGAAAATGTATTTGCAGAGAACGGATGAAGGGGGTTGCGTTGCTCACGACTAGCCTTTAGTCCTGATGTTCGCGCACACCGGCTATGAGCATGGTGAGGATGCCCCAAGTGACCAGCCCTAGCAGGAATGTGGCAGTCACGTTGCGGATGCGCCTAGGTTCCACCGCATAATCGGGTTTGCCGGGTTGTACGATGCGCTCCAAATAAAGCTGCTTGCGCTGGGCCTCGTTGCGTGCCTGTTCCAGAGAGATTAGTTCCCCCATGAGCAGTTTCGACGCAAATTCCTGCTCCAACGCGAGACGGTCATATTCTGCGG
>QJPH01000503.1 GCA_003242955.1 Candidatus Methylumidiphilus alinenensis
GGGAACAAGCCTTCTTCCAAGCCGACCACGAAAACCAGATCGAACTCCAAGCCTTTGGCCGAATGCAGGGTCATCAACTGGACGCAATCTTCAGACGCATCGCCTTGTGCTTCGCCGGATTCCAACGAGGCATGGGCGAGGAAGAAATCGAGCAAGCTCAAATTTTCGCCTTCCTCTTGCTGTGGTGCCTCAAGCTCAAACTGCCGTCCTGCGGTGACCAATTCCTCCAAGTTTTCCACCCGTGCTTCTCCCTTCTCGCTCTTTTCCTGTTTGTAAAACTCGATTAGGCCGGATTTTTCGACGACCACCTTCACCTGTTCGTGCAGCGGTTTCTCCTTGACTTCCGCCGACAGTGCATCGACCAAATTCAAAAAGCTCGACATCAATCCCTTAGCCCTAGCCGTCGATGGGCCGCCACGGCTCAATGCTTGGGCTGCAATCCATAGCGAACAATCCTCGGCCAGGGCCAGTTCGCGGATGGCATCCAAGCTACGCGCACCGATGCCTCGCGTGGGCGTGTTGATAACCCGCTCGAAAGATGCATCATCACTGCGGTTAGACAATAGCCGCAAATAAGCCAACGCGTCTTTGATCTCCTGTCGTTCAAAGAAACGCAATCCTCCATAAACGCGGTAGGGAATACCCATGGCGATGAGCTTCTCTTCAAACTGGCGTGACTGGGCGTTTGAGCGATACAGAATGGCAGCTTCGGTACGACGATTGCCTTCTTGCGCCCATTGCCGGATGCGATCCACGACAAAATAAGCCTCGTCTTGTTCGTTGAATGCGGCATAGACGGCGATGGCATCGCCAAGTCCGTCATCGGTCCATAAGTTCTTGCCCATCCGCCCCTCGTTCTTGGCGATCAATGCATTGGCGGCATTGAGGATATGCCCGGTGGAACGGTAATTTTGTTCCAGCCTGACTATTTGATGGTTGGGGTTGTCCTTCTGAAATTTGAACAGGTTTTCGATCTTGGCACCGCGCCAGCCATAAATGGACTGATCGTCGTCACCGACGACAAACAGGTTGTCGCGGTCGCGGGTCAGCAGGGTCAGCCAAGCATATTGGATGCTGTTGGTGTCTTGGAATTCGTCCACCAGCACATGGCGGAAGCGGCGTTGGTAATGGGCTAGTTGGTCGGGATTGTCGCGCAGGAATTCATGGGCGCGCAGCAGCAGTTCGGCAAAATCCACCTGACCGGACTTGTCGCAGTGTTGTTCGTAAAGCAAGTAGACCCGCAGCATTTGCCGTTCAAACGGGTCAGCCGCCTGGGGTAGATGTCGGGCACGGATGCCTTCGTCTTTTTGGGCATTGATCCACCATTGCGCTTGGCGCGGCGGCCATTTTTTATCGTCCAGGTTCAAATCTTTGATGATTCGCTTGACGATCCGCAACTGGTCGTCGGAATCAATTATTTGAAAGGTCTCGGGTAGCCCGGCTTCTATGGCATGACGACGCAACAAGCGGTGCGCCAGCCCGTGGAAAGTGCCCATCCACATGCCGCCAGCGGGGAAATTAAGCAGCGTTTCGATGCGCCCACGCATTTCCCGCGCCGCTTTATTGGTGAACGTGACGGCCAGGATACTATTAGGGGAGACCTGCTCCACCTGCATCAACCAAGCAATGCGATGGATTAGCACACGGGTTTTGCCGCTCCCCGCGCCGGCCAGCACCAGCATGGAGGTTGGCGGGGCAGTGACCGCCGAGCGTTGGGCGGGGTTGAGTTTGTCGATAATTCGGGTAATGTCCATAAAGCGTTTTTAATGTCAATTGATTACTTTGTTTATCTTTGGCGACAAAGGGTGTACATCGTTCCCACGGAGACCGTCACTGCCATTAAGTTAGCGGCTCATCATGATGTAGGAACGGGCTTTAGCCCGCGACCAGACACCCATCGCGGCCTAAAGGCCCGCTCCTACGGGGCTTAACTTAATGGCAGCGACGGAGACCGTGGGAACGATAATATATTATTTTGCAAATCAATTCACACACAGGATGGTTTGTTTGAGTGTCCTTTATTATTTTTCTTTGTTAAGATAAAAACGCTGTATCTGTAAAAGGGAACACTTCGGTATCGTTTCAATGTTAGGACTTACGCAAAACTGCACGTCCTAGCCGTTCGCTGTCACCTCCTATTTAAATTGTACAATACAAAATTTATATAACTTAACTAGAGGGGGTAACAAAATCAGTTATATAGCACCGCCTTTTAGAGTAAGTTTTATCTACCCAAAATCCAACTCAAGTTGTTCCGCCTGTGGCTCTTCTGAAATATCATCGTCAAGGTAATAAGAAACATCGCCAGAAAATGATTCACCATTTTTCCAGAAAGTACGCGTTCTTACATGTGGACGAATGTGTGTGATCGTATGGTTGCAGCGATACTTTTTAGCCATACCGTCCTGTTCGATGGTAGTTAATAGTTCCATAATCACTTTTCCAGCGACCCGCCCAAGGCGGGTTGGAACAGCATTACCCACCTGTTTATATTTCGATGCCGTTGTTCCTTTAAATTCCCACGTTGTAGGAAATTCTTGTATTGCCGCCGCTTCGCCAACACTTATGGCCCTTAATTCCTCTGGATGACACATTGATGTACCCGCATGATTTGGCATCGTTACAACGGTTGGGGATGGGAATGCGTATGAAAGTTTTCTCCAGTATGCACTTCTTCCACCCTTTAAGTACCAGCTTTTTCCCATTGATTCCATTTGAATATCTACAGGTAGTGACCGCCAGTTTCCACCAGGCGGAACCATAGAAAGATATTTTAATTTTCTAGGGCTAAAGTTCATAATCTCTGGGCAAGGATCAATAAACCCAGATGATTTTGCTATTGCGTCACCGAGAGTCATGAATGGAGGAAGATTATCATCAGGTCTATTACTATATAAAGGATTACGAAAATCAACTTTATATCCATATCTGTTGCCAATAAAAAGCAATCGTTCCCTTATTTGTGGTGCTCCATAATTAACTGAATTTACGACAAAACAATCTACATGGTATCCAATTTTATTAAATTCTTTGAATAAAAGATTAACTAGCGAACCTTTATTATAATATTCACTTGGAATATCAATTTTTTTATTTTTTGAAGACTTTTCAGGAACAATAGACATTGATAACAGACCACGTACATTTTCCATGAGGAAAACAGCCGGTTTTGTTTCGGTAATTATTCGTAAGAACTCAAATAACATTTGACCTCTTGCATCTTCAAGACCTAATCGGTTTCCAAATACGGAAAAAGCCTGACATGGAGGGCCACCAACAACCAATGGAACTAAACCAAGCTCCAATCCACCAGCTTTAATAAGATCATTCCCTGTTACGTTCACAATAGAAGTATCAAATACAGACAGTCCAAGCTTGTTATGCTTGATCGTTTTTACGGCATCAGCATCATTTTCTACGCAAGTAGCACAGTCAAAACCAGCCATTTCAAGGCCCAAATCAAGACCCATTCCGCCACTAAAAAGAGAAATAAATTTCACTATTAAATCCCCTTCTGGTTTACTTGATAATTGTTAAGACCAATGACTTTAAGCCATTCCGTTAATCTATCCAGCGAGGCCCATTCCCTTTGACTTCCTCTGGTAGAAAGTAGCTTTGATTCGTTTCCATTCACCAAAATCACTGTCACAGTCCAGATGCGTTTGTTTGGAGCAAAGAGAGCCTTGCCCTTTGATGGCAGTCCTTCGGACACGACTACCCCCTGTATCAATCCTTGTGAAAGCAGCTCAGAGAGCGATTCTTGGTTCACTGGTTGTTTTTCCAACATGGCATAAGTTGTATAGCAAAATACATTATATTGCAAAGCATTTCAACAAAAAATGCCGAAATGTTGGGCACTGTTAGATTATGGCGTGGATTTCAGCATTGACCGGCTGGTATAGTGAAACTGCTACCCAGCCCTCATAGAGGGTACGCGGATAAATCTATCAACATAAAAACATACCAAACAAACAGGATCATGGTTAAAAATGAAAACAAAACATGACATTGTAAAGGACGTAAAAAAGTGGGCTAAATGGTGGATTCTACAGAGGAAGAAAAAACTTGAAGAGCAGCTTAATGAAACAATGTCTATAAATCCTTTCATGATGCCATTTTTATTTGATTACCATAACCTTAAAAGTCTCGATGAACTGGTTGATTTAGTAATAGCAAGCCATTTAATGACTGGTCATGCAACAGGGTTTGGAAAGTTGATAGATGAAAAAATTCTTCCCAATGTATTTGGCACAGTAAAGCTTGACTCGAATTATAGGAGAAACACAAAGCCATTTAACAAATCATGCTTTGATGAGATTGATCACTACATTATTAGAAATGACGGGAAAAAGCAGCTTTTATCATTGAAGGCTGGGAGATGGACAATTCAACTAACAATGGCAGTTCAGCTTAATGCTGCCTTCCATGTTATTCTTAATAACCACGCCGATATTGTTGACGAAATAGTTGTTGGTGTTTTTTATGGAAAAAAAGAAGGTTTAACCGATAAATACGATATTTTAAGGGGAATAAATCGAGGCGCAAATCACGATGTAAGTGATGTTACAGACAAGGTATATGTGTATTCAGGAAGAGAGTTTTGGGCTTGGCTAAACTACGGTGAACAAGAAACTCAAGAATGGATATTGACCGGAATCATAGATGCGTTAAAGGAAGAAAAGATTCATCAAACAGCCTCCGTACTACTGAAGGAATTTACAGACGGCGTTGTTGGAAAATATGAAAACGATATAAGAGATGGAAACACACTTGATTGGTATAAATTTCTCAAAAAGATAAATGGATAGCCCGTAGGGCGAAATAGCCGTGTAGGTCCGGCGCATCTCTTTGCATTGCTACGCATGGACGACTGAATCATTAAATAGGAATGAATCACCGCCGCCTTTATGCTTGTTACGCCAACGAAGCACCAGTGCTATCCAATAGTATCTCACCCAAAAATAAGCAGGGGCGCGACGGGGAATAAGTTGGCTGGCATAGGCAGAGTCAACATTAAACGCTTCATTGACGTAATCGGCGACTATTTCAAGAAGCTTGTTTTTAACTTCCTTGGCTGTATCGGCCCGTGCATAAAGATTCAAATCTAAGCATAAAGCAAACCATGACCCGTCATCATCGCGTTCTGCATAGCATCGAAGGTGAAGCTGTTTTCTGTTTGGAAATTCCATGATGTAACCCTCGCAGTGTTGTAATTGCGCTTGGCCGAAATGCCGGAGATCATGTGTGATTAAACTCTAGGCGGTGGCATATTGTCAATTTATGTCGTAATGTGTAAAAACTGACCTGATTCGCAAATCGCATCCAAGCCAATTAATCATAAGACTTTACCAAACCGCCGGTTTAAACGCCCTATCATTGCGGATTTCCAAATGGTCCCCGCTTTGACCAATCACAAACAGCCCTTTACCGATTGCATAACGTGCCACGTTTTCCGGTATCACCATCGCGGCGACTGCCCCCATTAGCTTGACGTTGGCATACTTTGGAGAAAGCCGCTTCAACTTGGCGAGCCGCTCCAAATGTTCGTTGACATCGTCAATCTTCAGGTTGCTCTTGCATTCGACCCCGACGGACTCAATGTCGTTGACTACCATCAAATCGATTTCCAAACTTTCGTCGCCGCGCTGCACGGTCAGTTTTTGAAATACATCATGTACCTCGATGCCCCGCTCGCGAAACAGGCGTACAGCGGCAGGCCGCACTGCGTCCTCAATGAAATCGCCGAGCCGGTTTCCCAATCTGCCAATACTGACCGAAACTTCCTTGATTTTGCGGTCGGTTTCCTTGAATTGACGATCAATTTCCTTGGATCGTTCATTAGATTGTTCGGCAATTTCCTTAAATTTCCGGTCAGTCTCTTGGAATAGCCGCAAAATATCTTCGTAAGTGGGTTGTGTAGTAGACATAAGCGCCTATTAGTTCTGTTGATTCAAAACATTACCTGATTAGGAAAATTCTTCAGCCAAACCGAAATGTACGTCATACCGGCAGGGATTGCCGGTATCCAGAACACAGGGAGGTGAATCTGGATTGCCCTCCATGGCTACTGGATTCCGGGTAAGCGTTCACCCCCCCTGGGAGCGTGGGCGTCTCGCCCGCTGAAATGGAGGCCAAGATGGCCGCGCTGCCGGGAAAAAGCGGGGGGGGGTGAACGCTTACGATTCCGGCAATCCCTGCCGGAATGACGAATACGGCTAGTTGTTATGACTTGGCTGAACAATCTTGCTAATCAGGAAGCATTATATTATCTCATAAAAAACCACACCCACCCGCTCGATATGCTCAATCAAATTGGGATTGTCGATTTGCCTAAATAGGGAAAGGTCGATTTTATACGGCAACAACAAATCATCCAACTCGATTTCAATCTTTGACAATTCTCGGTGGGTCAAGGCATTGCCTTTCAAGGTCAAGTCGATATCCGAGCCATTGCGGAATGTGCCTTTGGCGCGGGAACCATAGAGGATGGCTTGTTCGATTGACGGATAACGGGAAAATACTCCGTTAATTTTCGCTATCGTGGCAATTTTGAGCCCATATTTGGTTTCTTCAATCTGTGTTGTCATGGGCAACCAGCAATGAGTTCATTTTTTTCTTGAGCGCCAGAAATAAATCAAAGTGTTTGCTGATAATTTTAGAATATATTTCTTCGGCAATATCTTGATCGTAAGCATGAGAGGTTCTATTTCTGTCAATGAGCATAGCCATCCAAGCCTCGCCGTCGTCAATCAAATCACGATTGAATGCTTCGCGTATTGTGTCTCTTGAACCAACAATATTTTGTATGCCTTGATAGACACAATAATCTTTGAGTGTATTCCACGCCAATTCGTAGGTAAACTCAAATGCCTGTATCAAGCCCTGCTTTTCTAGGTTGGATAATTGACGATTGCGGGTTAAAACAACTGCGTCTTCCAATTGCACTAGAGCCTTTTGGTAATTATCAAACCGTTGTTGCCAACGAATATCTTCATCGCTCATTATTTAATTCCTCAAGCATAATCCAACACGATATCCGCCCCTTGTAAATATCCAGCTTCTTGTTCCAGGTCGGCCACCGTGAGAGGGTGCTCGTTGAGCCAGTTTTTGGGGAAGCGCAAGATTATCCGATTTTCAGCCATAGCCAAGGTGATGGGCGGCAAGGCGGCGGGTTGGCGGCTGCGGTTTAGCAATACAGCCAGACGCAACAGCAGAGTCATTGGGAACGCAGCCATGTCCCAAGGTTTCACCAACTCCTTAAATGACTTTGGGATCAGTTTGCGCCGGTGAAAACGAACCAAGGTCGCAAGCAGCATTTGGTCTTGGCGGGAAAAACCTGGCAGGTCACCGTTTTCAATGATATAGGCACCGTGCCTGTGATAATTACTATGGGCAATGTCGATGCCGATTTCATGCAGGGCCGCCGCCCAGCTCAGCCATGACTCCCCAACTTCCCGATCCACCCCGCCCAAGAATGCCGTTTGACGGGAAAGTTCCGACAAAGTCCGGCATACGCGGTTGGCATGTTCCTCGTCCACATGGAACCGCGTAGCGAGGGCGGCAACAGACCGGTCTCGCACATCTTCATGGTTAATACGGCCCAACAAGTCATACAGCAAACCTTCCCGCAAAGCACCGTCGGCCACTTTCATGTGCGGGATGTGCAGGCTTTTGAAACTGGCGCAGATAATGGCAACGCCGCCCGGCAAAATGGGTTTGCGGTCAGTGCTGAGTTCCGGCAATTGCAATTTGTCACACTGGCCGGCACTGTACATCGCGTCGATCAACTGGTTGAGACCATCCAAGGTGATGCCTTCTTTGCTCCATCCATTGCTAACTAGCAGTTTTTCAACCGTGCGCATGGTTCCTGACGCGCCGATGGCCTGCTCCCACGCACCGTAGCCAAACGTCTTTTCAAAAGGCTCCAACTCGGCTTGCGCCGCGATGACGGCGCGCTTGAATCGTTTGGGGGTAATTTTTCCATCGTTGAAATGATTCAAACTCATAGACACGCACCCCATGCGCAAGCTTTCCTTTTGTAGAGGTGCATGGTCCATTCCTATAATGTATTCAGTGCTTCCGCCGCCAATGTCCATCACCAACCGACGTTTGCCATTATTGGTAAGGCTATTGGCCACGCCTTGGTAAATGAGGCGGGCCTCTTCAATGCCGGCAATGATTTCGATGGGATGGCCCAGTGCCTGCTCCGCCTTGAGGAGGAATTGCTCCGCGTTGCGTGCAACCCGCAAGGTGTTGGTGCCAACGGCACGGACGCTGCTTGACGGCATGTCGCGTAGGCGTTGACCAAAGCGTTGCAGGCAATCCAAGGCTTTAAATTGGGCTTCTTCGGTCAAGAAACGGTCTGGGGTCAGGCCAGCAGCCAGACGCACCATTTCCCGAAGACGGTCTACAACGACCAATTCCCCTTGGCGAAAATTAGCAACAATCATGTGGAAACTGTTTGAGCCAAGGTCTATGGCTGCGACGTGTTCAGGCGTGGAAGGTTTCGGCACAGTCGGTTCCTTATTGTTTGGGGAAATTTGCGGCCTGGGATTTCTGGTAAAATTACCTATAGTCCCGACCGAATGATATTTCCCTATTTTAAACGACTCCAACCAAAATAGTCCCAGCATATGAAAGCACTGTCTCTGACCGAACTAAGAAAAGTCTACAAAAATGGGTTCGAGGCGTTGAAGGGCATCAATTTAGACGTGGAAGAAGGGGATTTTTTCGCCTTGCTAGGGCCTAACGGCGCAGGCAAATCCACCACCATTGGCATAATTTCCTCCCTGGTGACCAAGACTTCGGGCAAGGTTTATGTGTTTGGGCATGACTTGGATCGCGAAACCGATGATGTCAAACGGTCCATCGGTTTGGTGCCGCAGGAAGTTAATTTCAACCAATTCGAAAAGGCGCGTGACATTGTCGCCAACCAAGCAGGATACTATGGCATACGCCGAAAGCAGGCTCTACTGCGAGCGGATGAGTGCTTGGAAGTCTTGGGGCTTGGGGACAAACGCAACGAGACGGCTCGCTTGCTTTCCGGTGGCATGAAGCGGCGGTTGATGATCGCCCGTGCGTTGGCCCATTCCCCGCGTTTGTTAATTCTGGACGAACCCACTGCCGGTGTCGATATTGAGATTCGCCGCTCCATGTGGGTCTACCTGCGCCAACTGAACCGCACTGGAACAACCATCATATTGACTACGCATTACTTGGAAGAGGCAGAGAACCTCTGCCGAAACATCGCCATCATAAACCATGGCGAAATCGTCGAAAACAACGCCATGGTTAATCTGTTGGGGAAACTGGACAATGCAAGTTTCATCCTAGAACTAAGAAAACCCTTGGAAACCTTGCCTATGCTTACAGGCTATCAGTTGACGCGCATCGACGAAAGCACCCTCTCGGTGGCTGTACCCATCGAACTCGGCATCCACGGCCTTTTCGACATTTTGTCACAGCATGGCATTGAAGTGGTGGGGCTACGCAACGCCTCCAATCGTTTGGAGCAATTCTTTATGAATCTGGTCGAGAATGATCGCAATGAGCATCCTCCTTCTTAACAAAACTGGAAAATACTCAACTAAAAATCACGGATTCCTATGCAACGACTGATAGCCTTTCAAACCATCCTTTACAAAGAGATCCATCGTTTTGTCCGCATTTGGCCTCAAACCCTGCTGCCCTCTGCGGTAACGACATCGTTGTATTTTTTAATTTTCGGCAAGTTGATCGGTGGGCGCATTGGTGCAATGCATGGCATTCCCTATATGGATTTCATAGTACCCGGTGTCATTTTGATGTCGGTGATCACCAATTCTTACGGCAATGTAGTGGCATCATTTTATTCCAGTAAATTCCAGCGCAATATCGAGGAAATGTTGATCGCCCCAGTTCCCGGCTGGATGATGCTGTCCGGATATGTCGGTGGTGGTTTGGCGCGGGGGCTGGCGGTTGGCGGGGTGGTAATGGGTATTTCGGCCATTTTCACCGACCTCAAAATTGCGCATCCCGAAGTAGTAGTCTTGGTTTTTCTGCTCACCGCCATCCTCTTTTCCCTAGCCGGTTTTCTCAATGCCCTGTTCGCCAACAGTTTCGACGATATATCGATTATCCCCAATTTCGTGCTAACACCCTTAGTCTATTTGGGCGGTGTTTTTTATTCCATTGACTTATTGCCAGGCACTTGGAAGGTCATTTCCTTAGTTAACCCAATTCTTTATATGATTAGCGCGTTCCGCTATGGTTTTCTAGGGGTGGCGGATGTCAACGTCGAACGGGCTGTGCTGATTATCATCGAATTTATACTAGTGCTATTGCTCTGGACGCTTTGGCTTTTAAGGCGGGGGACGGGGTTGAAGACTTAGGATGTTTCCGAAAAAGTCATGCCCTTTGCAAAAGCCTGTCCTGAGACCGATGGTCTTTTGCCAAAATGAGAATCGCTGATATGATCCAGTCACTAATTTGTGCGATAATTTTGCCTAATGAAATACTGCGGCATGCCGTATAAGTTCATCCCATTCCAAACTTTAAGCCTTCACGCCGTTGTCACCTGCCCCTACTTTGTTCGTCCACTGGGTTATCTGCGTCATTGCGATAATCGGTACATGCTTTTATTCCTCGCCGAAGGCAGCGGAAATTAGCTTGGAATTGCCCAAAACAGGACTTGCACCCGAGGAACTGGCGGTGGTGGTGAATGACAATGACCCGATGAGCGCCAGCATTGCCGAATATTATCGGGAACGCCGCAGGGTTCCAAACAAAAATATCCTACATGTACGTTTTCCGTCCAATGGACCGAATCTGCCACGTAACGCCTTCAAGCGCATAAGGGAATCGGTGATGGAACAGACCGGCCCAAACATCCAGGCATACGCGCTGGCATGGACCCGTCCCTACCGGGTTGACTGCATGTCAATAACCTCGGCCTTTGCCTTTGGTTTCAACGAAGCATTTTGTTCGTCCTCTCATTGCGCCGCAACCAAATCCTCGGCTTACTTTAATAGTGCCAGCCATGCGCCTTATTCCGATTATGGCATCCGGCCTGCCATGTTGCTGGCGGGGAAAAATTTTGAAGAGGTAAAACGCCTGATTGACCGGGGCATAGAATCAGACTACAGCTATCCAGATCGCACTGGCTATCTTCTTAACACTAAAGACCGCCACCGGACTGTGCGTGCGGTTTTTTTTAATGACACTTTAAAAGCGCTCGGGAATGCATTCCATATAGAGCGCCTAGATGCCGACTCAATCCAGGGAAAACAGGACGTTTTGTTCTATTTCACCGGGGCGCAACGGATTAAGGACTTGCCCAGCCTGCACTTTATACCGGGTGCCGTTGCCGACCATCTCACCTCGTTCGGCGGCGAACTCGACGGCAACGGTCAAATGAGCAGCCTCCGCTGGCTGGAGGCGGGGGCGACGGGGAGTTTCGGCACAGTCGTGGAACCTTGTAACCATCTACAGAAATTCCCAATCCCTCCCGTGGTCATCTGGCACTACGCAGAGGGGGACACTTTGATTGAGGCCTATTGGAAAAGTGTTGCATGGCCAGGGGAGGGAGTGTTCATTGGAGAGCCATTGGCCCACCCTTTTGCGCCCAGGCTGGTCGATGTTAGCTCGGGGCAGGCAACCCTAAGAATATATTCCCCCGTGAAAAGACAGGCCCAACTCGAAGAGTCAGTGTCCCCTATCGGACCCTTTCACGCGATAATCAAATATCCCATTACACAGGGAATGAATAGCATAAAAATCCTTTTGCCTAAAACAAATTTTTACTATCGGATCAAATTTTGATTGGAAATCGCCTAAAATGACTGATAACTTCAACTTCCAGGCTCCCTCGCGCCTAACCCCTGAAACCCACCAACGTAAGGCAGACAAGCTCTCGCGCATTCCTGTCAAGGTTGAAACGACACAAACACCCTTGCGCAAACCCGCTTGGATTCGCGTCCGCACCGGTGACAACGAACACACGACTCGCATCAAACGCTTGTTGCGGGAGAACGGCCTACATTCCGTTTGTGAAGAAGCCGCTTGCCCCAATTTGGGTGAATGTTTCAGCCATGGCACAGCGACATTCATGATTATGGGCGATATTTGCACCCGCCGCTGCCCGTTCTGCGATGTGGCCCACGGCAAGCCCAAACCATTGGACGCCGAAGAGCCTGAGCACTTAGCCCGTGCCATTGCAGAAATGCAATTGCGCTATGTCGTAGTGACATCGGTGGACCGCGATGATCTGCGCGACGGGGGGGCGGGGCATTTTGCTGAATGCATTCAAGCTATTCGCCAATCAACACCGAATATCCGGATTGAAATCCTCGTCCCTGATTTTCGTGGTCGTGTCAGCCCCGCATTGGAAGCGTTGGCATCCAATCCACCGGATGTCTTTAACCACAACATGGAAACGGTGCCTAGGCTCTACCGTCAGGCCCGTCCAGGGGCCGATTATCGCGGCTCGCTGGAATTACTTCGGCAATTCAAGTCAGTATGCCCAAATGTCACCAGCAAATCCGGCCTCATGTTAGGCTTGGGCGAAACAATGAGGGAGGTGGAACAGACAATGGAGGATTTGCGCGAACATGACTGTGACATGCTAACCCTAGGCCAATACCTTCAGCCCAGCCGGGACCATCTACCCGTCGCCAGGTATGCAGAGCCTGAGGAGTTTGATGCACTGGCCATCACGGCAAAAAAAATGGGGTTTGCCAGTGTCGCCAGCGCACCTTTAGTGCGATCTTCCTACCATGCAGATTTACAGGCGGCAGGATTGGCGTAATGCACTATTGAAACAATAGGAATTTACGATATCCTCGTTCTGTGATTTAATTAAAGAAGTAGACTAATTCAGGTATCGATTCCATTACCGGACGCAAATATAGACACACCTGAGCCTTACCTCCCGCATCTTAGGCCATGCATAGTGCAAAGAGTGGGTTGATTTACCGGAAAAAGCCCTAAACTTAGCCCAACCATGACGCATTTCACGAATAAGCCAAAAGATTCTGAAATCTCACTGACAGCTTGCCATGACTGCGATCTTCTTTTTCCAATGCCACATTTGCAAAAGGGGGAAAAGGCTCTTTGTCCACGCTGTGGGGCACTCGTATTGGAACGTAAAAGTTGCAGCCTCGATTATCCCTTGGCCTTGGCCCTCACTAGCCTGGTTTTATTCATCATAGCCAATGTCAACACCCTGATGAAAATGAACGTCGGCGGACGCAGTGAGTCGGAAACCATCATCTCCGGGGTCAATGAGCTTTATGCCCAAGGTTATTGGGAAATAGCGGCCTTGGTTTTCATAGTCAGCATCTTGGCCCCCCTGCTCAAGATACTATGTGTGTTTTATGTGCTAATGCCACTTAAGTTCAATATTCGCCTGCGATATGCCAAACAGGCTTTCAGGTTTTATGAAATTTTACACCCTTGGGCGATGACAGAAGTCTATATGTTGGGCATTCTGGTAGCCATCGTCAAATTAGCCGATCTTGCAACTATCAATACCGGCATTGCGCTTTACGCCTTTGCGGCATTAATCCCATTCATGGCCGCGACCGACTCCACCTTGGATGACCATGAAATTTGGGAACGATTGGAGCCATCTGATTGAAAAACCATCCTATCATTGCGGCACGCAGCGGCTATTTGTTATGCCACACTTGCCACCTACTCAGCCGGGTCGAGACCAATAGCCCACATCCCTGTTGCCCCCGTTGCAACTCGCGCTTGCACAGCCGCAAAACCGACAGTCTGGCACGGACTTGGGCACTGACGCTCACGGCTTACATTCTTTACATCCCGGCTAACTTGCTTCCAATTATGACAGTGATTATGTCGGGTCGCGGAGAGCCAGACACTATATTTAGCGGTGTAAAATCATTAGTCCTTGGCGGCATGTGGCCACTGGCCTTGCTGATTTTTTTTGCCAGCATCACCGTGCCGGTATTAAAGCTGTTGGCGCTGACCTATTTATTGCTGTCAGTTCAGTTCAAATCGCACTGGCGGCCACGTGAACGCACAATACTGTATCGGATCACCGAATGCGTGGGCCGCTGGTCGATGATTGACATCTTCGTCATCGCTATCTTGGTCGCTTTGGTCAAACTCGGCGCACTCGCCACCATAGAAGCCGGTGCAGGTGCCGTGGCGTTTGGCGGCGTTGTTGTCATCACGATGTTCGCAGCGATGAACTTCGATCCTCGCTTAATTTGGGACGCAATGGAAAACGATCATGACTGAAACCCCAGAACAACAGAAAACCAATTCCGAAGAGGGCGACACGTCAGTGTTGACGGTGGAAAAATCCCGTGGGTTATCGATAGTTTGGCTAATCCCGTTGGTGGCGCTGTTAATAGGCGCATGGCTGGCATACAAGACCATCAGCGAAGCAGGCCCGACGATTACAATTACCTTCAAAAACCCCGGCGGACTGGAAGCCGGCAAGACCAAGATCAAGTATAAGGATGTGGAAGTTGGTGTAGTCAAGACAGTCAGGTTGAGCGACGATTTATCCAAAGTCATCTTGACCGCCACCCTCGAAAAAAGCGTGGAATCACACTTGGGCGAGGGTACCCAATTCTGGGTGGTCGAGCCGCGCTTTGGCCTGAGCGGCGTCTCTGGCTTGGACACCCTGATCGCGGGGCATTACATAGAGGTTGAATTTGCCCAAGGAAAACCAAAGCGGGAATTCACTGGTTTGGAGCACGCACCGAAGATAAGTGCCGACACACCAGGCCGGCGCTTTACGCTCTTGGGTGAAAGCGCGGGCTCACTATCTGAGGGGACTCGGCTTTATTTCCGCGATATTCAGGTTGGACGGGTCTTGAGCGTAGACTTGGCCGACGACAGGAGTAACGTGATAGTCGATATTTTCGTCGATGAACCCTATGACCGGTTGATCCGCGACAATACCCGGTTTTGGCAAACCAGCGGCATTGATATTTCCATGGGTGCGCAAGGGGTCAACGTAAAGGTCGGCTCATTATTGAGCCTGTTGGGTGGCGGCATCACGTTCGAGACTCCCAACTTGCAAGACCCAAATCACCCGCCCAGCAAGCCGGGCACTAAATTCGTCCTATTCAAGGACTTTGCCAGCATTGCCGAAGGCTCCTATATCCATAAAATCGGCATGATGATGAATTTTGACGATTCCGTCCGTGGCTTGTCGGTTGGTGCCCCCGTCGAATTGCGGGGCATCCAAGTCGGCAAAGTGACCGAAATACGATTCAAATTCGATATCGATAAAAGAAAGCTAAGGATACCAGTTTTCATTGAGATTGATATTGACCGAATTTTGCCGCAGAGCCAAATCAAGCAGATAATGAGTGCTGCCTCACCGGAGCGAGCCGCGGGCCGGTTGCCCGCCTTGGAAGCGTTGATTGACCAAGGTCTAAGGGCACGATTGAAAAGCGGCAACCTATTGACTGGACAACTGTTTGTCGATCTTGACTTTTATAAAGACAGTCAGCCAATGAGCTTGGTTTACGGCGGGGAACAGCCCGAACTACCCACGTTGCCATCGGTTACCCAAGAGTTTATGAACGATGCGACAGAAATCATGGCGAAGCTGAAAAAATTGCCGCTGGATAAGATCGGCAATGAGCTACTGGGAACCTTGCAAGGCTCCAACCACTTGATGAACTCGCAGGATGTCAAAGACACCATCCGCTCTATGAACATTGCACTTCAAGATGTCCACCAACTGGCGCAGACCACTGACAAGGAGATTGTCAAGCTGACTGCCAACTTGGACAAGAGCCTGACCACGGCGGTTAAAGTCTTGGAGCAAATCGACCCAGGCTCGCCGATGATGGTAGATATCAACAACGCACTGGGCGAACTGGCATCCTCGGCCCGTTCTATCCGCGCGCTCACCGATTATCTGGAACGTCACCCTGAAGCCTTGCTGTACGGCAAGGGAGGAGCCAAGAAATGAAAAGATTGCTGCTAGGTTTATTTTTGATGAAAGCCAGCCTGTTTATGCTCGCTGGTTGCAGTGGCAGTGCGCCCACACGGTTTTATGTGCTTTCCATCTTGCCGCAGTCGGCGCAGCAGGCAGCAAACGCCGGACGGAATCTCGCCGTGGGGGTTGGGCCAGTAGAACTGCCGGAGTATTTGGACATACCCCAAATAGTGACGCGCACAGGCCAGAATGAATTGAATTTGGCGGATTTCGACAAATGGGGAGAACCACTCAAAGACAACGCAAACCAAGTCCTAGCTGAAAATTTGGCCGTGTTGCTCCCCAGCAAAAAAGTGCACACTTACCCATGGAAACGTTCCTCTGCGCTAGACTATCAAGTCGTGGTGAAAATCACCCGTTTTGACCACACGGAAGGAGGTGAAACCGTCTTGCACACACGCTGGAATATCTTAAGTGGCGACGGCAATCGGGAAATATTGTCGCGGGAAACCCGCTATGTGGAACGTCCCGATGGGACCGGCTACCCCGCCACCGTTGCCTCCATGAACCGGGCTTTGGCTCAGTTCAGCCGCGATGTCGCCAATACAATCAATAACGAAGTCAATACCACCCCCACACCGCCTTGAGGGCAATTCTCATTTTTTATCGTTGGGAATGCAGACTTTACCGCTCCTGCGGTTCGATACCTCCGACGCTGCAGCGTCGCCGGAGGCATTCCCACGCAGAGCGTGGGAACGATAACATCCCTGCAATCTGGATTCCGGCGGTCCATGCCGGAATGACGGCTTAAATTAATGGCAGTGACGCAGAGCGCTCGTCGTTATACACAAGTGTTGGAGGCCCGTCTTTTCGGCAGGGATGCCGAAATCCAGCGTCCAAGGATAGCAAACTCGGTGCCACGACAGATGCCCCTACAACCGCGAACATGAAGCTACGGTATGGCATTTTACCTGAATCAAGGACTTGCACAACCTGCTGAGTAAATATTCGGCCAACCCGTTAGACCCAACAAAGCTCATACTGACGACATAAAAAAACTGCGGGACACAAGAAGCAAATTCCTGTATAAATGCGGTTTATGGAACACATGAACCCACTGCCAATCATTCCACCCCATCAGCCCGCCGTCTTCCGGAAGGAGGGAACGCCATTTTCCAAAGCCATCGTATCACTGACCAAGCAGGAGTACATCCAGCTTAAATGGGATGG
>QJPH01000336.1 GCA_003242955.1 Candidatus Methylumidiphilus alinenensis
AAGGATCAGGATCGGCGTCTGACCCGCCGCTTGGGCATTGGATGCCCACAAGAACATGCAAAGGAGGATCAGGGCCGAGTGCTGTTGAATTAATGCTTTGCTCTTAACGTTGCGCCGTTGCGTGAGAAAAAAACTTTGCCCAAAGCCACAGCCAAGTAGCACGGCGAAGGAACAAAAAGAAGGTCTCACGCAACGGCGCAACGACGCAACGTAAAAGAAAAATCGAAGGGTGGGCGAAATCAGACTCATGACAGCGTTCATGCTTCTATTCCTCAGCACGAACGGCTGTGTCAACAGTTTTGTGGACAGCATTGCCCCTCCCCAGTTAGTTGGCAACGGATGGCAAACTCCGCACCGCTGCCTTGGTTACGCACACTGAGAGTCCCATGCATGCTGGTTTCAATGATCATTTTTGACATATACAAGCCAATCCCCGTGCCTATTTCCTTGGTTGAAAAATAGGGTTCAAAAATCCTTTCCATGATAGCTTCAGCGATGCCGCCGCCATTATCGGCAACAACCACAATCACGTTTTGTCCGGTCTGAGTGAGCCTTACCCACACCTTGCCCTCGTCGACATGATTCTTCAGGATTGCATCTTTGGCATTGGCAAACAGGTTTAACAGCACCTGCGAGAATTCATTGGAAAAGCCTAGAATGAAGGCATCTTCACCCAATTCCAATTCAATGTCGATATGGTTGTTGTTGAAACTGGCAGACACTAGGGAGACGGCTTCTTTAATAGCCTTGACCGCACTGAACGGTTCGGCTTCCTTATGGGGGCGGAAAAAATTGCGGAAGTCATCAATGGTGGAAGACATTTTTTGGATAAGCTGCCCCCCTTCCGCAACCTGCATGGACAGGTATTCACTGGTCAGTTCATGGTAATCGTAAGCGTCTTCAATATTAGCCAGGATCAATCCTATAGAATTGAGCGGTTGCCGCCATTGATGGGCAATATTGCCTATCATCTCGCCCATGGCCGCAAAACGGGATTGCTGGATGATCAAATGGTCCTTTTTGCGGTTTTCGGCCAGTTCTGCCTGCACTCGAAGTTCAAGTGTTTCATTGAGTTGCTGCAACGCATCCTCGGCCCTTTTGCGTTCGGTGATATCATGGACAATCGAGTACAGCAATAAACGCCCACCCAACTGTATCGGACCCAAATGCACCTCTACCTCTCGAACTTCGCCGTTCGCCAGGCGATTCCTACAATAGACATGGCTCTGATTTTCCGCTGTTGCACTATGAAATTTTTCTTTCAAATCGCCAATCGGTAAGGTGTTAATTACTTCCATTGGCATACCCCGCAGTTGTTCATTACGGTAGCCGTAATACTGGCAGGCTGCTTGGTTCGCTTCGACGATCACACCTAGGTCGGGATCAATGAACAGTATACTGACTTGGGCGAAGTCGAATAGGGCGTGATAACGTTCTTCGCTCTCCCGTAACGATGCAGTCAACTGTTTCGCAATCAACTCGGCTTGTTTGCGCGTGTTGACCTGCGACCAGAAGAAGCCTGTCAGCAGCAGGCCAATGACGACCAACCCAACGGTCTCCCGCCATAGGGAAGCGTAGGTCGCTTGGGCGGCAAAACCGGGCAGTTCAGTGTAGCGCAACGTCCAGACACGGCCTTCGAGTTCCAATTTGGAGATCAGAGACAAGGGTCGTGAAATCAACTCCCCAGCCGTTTTCATGCTCTTGGCCTCGCTATCAAATAACAGAGCCTCCGCTTGGGTCGTCTCGCCGTCGAAAATTTCAAGCTGTAGTCCATTGAGTTCGCCTTCTAGCGCGGACTCCATCAAATCATTCATGCGATAAGGGCTGTAAGTCCAGCCGACCAACGCTGCCCTGCGCTGTTCAATGGTCTGCAACACCGCGCCATTGGCATAGACCGGGTGATAGGCCAAAATGCCCGCCTGCACATCGACCTTGGTTTCCTGCAACAATTTAACTTTGCCTGAAATGGCAATGGCTCCGGTGTCGCGTGCAATGTCCAACGCCTTGCGCCGTACCGATTCGGAATACATGTCGTAACCGAAAGCCCGAAGGTTGCGACCGGAAAAGGGTTCAAGAAATATGATGCTGGAGTAGCTCTCGCGTTGCCCTTCCGGTTTCACCACATAGTCGGCAAAACCCTCTCGGCGCATAGCCGCAATATGCGCCTTCAGTTTGTCGGCAGGAATATAAAGCGCAAACCCGACACCTTGAATGCCTTTATAGTTCTGATCCAGATCGAGCTTTTCGACGTAGGCATGCCAACCGTCGCGGGTAACCTTGCCCGAGGCGGCGAACAGACCGCCTGCACCGCGCAGAATCTCCGTATAGGCGGTGATCTTGTCGCTGATCTTGCCGGTAAGGTGTTGGGCTTCAAGATAAAAACGGGCTTGCATAAAATGTTCCCGGTGACCCTCCAGCGTAAACCAGACACCCACTAGGCATAGCAGCAACACGATCAACACAGGAAACGTAGCCCATGCGTAAGTGGGTTGGTAAGATTTTTGGGGTTTTTGACTAAACACGGTCAGGTTCAATGACCCGGATACGAATGGCAAACTCCGCGCCATTGCCTTGGTTGCATGCGCTGATATGACCGTCCATGCTGTTTTCAATAATCATTTTCGACATATACAAGCCAATCCCCGTGCCTAGTTCTTTGGTTGAAAAATAGGGTTCAAATACTTTATCCATGATCGACTCGGGGATGCCTCCGCCATTATCGGCGATAGTGATGACAACATTCTGCCCGTCACAGTTGAGCTTTACCCGTACCTTGCCCTTGGCAACCTGATTTTGCAAAATTGCATCTTTGGCATTGGCGAACAGATTGATCAGCACCTGCGAAAATTCATTGGAAAAACCCATGATAAAAACATCTAGGCAGGGTTCAAATGCAATGTCAATATTGTTATTACTGAAACTGGCGGACACCAGGGATATGGCATCTTTAATGGCATTGGTCACACTGAACTTCTCCACCTCCTTATGAGGGCGGAAAAAATTGCGGAAATCATCAATGGTGGTGGACATTTTCTGAATCAGTTGCCGTCCGGCATAGACCTGCTTGGCAAGGTATTCTCCGGTCAATTCATGGTAATTATGAGCATCCTCAATATTGGCCAAGATCAGCCCCAAGGTATTGAGCGGTTGCCGCCATTGATGGGCAATATTGCCGATCATCTCACCCATGGCCGCAAAGCGCGATTGCTGGATGAGCAAGTGATCTTTCTCACGGTTTTTCGCCGACTCTTCCCTGACGCGTTGTTCCAGGGAATCATTGAGTTCTGTTAGCGCTTGCTCGATCTGGCGACGGTGGGTGATGTTTTCCAACATCCCAACCCGGTATTGCGGCTTGCCGGCGTCATCGAACATGACTGCACCGGCCACGGTGGTCCACACCACTTCTCCGTTCTTGGCAATATGGCGCTTGTCAATTTGGAAATCGTGGGGCGGCTCCTGCGGCAAACCGCCGAATTCCTGCTCCGTCAACACGTCATCGGGATGGGTCACATCAGCCACGGTTTTGTGGCGCAATTCCTCCTCGGTATAGCCCAACATCTGGCAATAGGCCGGGTTGGCACTGATGAAGCGCCATTCATCAATGGAAACCACGGCAATGCCAAGCAGGCTTTGTTCGTAGATGGCGTGGAAGCGCGCCTCGCTTTCACGCAACTCGTTTTCCATGCGCTTGCGTTCGGTGATGTCGATATGGGTGCCAACTAACCGCATGGGTTTCACTGGGTTTCCTTCGGCATCGCAGGCCAGTTTGGCGCGGGCTAGAATATCCACCCAATGACCTTCTTTGTGTCGCATACGGAATTCCACCTCAAAACGCTGTGTTTTCTCCTGCAAACAGTCGGACAGATAGCGTAAAAAGAAACCCCGGTCTTCAGGGTGTATCAAGCGTTTCCAAGTGTAGTACCCATTTTCCAGTTCATTTTCGCCATAGCCGAGCATGGACTTCCAACGTGGCGACAGATAGACTTCATTGGTTTCCAAACTCCAATCCCAGATGCCGTCATTTGCCCCGCCCAATGCGTAGCTTAGGCGTTCTTGGCTCATACGCAGGTCGGTTTCCATCCGTTTGCGTTCGGTGATGTCGATGAAGGACCATAATCGCGCCCTTTGCCCGTCCAGTTGAATTGGTTGGGTGAACCGTTCTATAACCCGTCCATCATTGAGATGCAATGTATCCCAGCGCTGCTCATCGGATTGGTAAAGATTCTGGACTTCGCAAATGAATTCTTTGGGGTTGGATAATGTATCCAGCACATAGGCCAAAAAGCGATCATCCGACCCTTCATTAATAAGTTCTTCTGGAATCCTCCATAGGTTGAGAAAACCTTTGTTAGTCACCAGCACCTTGGCGCAGGTTCCCACCACTAGGATTCCTTCTGCTGTGGAGTCGAGAATGGTGCGCAATAGGGTTTCACTGCAAAGTAAAGCCTTCTGCTGAACCACCTGCTCAGTGACATCCCTGGAAATGCCAAAAATTGCCGGCTTGCCATACCAATAGCCCTTTACAACACGGGTATCCGCATAAATAATTTGTCCATTGGCCTTTTTAATAGGCAAGGGGCAATGCTTGCGCAAACCTGCCATCATCTCGGCGGTGATCTTTTTTGCCTCTTCTTGCACGGACTCAGGATGTACGGTCCAGACTGGTTTGCCAAGCAGGCTTGACCCATAGCCGAGATGGTCTGTCACAGCAGCGTTGCAAGATAGGATTAGCCCGTTCTCATCCAACACAAATAAATAGTCATTGAGCGCTTCGAAAAGCCCTTGCAGATTTTCCCTCTGGTGGCTGGCCTCTTGTTGGGCGAATTGGCGTTGCAAAGCTTGGTTGAATTGACGGGTGAGCGTCAACAGGGAGGATAGGGTTTCCCCACAAATCCGGGCAACATGCAAACTGGCCAAATTGAGGCATGCCACAGCCGTGCCATCGACTAGGATAGGCTGCACCACCAATGAGCGTATGCCTTCCACAACTAGTTTTGCCTGTTTGACAAGCTCCAAATCCACGCACTGGGTTAAGGGTTCACAGCAACTACAGCGCATTCTACCCTCCCGGATTATCCCGGCTTGCAAGGAATCCTTAGGAAGGTGTTTGGTTGCGGAGATAAATTCGTCTGACAGGCCGCGATGAAACAGCAGGGCGTAGCTGCCATCCTCTTGAAGCCAGTAGACCCCGCCGCCATCCAATTCGGGTAGGGAGAGGGCACTGTCAAGTATGGCCTTCAGCAAAACTTCACGGCTCGGTTCGCCTGCCAAGACCGTGGCAAGATCGTGTTGTGCCTGGAGCAGTAATTCAGTGTGTTTGCGCGCCGAAATGTCTTGCATGGTACCGACGGTACATAAAGGATTGCCTTGCATATCCCTGCGAACCACCCTGCCCCTGGCTGCAATCCATAACCAACCGCCATCCTGCTTGCGCAACCGGTATTCGGCCTCATAGAGCGGACCATGGTCGACCATTGCCGCCGATGCTTTGGCAAGAACGACGGGGCGGTCCACCGGGTGAATCATCGCAATCCACTCTTCAAAACTGGCGGGGGCTTGACCGGGCGGGTAGCCCGTCATAGTGCATAGCCCAGGACTCCAAGTAGTCAAGTCATTGGTGTGGTCATATTCCCACACACCCAGGCCACTGGCTTCCAGTACTAGATGTAATTGGCTTTCGAGCCGCGTTTTTTCTTGCTGAAGCTTGTCTCTGACCAAGTCATCCGATTGCCGGTCCATCATCAATTCAAGTGCGGAATCTAAGGATTCCTCTGAAGCCAATGTGGAAACGGACCGATCCGCGTCACCGTTGACACATCCAATATTACGGAAGACATCCAACGCCAAGTGGGTACGAAAATCAGAGGCACTGACCAAACCGATGGCAAGACTTTGACCATCCACCACCACTAGGTGGCGAACGCGGTGCAGGCGAAACAAGGCGAAGGCGGAACGGAAGTCGAGATCATCGGGTGCAGTCAGCACAGGGGAGGACATCAGCTCGCCAACCATGATTTGCCGATTGCCCCTAATGCGCAACAAGCGAACTATATCCCGTTCCGTCAGTATCCCTATGAAATTGGTTCCGTTGCCGACCACCAAGGAAGAAACCCACGCCTCACCCATCCGTTGCGCGGCATTGACCAAGCGGCACTCGGGGCTGACGCAAAGCACTTTGCGACTCATAATATCGCGAAGTTTGAGTTCATCAATGGGTTTCATGATGCTTGCAAAGAGATGGCATCGCTAGATTAAAATAAGCATTGTAGCCCGGATGGAGCCGCTTGCGGCGCAATCCGGGTTCGGTGGCAGCAATTCTCACAAGGCTAAAACGCCGTCATACCGGCAGGGATTGCCGGTATCCAGTAGCCATGGAGGGCAAACTAGATTCACCTCCCTGTGTTCTGGATTCCGGCAATCCCTGCCGGAATGACGAATACGGCTAGGTTTTACAAATTGGCTGAAAAATCTTGCTAATCAGGAAACACCATAACCCGACAAAGGGGGCTGCTTGGACATTGCCGCATCACCCCTCACTTGCGCTTTTACGTTGCGTCGTTGCGCCGTTGCGTGAGACCTTCTTTTGACTTTCTCTCAATGCGGCATGTCATCCAATGGGCCAAGATTTTTTGTCTCACGCAACGGCGCAACGACGCAACGTAAGTGCAAAGCAGAATTAGCCGCGTTTCCCTAATGTCAGCACGATTAGGGAATGATCCATAACTTGGAAATTCGAGTAGCCCGACAGGGACATTCCCCGGCCTTCAGGGCTTATATCCTCTCCCATCGGGGCATTGGTATCAATGGCTTTGAGCCAGACTCGGTCACGCGGAAGGCTAGGCAGTGCAAAATCGACGCACTGCGTGGTGGGATTAAACAACAGGCAAAGCCCCCCGTCGCCATTCGTTCCTGCATGGATACGGCAACCTAGGCAGCTTTCCACTTCCCAACGGGGCGGCAAGCCTTGGCTACTAAACCAAACGATTTCATCCTTGCGGTAGAACCGTTCCAGAGACAACACCTGGTTGAACTTGCGAAAGGCAATCAAACCTTGGACGAATTGAAACAACTCGCGGTTTCTCTCCAACAAGCCCCAGTCAAACCAAGAAATTTCGTTATCTTGGCAATAAGCATTGTTATTTCCGTGCTGGGTACGGCCAAACTCGTCCCCCCCCAACAACATCGGTATCCCTCGGGAGAGAAACAGCGTTGCCAGCATATTTTTTTTTTGTTTGAGCCGAATGCGATTGATGGCTTCATTTTCGGTCGGCCCTTCCACCCCATAATTGCTACTAAAATTGTAGTCACAACCGTCGCGGTTTTCCTCGGCGTTTGCAAGATTATGCTTGTGGTGGAAACTAACCAAATCGTTTAGCGTGAAACCATCGTGGCAAGTGATGAAATTTATGCTGTTGACGGGGGCTTTGCCGCTGTGGTCGTAAAGGTCTGCGCTACCACACAAGCGGTTTGCCAAGATGCCGGCCATGGCCTGCTCACCGCGCCAAAAGCGACGAATATCATCACGGTAATGCCCGTTCCATTCCGACCAACGTTCGCCGGGGAAACGCCCTACCAGGTAAGCCCCGCCGGCATCCCAGGCTTCTGCAATGAGCTTGACTTCGCGGAGGATGGGGTCTTCGGCAATTTGTTCCAATAGGGGAGGATTTGGCGTCAAATGTCCGCTTCTATCACGGCCCAGTATGGAGGCAAGATCGAAGCGAAAACCGTCCACATGCATTTCCACCACCCAGTAACGCAAACAGTCGAGGATAAAATTGCGTACAACCGGATGGTTGCAATTGAGCGTGTTGCCGCAACCCGAGTAGTTTTTATAGTATTTTTTGTCTTCTTCAAGCAGATAATAAATGCTGTTGTCCAAACCCCTAAAACTCAATGTGGGACCAGTCTGGTTCCCTTCGGCGGTATGATTGAACACGACATCCAACAACACCTCAATGCCGGCTTTATGCAGGGCTTTGACCAACGTTTTAAACTCATCCACTTGGCAGCCTGGATAGCGACGGGTACCGTATCCATCGTGCGGGGCAAAAAAACCGACGGTATTGTAGCCCCAGTAGTTGACCAGAGGCTCCTTGGTAAACGGATTTTTCGCTGTCAATTCTTGGGGATTGAATTCTTGCAATGGCATCAATTCCACTGCGTTTACACCAAGCTCTTGAAGATAAGATATTTTCTCGATAAAACCAAGAAAAGTGCCGGGATTGGACCCGGCAGCAGAAGGATGGATAGTGAAGCCTTTTACATGGGTTTCATAAATCACCAACTCAGGCCATTGCCTTTTGAGACGGCGGTCATCTTCCCAATCGAATCCGTTGTGAATGACCAGGCTTTTGGCCATGCCAGCCGCGGACTGCTCGGCAGTGGCATGTTCTAGATCGCAACAGCGGATAAAATTCCAAGGTTGCGGACTGGCAACTGCGCTGGCGTAAGGGTCGAGCAAAATCGCATTGGGGCAAAACAAATGCCCCTGTCCAGGCTCATGCGGCCCTTCGACCTTGAAAGCATAGATTTGACCAAGGCAGGCACCCTTAACAAAGACATGCCATATATCCCCTGTTCGGTAGTGATTAGGATCCAACTCTACCACTTGAGAAGGCTTGGAATCCTCGGCATTATCGAACAACAACAGAAATACGCGGGTGGCATTACGGCTAAACAACGTGAAATTAATGCCACCCTGTTGCAGGTAAACGCCTAAAGGCATGGGCGAGCCAATAGTGTGGTCAAAGGGCGGCTTCATCATTATTGCTTTGTTACCATGCTGTGATGTCTTGGCCCCTATTCAACTACACGCAGGGTCTTTTTGTCAAAGGGATAAGACAAGACCGACTCGGTTTTAAAAACCGAGTCGGTCTAGCTGACATATGGCAGGGTTGTCCAAATCAAAGGTCAGGGCAAAGTTGTTTGCCAATAAGTTTGGAGAAGCTGGCGAAAACTTGCAGCAGCACGCCCATGATAGCCAAGGCCAACCAGCCGAAGATCACGAAGCCGTAGTGCAGCGGAGCCACGAACAATTCTTCCATGAACCAGAAGGTGTGACCCCACTCGTTCAGGCCGACGTTCGGCAGGATCATGAACGGACCGGTCACGGCGATCAGGTACGGCAGGGACAGCCCTTCGCTCCAGTACGGCAGGCGGGTCTTGGCGTACAGGAACGCAGCGCCGCCCGTGATGATGTACACGGGATAGCTCAGATAGAACTCGATGATGTGCGACGGGGTGAAGTCGGTGTCGCGCACAATCGTCTGATGCCAGGTACCGTCCTGCTCGGTGAAGTAGGAAGCGCCCCAGTAGATGGCCCATGCATACGCAAACAGCCAGACCAGGTGGGTAATGTT
The DNA here is from genome assembly GCA_003242955.1 of Candidatus Methylumidiphilus alinenensis. Lineage (GTDB taxonomy): Bacteria > Pseudomonadota > Gammaproteobacteria > Methylococcales > Methylococcaceae > Methylumidiphilus > Methylumidiphilus alinenensis. Next base: position 9,360 of record QJPH01000336.1, read on the forward strand.
GCGGCGCAGTTCTTCGCGCGGGGTGATCGCTGCCAGGTTGCGGTCGCGTGTCTTCCAGAGATAGCCCCACAGGATCGAGGCGGTGACGATCTCTAGCACGATCTCGATGTACAGGAAGTTCATCCAGTAGGTCTCGAACTCGGGTGCGAAAGAGTCAAGGCCGGCGGACCAGCCGTAGACGCCCTCGTACCAGCGCACCCATGCGTAGAACACGGTGTAAATCGTAAAAGCAAAAGCCAGCCACTTAACGTTAAGCAGTGGTTCCTCTTTTGCACCCACAGTATCAATAGTCGTTGTAGCCATTGTTAAACCTCTAATTTTTTGCGGACTAAACAAAATCGCCCGAGACAGTTTAACTGCCTCGGGCGATTAGTAAAAGATGCATTGGGTTCGATTAGGTGGACGAGAACCCCGTCCACCCAATCGATAGTCACTTATTTGCTGATAACACCCGCATCAACCGCTTCGCACAGCTCCTTCCCAATCAGGTTGGAGAAGCTGGCGAAAACTTGCAGCAGCACGCCCATGATAGCCAAGGCCAACCAGCCGAAGATCACGAAGCCGTAGTGCAGCGGAGCCACGAACAATTCTTCCATGAACCAGAAGGTGTGACCCCACTCGTTCAGGCCGACGTTCGGCAGGATCATGAACGGACCGGTCACGGCGATCAGGTACGGCAGGGACAGCCCTTCGCTCCAGAACGGCAGGCGGGTCTTGGCGTACAGGAATGCAGCGCCGCCCGTGATGATGTAGATCGGGTAGCTCAGGTAGAACTCGATGATGTGCGACGGGGTGAAGTCGGTGTCGCGCACAATCGTCTGGTGCCAGGTGCCGTCCTGCTCGGTGAAGTAGGAAGCGCCCCAGTAGATGGCCCATGCATACGCAAACAGCCAGACCAGGTGGGTGACGTTGCGGCGCAGTTCTTCACGCGGGGTGATCGCGGCCAGGTTGCGGTCGCGGGTTTTCCAGATGTAGCCCCACAGGATGGAAGCGGTGACGATCTCTAGCACGATCTCGATGTACAGGAAGTTCATCCAGTAGGTCTCGAACTCGGGCGCGAAAGAGTCAAGGCCGGCGGACCAGCCATAAACGCCCTCGTACCAGCGTACCCATGCATAGAACACGGTGTAGATCGTGAAAGCAAAAGCTAACCACTTTACGTCTAAAAGTGGTTTTTCTTTTACGCCTACAGTGCCAATAGTAGTTGCAGCCATATTTATACCTCAGTTGTTTTGGTTACTTCTAATGTATGCCTTGGTGTGATTTCGGCTTAACATCACATCAGGCACATTTCTATGACAGGGGAGTAAAAAAAAAATTCCTGTCCCTAGCTTAAGAAAGCAAAAATATTTCTTAGGCTTGTGGTAGGTTATTGTGTCTGGCTGGTTCCCAAGCTCCTGCTTGGGAACCCCTAGCTTGCAAGCTCCTGCTTGACCGTTCTTCGGGAAGCGGGAACTTCAAAAACCCCATTCCCAAGCAAGAGCTTGGGAACGAGCAAAAATGAGAGTTGCCGCACAACCCCTACCACCCTTTACAAGAGGATAGGCTTGATGTTTGAACTGCATCCCCAACTGCAACAAGACTGCCTGGAAATTGGCCACTTCAGACTGTGCCGTCTGCTGCTGATGAACGAGAGCCGCTATCCGTGGTTTATCCTAGTGCCGGAAAGAGTCGATGTGACCGAGATTTACCAATTAAGCGAGGCAGACCAGGCTTTGTTGTTAAGCGAATCCTCCACCTTGGCGCAAGGCTTGGCAGAGGCTTTTGCAGGTGACAAGCTGAACATCGCCTCACTAGGCAATCTAGTTCCGCAACTGCATGTCCATCATGTGGTACGCTATCGAAACGATCCGGCTTGGCCCGCGCCGGTGTGGGGGAAGTTTGCACCGTTGGCCTATGACGAGGCCGAATTCTCTGCGGTTGTTGCACGGTTGAAAGCCAGCCTAATCCTTGACGATCAACCACTATGACGATTCGGCCATGAACTGCCGGCCCGGTTGCGGAGCCTGCTGCATTGCCTTGTCCATTTCCACACCCATACCCGGCATGCCTTTGGGGAAGCCTGCCGGGGTGCGCTGTGTGCAACTAACCGATGATCTGCGTTGTGCCATTTTCACCGATCCGCAACGGCCCTCCTGCTGCGCCGGACTCAAGCCTTCCTTGGAAATGTGCGGAAACCAGCAGTCTGAGGCACTGGCTTATTTGGATTGGCTTGAAGAAGCCACGCGACCGGAACGTGTGATTCAAAGCGATACGGGACCGTAGGTCGGGCAACATCTTCTTGCGTTGCCCGACAATCAAATGTCGGGCGCAACGCAAAAATACGCGCCCGACCTATACGCTAAAGCTGGACGGGGTTGTAAATCCCATCGCACTTCGCTCTTAACGTTGCGCCGTTGCGTGAGTCAAAAAAATCTTTGCTCAACGGCACGGTCAAACAGTATGAGCAAGGAAGCAAAAAGAAAGTTTCACGCAACGGCGCAACGACGCAACGTAAAAGAATCAATAGTATGCGCTTAGCTCAACCCCCAACTAAGACAAACATTCAATGGCTTAGCGTCGCCAAACTCCGGTTTTTCAACGCACTTTCAGAGAGGCTTGGACCTCAATGCTGTTGACACAGCCGTCATACCGGCAGGGATTGCCGGTATCCAGGACACAGGGAGGTGAATGTAGACTGCCCTCCATGGCCTCTGGGTTCCGGCAATCCCTGCCGGAACGACGGAGTTTTTCTTAAATCAACAGTATTGGGCTTGGACCTACACGCCTTTATTTACTCCCGGCGTTATTTCAACGGGAAAGAGATTCTGCCAATGCATCAAGTTCGTTCCAGCGTTCGTAAGCGGCCTCCAACTCGCCAATCAAAGCCTGTACCTCTGATAAAGTTTTCTTGACCCTATCGGAATCCTCTTTGTAAAACCCTGCCGAGTTAATCAATTGGTTTAGTTCCGCTTGCCGAGCCTCCATGGCTTCAATTTGTCCCGGCAGGGTTTCCAATTCCCGTCCCTCGCGGTAGGATAGCTTCTTTTTTGCCACAGGGGCTTTGGATAAAACCGTAGTGGCAGGCTTGGAATCTTGGGACTGCTTGGACTCGGCTTGTTTCGACTGGTCCAACCAGTCCGAGTAACCGCCCACAAATTCGCTGATTTTGCCACCGCCTTCGAATACCAAAGTGCTAGTGACCACGTTATCAAGGAAAGCCCTGTCATGGCTGACCAGAATTAGCGTCCCGTCGTTTGTCGCCAAGAGTTCTTCCAGCAGTTCGAGGGTTTCCAAATCCAAATCATTGGTGGGTTCGTCCATCACCAGCAGGTTGCAAGGCTGGCTGAACAGTTGCGCCAGCAACGCCCGGTTGCGCTCCCCGCCGGACAGGCTGCGCACAGGCGAGCGGGCACGCTCGGGAGGAAACAAGAAATTGGCCAGATAAGACATGACGTGCAGCCTCTGACCGTTGATTTCTAGAAATTCCTTCCCGCCGCCTACGGCTTCCGCCAAAGTTTGATCGGGGTCGAGTTGGGCGCGGAGTTGGTCGAAATAAGCAATGCTTAATTTGGTCCCTTGCCGCACCGTTCCGCCTTGGGGCTGCAACTGCTGAAGCAGCAGCCCAATTAACGTAGACTTGCCCACGCCATTCGGACCAATCAGGCCAACGCGGTCCCCGCGCATGATGGCGGTGGAAAAATCACGGATGACAACCCTGTCCCCGTAGGAGAAACTCACCGACTCTGCCTCGATCACCAGTTTGCCGGAGCGTTCGGCCTGTTCCAATTCAATTTTCGCCTGACCCTGCCGGTTGCGTCGGCCTGCCCGTTGATTGCGCAATTCTTTCAATGCGCTTACTCGCCCTTCGTTGCGGGTTCGGCGGGCCTTGATGCCTTGGCGAATCCAAACTTCCTCCTGAGCCAGCTTTTTATCAAACAGGGCATTGTGTCTGGCCTCCTCTTCCAAGGCCGCGGCCTTTTTCTCCAAATAATCGGCATAGTCGCCAGGCCATGAGGTGAGCCGCCCCCGGTCAAGGTCAACAATCCGGGTGGCAATTTTTTGCAGGAAGGCGCGGTCATGCGTGATGACCAGAATGGCGCCTTTGAACTGGAGCAATTGGTCTTCCAACCAAACAATGACATCCAAGTCTAAATGATTGGTAGGCTCGTCTAGCAATAACACATCAGGTTCCACAACCAGCGCACGAGCCAGAGAAACGCGCCTACGCCAGCCGCCTGAAAGCCCTGACACTGGCAGGTCGCCCGGTAGGTTCAAACGGCTTAGCACGATTTCAACCCGTTGTTGTAATTGCCAGCCGTCGCGTGTTTCCAATTGGTGCTGCAAGCGGCCCATTTCCATCAATGCGTCATCGCTGGCATGGGCGAACTCGGAAAGGCGGTGGTATTCTGCAATCCAGTGGCCTATATCGCCTAAGGCATCGGCAACGGCATCATAAATTGTGGCTTGTTCCGGCAGAATGGGCTCCTGTTCCAGCATGGCGACCTGGATTCCGGGCTGTCGCCAGATTTCTCCACTGTCAGCCGCTACAATAGATGCAATCGCCTTCATTAATGTGGACTTGCCCTCGCCGTTACGACCGATCAGGCCGACCCGCTCGCCCGGATCAAGTTGGAAGTTGGCGCGATCAAGGACGGGATGGACACCAAAGGCGATGGATACATCTGTCAGGCGTATTAGAGGCATGGAACCTTAATGTTATATTTTGGTATTATTTGAAAAAATTGACGATTTTGCTTAAGCTTAAGCTAGCCTTACAACTATTTTATTTTTTTGCCGCTAAGAACTCCATGTTGAACCTACTCAAAATTAATCTGCTCATAGCCCTGCTGGCCGTTGTCAATCCGGGCTTATGCGGCCCTATGAACGACCAACCCTACCATCCGCCCACAGGAACCAAGAAATACGAAAGTTATTCAACCAATATTCTCACAAAACTCGGCTGGGGTTTCTCCAACCTAGTTTGTGGTGTTGCAGAAATACCAAAAAACATGATTAACACCACTAACGAAGCAAATTTGGCGCTTGGGATCACAGGCGGTGTGGCCAAGGGAGTTTTGCACACGGCTGGGCGCATGCTGGCAGGCACACTTGACATCTTGACCTTTCCCATTCCTACCGAACCTCTGACCAATCCAACATACGTATGGGAAAATTACAAGACGGAGACGAGCTACAACCCTCTTTTTAAGATGAAGAACTGAAACCTTATAGCTCTTTCTTCATTTCCAGCACATTGCCTTTGTCGGTCTTTCGGTAATCGACGGAGTCCATGAGGTGGCGAATAATGAAGATGCCACGCCCCCGTTCGCAAAGTTCCTCCGGGTCAGGACATGGCACACCTTCAAGGTCAAATCCAAGGCCCTGGTCATGCACTTGGATGGACAGGCTGTTACCTTCAATGCTGATGCAAACTCGCAAAGCTTGGTTATCGCATCCCGCATGTTTGATGACATTGGTAAGAGCCTCGGTAAGAACTAAGTTGAGGTTATAGGCCAAGGCATCTCGATCACCACCGTAATCTGTCAAGTCCCAAGCTAATTGTTCGCCAATATTGCCTATCAGACCCAAGTAGCGGGTCTGTGTGGGGATTTCGATTTCAAGGTTAATCTTGTTTCGAGTCATGGGGAGTTCCCCCCGGGACATAGGCTAGAGCGTCTTCCACTCCCGGATAAATCTCAAACACTCGCGTCAATCGAGTCAGCTCAAACATCGACTGGACACGGGGCTGGACACCCACTAGGGCAAAACGCCCCTCCCTTAACCCGGCGTTCTTATGCCCTGACAGCAAGGCACCAAGTCCAGAGCTATCGACGAAACGCACTTCGGAAAGGTCGAGGATCAATTTTTTTGACCCTTTTTCCATTAACTCCAGCAGATAATCCTTAAGTTCCTTGGAATTGTGCGCGTCAAGCCTTTCCTCATGGAACCTTAGCAGGGTAGAGCCATCCTTGTTTTCCAACGTAATATTCATTCTGCAACCTTCATTAGACTTTATCGGAAACCGTCTGCTTACGCAGCACCTTGGTTGTGATCCAAAACTGGATATGGCAACAACAGCCTAGACCCACAACGCCAATGCTACTGATCTTTCGCTTTGATACGCCATCCCCTCCATTTTAGCGAATATGCTCTTTTTAGCAATAGACAAAAAGATATTAGTCGCTTTGTTTAACGACCAAGCCTACCGACGATGCTTTTTGCATAGGATACCTTTAACCCCCACAATGCTATTAAATTAAGCCCCCATGTCGGCAAAGGGTTGCCGACCTACTGCGTATCAAGGACTGTAGGGCGGCAACCCTTTGCCGCCCCAAGTATTTCAAAACATAAACGAAGTAATCAATTGAAAGAAAAAAACGCTGTAGCTTAATTTTTAGTTTTAGGTGTGGGAGGCGGGGGCAGGGACATGGAAAACTTTCCTTTGGTTAGAGTCTGTACAGAAGAAATGATATTATTGGCTTTTTGTATATCATCTCTTGAGGATAACGGTGAAATCACAATAGTATCTCCCTTCGTGTCAGAAATGCTCACTGAGTATTTTTCTGGATTTATTTTCACCTCGTCTAAGGCTTTTTTCTTGAGGTGATAGGCGTATAACACGGCAGACACTGATGCCAAGGTTAACACAATCCCGAGGACAAGCAGTGTGATATAAAACTCATACATTTCTAAAATTCTCATAATATTCGATAAAGTTAGAATATGGCCGAAAATAATTTCCTTGCACAGTAGGCCGGAATAAGCCCGTTCACGGGCGTTTCCGGCAAAAACCCGACAAGTTCGGATTCATGCCTTTGTATGCTGTAGAAAGGGCAAGACCGTCTGCTAGGCTTCCAATAAAGTCATTTGGAGTTGATTGCGAGATAATTTAGCTTTCATCATCCAGAGCATTAAGGTATTCCGCAATAACATCCCCGTGACATGCAGCAGGTTTACAATGACACCCAAGCGTCTTGCCTTTTAATTTTAGAACGTCTTCTCTAGTGAATCTAAGAAATCCTCTTTCAAAATCATATTTGAATTTACGAATGACCTCTTCCCTATCTCCGCTAAAACCAATTGCATAAGGATTGCCCCAAAGGGTGCCGCGCCCAATATAGACATCGTATTTATCCCCTTTATCTATGTTGACCACTTTTGTCGTGACTGTGTCGATTATTCGTGCTTTTATACCGGCTGCTTTAGTGTTTATAATAAGATTTTTGTATGCTTGACCATCATTAAAAATAATCGCATGTGTGACGTTATCTATATCCTCTCCATCAATTTGTATTGGTTGTTCATCAACCCGGCTGTCAGTTGATAAATATTGAGAAATAAAGCTATTACAGCGTTTTCAACATCAAAGAGTTACTTGATAGTGGGTATGTTGGTGCAGGTCATTCTGTTAATTTTAGTGCTAACTGAATATCCATTCTTTAGTTATTTTTTTAAAGATGAAAACGCTGTACATAAAAATCGCATCATTCTTGTAAAAACATAGGCCAACCAATCGTTTAAAAACATACTATAATGGATCCATGGGCTTCCTTCAATGGCACGTTAACCCGGCCACACAGCTTAAATTTGGGAGACTGACA
>QJPH01000424.1 GCA_003242955.1 Candidatus Methylumidiphilus alinenensis
GCATGGGCTCTTAGGGCTTCATGCTCGACCAAGTGTTTGGTAAAACCATAGGGTAATTGGCTCTCAAAAGGATAAAAGGGCATGTCTTCATGGCTAGGGATGTCCCCTTCATGCCCAGTCGCACTGAGTGACCCGGAAACCACAACCTTTTCCACCCCATGTCGAATTGCCGATTCCAGTATATGCCGGGTACCGAGGACATTGGTATTGTAAATTTTACGCTTATGGGCTGCATTGCCGTCAATTGTGGAAACGAAGGCGGCGCAATGGTAAATATGGCTACAGCCTTGTACAGCAGAATCCACAGCACCGTTGTCACACAGATCAGCTGTTGCCTGTTCGACATTAAGCCCGACTAGGGCAGAATTGTCATGCCCTGCCCGGACCATGACACGAACATTTTCGCCATCCGCAAGCAGGCGACGAACCAAATTGGCACCGAGGTGACCCGTCGCGCCGGTAACTAGCACCTTGCGTCCTAACATCTTAAAGAGTCTCCAGAAAGTATTTGACTAGTATGCAATTTTATCACGAACCCGTCATCCGTGGGGTTTGCAGATGCATTCTACACGCACATTGTTTTGCAGCGAATTTACTTCAAACGGTGCAATCATCGCGACATCCTGACGTGACGCATTGACCGTGCCAGCGCTCGCGGCGTAGCGCAGGCAGTCTTGCCAGGGTAGACCCAGCAGCCAGCCATGCGCAAGTCCGGCCACATAGCAATCACCGGAACCCACAGGGTTTACCTGTTTAATGGTCGGTGGAATAACCCGCCACTGGCCATGATACAGGCTGCTAACTTTGATCGGGGCATCGCCGTCGGTTATGTGCAATTCCTCCACTCTATCCCAGTGACGGCACTGATCGAACTCTTGGCGGTTAGGTGTGCAGACCTTGGGCGGGACTGGTCCTTCCAATGCCAGCATCATGGCATGGCCGTAGGCATCCAGCCAGCAAGGCACCGAGTGTTTCTGGCACAGTTCCAATAATCTGGCATAGAGATCGTCGGCCACCGGGTCGGGCACTGAACCACTTCCAATGACAAGCCTGACCGAGCCTAGAAGGGATTCAACCCGGTCCAGCAAGGCTTGGCATTCTGCTTGGGTAACCGGAAAACCGGCGGGCAAAACCGTGGTAGGGTGGCTGGAGTCCGGCCCAGATGCCATAAAACCCACCCGCAACGGAGCGGCAGTTTCAATCAATTCATCCTTCACACTTTCCGCGCATATTAGTTCACGCAGCCAAGCCCCGCTGTGGCCACCAGCAAAGCCTGTCAATGCCACGCGATGGCAATGGCGCGCCAGTACCCGTGCCACGTTTACGCCTTTGCCTTCGGCAGCCATGTGCATTGATTGGACGCGGTTGATAGCACCCGGTATATAATCGTTTGCATGGACAAGGTTCAACAGCGGGTTGGCATTGACTACTAAGACATCAAATTTCATCATGGTCACGCTTACCGAAAATCCCCAAGCGAGGCCGGCGCGGCACGGTCCCGCGCCCAACTGCGGATGTGGTCGACTTGTTCCTTCATCGTTTTCGACAGGGGTACGATATTACCTGCCGTGCGCAATAAATCTTCCAGTGTGACTTCACGTTCCTCCAATTTAGCTCGCGTGACGGCGGAGACGACACATTGTTCACACTCGGCCCCGGTCCACCCTTTAGTAAGCTTGGTAAGCCGTTCCACGCCAAATCCGGCAGGGTCTATTCCTCTTCGCCGTAAATGAATGTTAAGAATTTCGATACGTTCTTCGTCCATTGGCAAATCGACGAAAAATACCTCGTCAAAGCGGCCTTTGCGAATCATTTCCGCAGGCAGCAAGTCGATGCGGTTGGCTGTTGCTGCAACGAACAAGCCCCGAACCTTTTCCTGCATCCAGGTGAGGAAAAATGCAAAGATGCGGCCTTGCTCACCGGAGGATTCAGAGGAAGTAATGCCCATTTCGATTTCGTCGAACCATACCACAGCCGGGGCAATTGCTTCCATCGTCCGGCAAGCCCGTGCGAAAGCCCATTCCGGGTTGCCATGGCGGCCCGAAAATATTTCGGTCATGTCGATGCGGTAGAGTGGCAGTTCGAAGCAGGATGCGACAGCTTTGATGGAAAGGCTTTTTCCGCAGCCGGAAACCCCCATCACCAATACCCCCTTCGGTACAAGCTCAGCGCCAATGCTATCGCGCATCAAGAACAATTGGCGACGTTCCAGCAGCCATTTTTTCATCACTTCCAATCCGCCGACAAGTTCAATATTCCCGCCTTCGGCAATATATTGGATCGTCCCCGAACGATTGACCAGCAGACGCTTTTCCTCGAATAAGACGGGCAGCGACTCCATTCCGAGGCGACCGGTCTCAGCAACGGCACGGCGGAGCGCAAAGCCAGCCTCGTCTATAGTCAGACCCTGCAATGCTCGGGTCATGTGAACCATGGTCGATTCGCTGGTATCGACAGGGACACCGGTAATGACGATGGTAGCCGCCTGCTCTTCCAAATACGCCTTGATTTCATTGAAGTCAGGGACGGTAAGTTCAATGTAGACGATGTTGCGGCTGATTTCCTCGGGAATGAAGCGGATGGGGGAAGAAATCACAATATACTTGTTTTGACCGAAGCACAATTGGTAAAGATCGCGCAACCGCCGGACGACCACCGCTTCGTGTAAGGATTCGTGGAAGTCTTTCAGGTGAAAAAGCGCAGCCCCTTGGTAATTGGCGATAAAATCCAAAGCGGCGCGTGGGTTGGCAGTGTCGTATTCAGGCTTGGTGCCATTAGAGCAAACTAAGCCTTCGGTCAAACTCCATGACCAATACAGCACTGGGGCGGCAAAAAAGTGTTGCGCACCCTCACTAAGCAACCTGGCAATACGCTGTTCTTCGGCAGTCATGATATAAAGAATGGGGCGTCCTGATGCAAGCAGTTCCCTTAGCAGTTTGCTTGGCTTGCTCGCTAAAGTGTTGGATGATGAGGCTGGCGATGCCATCTGATTTACTCGCAGGGGATGGAGGTTTTAGTCAGTCCGAATCAATGGAATCATCGGTGAAGGGTTGCGAAATCCTGTATTATAGCAAAATTCAGGCGTGCAAGGCTTGCTTTGCATGGGTTCCCAGCAATTCTCATTTTGGTAAAGATTAATAAGGGCGGGTTTGGAACCCGCCCCTACGCATGAAATATAATTACCAATTATCAATGCATTATAAACGGGATGCGGGATGTCGATTCGTAGGGGGCGGGTTCCAAACCCGCCCGTTTTGTTCAAAATGAGAATTGCTGTTGCGCCCCAATTATTGGTTTATTCGCATCAAATCGGCATACCATTTTGCCGACGCTTTTGGCGTCCGCTTTTGTGTGTCAAAATCCACACGGACTATGCCAAAGCGGCTTTCATAGCCTGCTCCCCACTCGAAATTATCCAACAAAGACCAGACAAAATAGCCCCGCACGTCGGCTCCTTCTTGGCAGGCCTCGGCCATCTTTTGCATATACAGGCTGATATAATTTATCCGGTGGTCATCCTGAACGAAGCCGGATTCGTCAGGCTTTTCCTGATTGGAGCCACAGCCGTTTTCGGTGACGTAAACCGGCAATTGGTAGCGTCGGGTAAGTTCCAGCAATTCATGTTTGAACGCTTCGGGGTAGATGGACCAGTTGATTTCTGTATGGGCCATGTCTTTTGGAAAGTCACCCATTTGAAATCCTAGGGTGCTATTTGGTTCCACTCTCGCCCAGATTGGGCTGTAATGGTTTAAACCGAACCAATCCAGGGGACGACAGATGCTAGCCAAGTCTCCCGCTCGCATGAAAGGTTCGATGTCTTGGGCCAGCGTTTCCGGGTAATAGCCAAGGATTTGCGGATCGGGGAAAATCTTGTTCCAGTGGGCATCCATTGGTTCGACCGCCGATTGGTGGGCCGGGTCGAATCGTTCTGGGTAAACCGCTTGCCGGTTATGGATTACCCCCAGAAAGGCTTTGTGTACGGTGCTACGCAATGCTTCGATGGCTGCCCCATGGGCCAGATTCTCATGATGCACAACCCGGAAGTATCCTGCTCGGTCAGTGGCACCCGGTGGACTTATGCCCCATAAATAGCCAAACAGGGTTGATACGCTCTGTTCGTTGAAGGTGGCCCAATGTTTTACCCGGTCACCATAGCGTCGGGCGGCCAACATGGCGTAATCGGCAAACCATCCCACGCTGTCGCGATTTGACCACCCTCCTAGGTCTTGCAACAATTGAGGAAAATCCCAGTGGAACAGGCAAATCCAAGGCTCAATGTCGGCCTGAAGCAGTCCGTCGATGAGCTTGTCATAAAAGTCCAAGCCTTTTTGGTTGACCGAACCGCGTCCACGAGGCATTAGGCGGGACCACGAAAGGGAGAACCGATAGGCCTGAATGCCTAAATCAGACATGATTTGGATGTCTTGCCGGTAGCGGTGGTAATGGTCGCAAGCGACATCGCCGGTGTCGTCGTTGCTGACTCTTCCTCGCAATTTGCAATGGGTGTCCCAGATGCTGGGTCCACGTCCGTCCTCACTGGCGGCCCCCTCAATTTGATAGCTGGAGGTTGACGTTCCCCAGACAAAGCCTGTGGGGAGAGCCAATTTTGGCGCTGACAAAGTCACAGAAGGAGAGTTACCCATGCTGGCTCCAATGATTAGTTGTTATTTTTATTATTTACTGAGCATTAAAATAACACGGACCACAGAAAAATCGAATCCTTAACTTCTGTAATTATTGCGACAAGTGTTTCCCAGTATAATCGGAAAGGGCTAAACTGTATGAAACGTAACCGTTCAGCCCCCCCCTGCCTTTTCCTGGGAGCGCGGCCATCTTGGCCGCAATTTTGGCGGGCGGGACGCCCGCGCTCCCAGGGGGGGCTGAACGGTTACTATAAAACTTACCGCTCACGGGAGCAGCCTGAATGAAAAATTTGATTTTGATACGACACGCCAAATCCAGTTGGGACGATCCTTCGTTAAGCGACCGTGAACGGCCCCTAAATAGCCGTGGAAAGAGGGATGCACCCGCCATGGGCCGATTGCTTAGGGAAAAAGACTTGCTTCCCGATCATATCCTTTCCAGTCCTGCCAAACGGGCTTTGAAGACGGCAAAAATGATTGCCGAGGAAATTGATTATCCGAAAAAAAATATTGAAGTCAGCGAGGAAATTTACGAGCAGGATATTACCGCCTTGGTAGAATTAATTGGCAAATTGGATGATGGTTTGGAACGAGTTTATCTCATTGGCCACAACCCGGAATTGACCGATTTGGTGAACCGCTTAACCAACGCGGGCATCGACAACGTGCCTACTTGTGGCGTTGTCTCCGTTGAGTTTTCGTGGCCTAGTTGGATGGACTGTGCGTTAAAAGGCGGCAGGCTTGCCTTATTTGAACGGCCTGTCAAACATAAGGGGGGAGCCGGCTATGGCGAAGAACTGCAAGATACGGATATTATTGGCACATAGCCAAGTTTCTAGATGATAATATGGAAAACCTTGTAGATTCTGCTTTGCTCTTAATGTAGCGTCGTTGCGTGAGAAAAAAATCTTCGCCCGTTGAATGACGTGCCGCATTGCGAGAAAGGCCAAAAGAAGGTCTCACGCAACGGCGCAACGACGCAACCTAAAAGCGCGAGTGATAGGTGATACGGCAATGTCTAGGTTGCCAGTGACGGGCCTGAACGGTTTTTTTCCGTTCGCCGTCGCTCCCTTTGACGACAAGGGCACAATAGCCCCATGTGGATTGCACCTTACTGCGTTGCGTAACATCAGTTAATTTAAATTTTATGCTTGCAAGGAAAATGCTTTGGTCACTCAAACCTCTTCTGTCTCTCCGAGCCCGACAAGCGCAAATGAAAACCTGCCCACCGATTGCTATGGTCAATTTGCCGATTGCCTGGTTCGCAAAGGTAAAGTGCGTGAAGCCGAAATCAATCGCGCACGCCGACTTGCCGCGCAAACCGATGACCAAACACTACCCACTTTATTGATGAAATTAGGAATTTTATCTGAACGGGACATTGCCGAAGCTTTGGCCGAAGTGACTCGTTTGCCCTTGATCGGCGGGAGCGATTATCCTGAAGCCTCCCCGTTGCCTGATACGGTGGCATCGAGATTTCTCAAGGAGAATCACATCGTTGGCATAGGTGCTCTAGAAGATGCCTTTGAGGTGGCAATTGCCGATCCTTTGGAGCAGAGCCTACTGGACGCACTCACCTTGGCCTGTGAAAAACCGGTACATGCAAAGGTTGGGCTCCCCTCGGAGATTGAGCGGGCGATTGAACATCAACTTGGTGCCGGCAAAACCCTGATGGGTCAGTTGGTGGACAACTTCGGCGGCGACGATGAAGTCAACGAGGCGGATGTCGAACACCTAAAAGACTTGGCCTCGGAAGCCCCGGTCATCCGAATGGTGAACCTCATCATGCAGCGGGCGGTCGAATCCCGTGCATCGGATATCCATGTCGAACCCTTTGAAGAGCGCTTGAAAGTCCGCTTTCGTGTGGATGGTGTACTCAAGGAAGTGGAGTCCCCCCCGGTTCGCTCGACCGCAGCCGTTATTTCGCGCATCAAGATCATGGCCAAGCTCAATATTGCCGAGCGCCGCCTGCCCCAAGATGGCCGCATCAAACTCCAAGTCGTAGGCAAAGAACTGGACTTGCGCGTATCCACCGTACCCACCATGTTCGGTGAAAGCGTGGTCATCCGCCTATTGCACAAGGAAAGCATCAAGTTCGACTTCGCCTCCTTGGGTTTCGATGGCGATGCGTTGGAAAAGTTTTTGCAAGTGTTGGCTTTGCCCCACGGCATCATCCTTATCACCGGACCTACCGGCAGTGGCAAATCGACCACACTTTACACCGCGTTGCATAGAATCAACACACCGGAGCGCAAAATCATCACAGTGGAAGACCCTGTGGAATACCAACTTGAAGGGGTCAACCAGATTCAAACCAAGGCCCAAATCGGCCTAACCTTTGCGTCTGCGCTACGTTCCATCGTTCGGCAAGACCCGGATGTGATTATGATAGGCGAGATGCGCGATTTGGAAACCGCCCGCATTGCCGTGCAGTCTGCGCTGACTGGCCATTTAGTGCTATCCACCCTGCATACCAATGATGCCGCCGGTGGTGTCACCCGGTTGTTGGACATGGGTTTGGAGGATTACCTGATTACCTCCACCGTCAACGGCATTCTCGGTCAAAGGTTGGTGCGCAGGCTATGCCCCCATTGCCATGAGACCTATCCGGCCTTGCCGGAGGTGGTGGCCGAGTTAAAACTCCGCCGTTATCAGCCTAGGGGCGAGGTGATGCTGCCCCGCCCGGTCGGTTGCGAACTTTGCGACGGCTTGGGTTACAAAGGGCGGCTGTCCATCCAAGAATTTTTGGTGATGAGCGATGATATTCGCCGCTTGGTCATGACCCACGCGCAAGCCCGCCTAATCGAAGAACAGGCGTTAAAAGAAGGCATGTACACCATGTATGAGGACGGCCTGCGCAAAGCTGTGGCAGGGTTGACGACGATTGAGGAAGTGCTGAGGGTGACCTCGGATAACTAACTCAGCGTTTTAAACATCAAAACGTTTTGTTTTGAAACAACCTAGAATAGGAAATAACGACTAGCATGTTAATTCGCTTGCATATTAAAGGTTTTAAGAGCCTTGCTGATGTTGAAGTGCATTTTGGCCCGTTTACCTGTGTTGCCGGTGCGAATGGTTCGGGTAAATCAAATCTTTTTGATGCGATTCAGTTCCTTCGCGATCTCACCGAATATCCGATTATTGAAGCCGCAACGCGAGTGCGTGATCCTTTAGGCAAAACAGGCGATATTCGTGCGCTGTTCACGCAGCAGCAAGGAGAGCATTTTGGAATAATGTCTTTTGATGCAGATTTTATTGTTTCTAGAAGTGTGAGAGACGATTTTAACCGGGAAGCTACACCAAAATCCACATTTCTAAACTATAAGCTGAGTTTGAAGTATGTTGAGGCATCTAAAGGGTTGCCGGAACGTATCGAGTTGATGAAAGAAGACTTAAGTCATATCACAGTTTCGGATGCTAAATCCAAGTTAAGTTTTACAGCAAATTCCACGTTTTTTAAATCGGTTATAAACAATCAGAGAAGGGGCATAGGCTATATCTCAACGGAGCCAAATCAAGGGTCAACTATTATTCGCCTGCATCAAGATGGAGGTTCATCAGGACGACCTGTTCAAATTCCAGCGATTGGCTCTCCAAAAACAATTCTAGGCGGAATTAATACCAATGATTATCCTACCGTGCTGGCTGCCCGCCGAGAGATGCAGAATTGGGCATTGTTGCAATTAGAACCATCGGCATTGCGCCAGCCAGATGCCTATTCTGCCGAATCCCGTGTGTCAGCCAATGGCGCGCACATGCCTGCAACATTATGGCGACTTGGTGCACAAACCCAAGTGTCAAACCGCCTCGCCACATTGCTTGATGACGTAAAATCGGTTCGAGTTGAACGGGATGAAAGCCGTCGTAGCTATACCCTTGTCGTTACACGCTTGGATTCCACGGAACATGCGGCGAGATCTCTTTCGGATGGAACTTTGCGATTCCTTGCATTGGCGATTATCGCTGAAGATAGGGAATCGGGGCGTTTGATATGCCTAGAAGAGCCTGAGAATGGCATACATCCATCGCGGATTCAGGCGATTATTGAGTTATTGAAAGATATGGCCGTTGATATTAACGAAGAAGTGAATGATGATAACCCATTAAGGCAGGTCATTATCAATTCACATTCTCCCGTTGTGTTAGGTTCATTGAATACAGATGATTTGGTTATGGCTCGTTTAACTCATTCCGCTGGATCGACAGCAACTACTTTCGAATATGTGGAAGATACATGGCGGGCACAAATTGATGAAAACAGACCATCTGTGGCCCCTGGGATGTTAATGGCATACCTTCAAGCTGACGATAACCAAATTGAAACTCTGAAGCACGAGACCCAATTACCACTATTAAAAAGAAAACCAAAAACTACCCGTGAATATATGAATCAGCTTTCCCTTGATTTTGGTGAGAATCCGATCAAATGAAAGAGCTACGATATACATTGTTGGCTGATGGAGGATCAGACAAAGTTTTAATGCCCATTATTGATTGGCTGTTCAAGAGCCGACTTAAAGAAGTAGCCTATTCGGGAAATTTTTATGCACCACCGCATCATGGTGGAGTGTCTAAACGTGTAAAGCAGACTCTGAAGCTTTATCCATGCGATGTATTATTTGTACATCGGGATGCTGAAAAGGAAGCTTTTGAATTGCGCGTTCAAGAAATTCATAATGAACTTGCCATTTTTGAAAATCCTTATGTGGCAATAGTGCCAGTGCATATGACCGAAGCGTGGCTTTTATCCAATGAGTCAGCAATACGTGAAGCGGCTAATAACCCAAATGGTAAAGAAGATTTAGGGGTGCCGCCATCGAATAAATGGGATAAAATACCTGATCCTAAAGGTGTATTGTTTGCGTCATTGAAAGCAGCTACTGGCTTAAGAGGTAGACGCCTTGATAAATTCCATCTTGACGCGGCTAGATATCGAGTTGCCCAACTGACAAGCGATTTTTCTGGCTTGGCTGGCTTGCCAGCATTTCGGCAGCTATGCTCGGATATTGATGCCTACATCGAAACTTCCCCAATTTTCCGCAGCAGTTGAAAACCAAATGCCCCTCTATTTTTACAAAGCCGTCAACCGCGACGGCGAGACCGAAGAGTCCGAGCGCGAAGCCACCGACGAGGCCACCTTGTTGCTTGCCCTGCAACGGGAAGGGCTGTTGCCCATCAAAATTACCCCGGCTTCGTCCAAGCCACTGGCCTGGTTGCGGCTCGGTGCCAGAAAATCGGGCGTGTCGCGCAAGGATGTCGCTTTATTCACCCACGAATTGCTCACCTTGCTGCAATCGGGCCTACCGTTGGATCGGGCTTTGGTCGTGTTGCTGGAATTGACAGAATCCCAACCCGCCGTCAACGCGATGATAGGCAAGGTTCTGGAAGCCGTAAAAGGCGGTGCACAGTTTTCCGATGCCTTGGAGCAACAAACCGGGGTGTTTTCTCGATTTTACCTGAACCTGATCCGCGCTGGCGAGGCCGGGGGTGCTTTGGAGCAGGTGCTGGAACGCTTGGCCGACTATCTGGACCGTTCGCAGGAATTGCGCGAAACCGTCAGTACGGCGATGATTTACCCGGCGATTTTAGTGGTCATGTCGGGGGCATCCTTGCTGTTGCTGTTGACCTTCGTCGTACCCCAATTCACCGAGATGTTCGAGAGTGCCGGGAAGGAGTTGCCGCTCCCCACGCAAATCGTGGTCGGTGTTGCCCAGGGCTTGAGAGACTTTTGGTGGGCCTTGCCTTTGCTGTTCATCGCCATCACTAGTTATTTTCGGTTCCAAATGGCTGACCGTGACCGCCGTTACGTATGGGACCGCCGTTTGATCCATATGCCCTTAGTCGGGGATTTGATCAGGAAGATTGCCGTGGCGAATTTCAGCCGGACTTTGGCGACATTGCTAGGTAACGGTGTCACCTTGCTAACCGCCTTGACCATCGTCAAAGACACCGTGACCAATCTAGTGGTGGCTGAAAAAGTCGATCTGGCGGTGGAAAGCCTGAAACAAGGCGGCGGATTGAGCGGACCCTTGATAGAATCCGGCCTGTTTCCCACCTTGGCCATCCAAATGATAAAACTGGGTGAGGAATCCGGGCATTTGGACCAAATGCTGGACCGGGTCGCCACGACTTACGACAAGGAAGTCAAGACTGCCGTCACGCGCATGTTGGCCCTATTGGAACCTGCATTGATTGTGGGGCTCGGCATCCTGATTGCTGGTATCATCATATCCATTTTGATGGCAATCTTGAGTGTGAACGACTTGGCTTTTTAAGGGGTATGGTTTACGGTGATTCAGCAATTCCCGGTTTGGCAAAAATACCGTCATTCCAGCAGGGATGCCGGAATCCAGTCACAGGGACGTGAAGCTTCAAATTTACAGCAAGCCTTACCGTTGCTTGAGGTTTGCCATCCTTGGACGCTGGATTCCGGCATCCCTGCCGGAATGACGGGCGTGTTTCATCGCGTTGGCTCTAAAATGAGAATTGCTAACGGTGTTTGGCAGGCAAGATGTCTGCGCCCCCAAGCTTTATAACTATTCAGCCTATTTAGAAAACTTATGAGAAACAGACAACATTTTTTACATGAATCCCGAGGTTTCACCCTGATCGAGTTACTGGTGGTTCTCGCCATCTTAGGGCTTTTAGCCGGGCTGGTGGGTCCGCAACTCATCAAGCATTTAGGCGAATCGAAAGCCAAGGCGGCCCGCTTGCAGATTGAGGAGTTATCTTCGTCCCTGGATATGTACCGCCTTGATGTAGGCCGCTATCCGACGACCGACGAGGGGCTCAACTCGCTAATCGAAGCGCCCGTCATGGCAAAAGTTTGGAACGGGCCTTACCTGAAAAAGAAAAAGGTGCCGGTCGATCCTTGGAACAATCCCTACCATTATGTCGCCCCCGGTCAACACGGCAAGTTCGACCTGTGGACGCTAGGCGCGGACAACGGCGAAGGCGGCGACGGCGAGGATGCGGATGTTGTGAGTTGGGAATAGGTTAATTCGTCAAAGCTATGCAAATCGAATCGATTAGGCTGAAAAACTTCCGTGCATTCAAAGATGTCACATTGCGGGACATACCCCATTTTTGTGTTTTGGTGGGAGCCAATGGCACCGGGAAAAGTACCCTGTTTTCAGTTTTCGGCTTTTTGCGGGACGCAATGGCTAGCAATCTGACGGCTGCTTTAGGGCGGTTGGGGGGTAGTCGCGGTTTGCAGGAAGTGCGCAGCCGCAATTCCAGCGGGGCTATTGAGATCGAATTGAAGATTCGGGCTTCTTTGTGGCGGGGCAAAAGCACTCTTATCACCTATGAGTTGCATATTGATGAGGAGAATGGTCGTCCTTTTGTGCTGCGTGAAATTCTGAAATATCGCCGTGGCAGTAAAGGCCAGCCCTGGCATTTTCTCAACTTCAGCCGGGGTGAGGGGGAGGCGGTTACTAACGAACTTGACTCCGTGACTGACAAAAAGGATTTGAAGCGAGAACACCAGACACTAAAAAGTCCTGATATTCTTGCGATCAAGGGTTTGGCCCAATTCCAACGCTTCCCTGCGGTCGTCGCATTAGGAGATTTAATTGAAAATTGGCATTTGTCGGATTTCCATATCAGCCGCGCTCGACCCGAGCAGGAAGCGGGGTATGCAGAGCATCTTTCCAGAGAGGGTGAAAATCTCTCATTGGTGGTGGAGTATCTTTTTAGAAACCACCAGGAAATATTTAGGAAGATTCTAGATCGTTTGAAAGCACGCATTCCCGGCATCACCGGGGTGGAGGCGAAGACTACAGAAGAGGGGCGCGTGTTGTTGAAGTTTCAGGATGGTTCGTTTGAAGACCCTTTTCTTGCGAGATATGTTTCCGATGGTACCATTAAAATGCTAGCTTACTTAGTATTGCTCTACGATCCTACACCGCATCCGCTATTATGCGTCGAGGAACCGGAAAATCAGCTTTATCCCTCTTTGTTGTGGGATTTGGCTGAGGAATTTCGCGCCTATGCTATGAGGGGCGGACAGGTCTTCGTATCCAGTCATTCACCCGATTTTCTGAATGCTGTCGAGTTAGATGAAGTGTTTTGGTTGGTGAAAGAAGAGGGGTACACCCAAGTGATACGCGCTCGCGATGACGAGCAGGTCTCTGCCTTGATGAATGAAGGTGACCAGATGGGTTATCTATGGAAAATGGGTATATTGCCGGGGGCAAATCCTTAGATGAGATCATTGGTATTTCTGCTGGAAGAGCCATCCGCCCAAGATGCGCTAGAAGGGTTTTTGCCTTATCTCCTCCCTGATGGGATCACCGTCAAATATCTAGTATTCGAGGGAAAGCAGGACTTGGAGAAACGAATGACCAGAACTTTGCGTGCTTGGAGGCAGCCCAACACTCGCTTCATTGTGTTGCGAGATCAAGATAGTGGAGACTGTAGGGTCGTAAAGGAAGGATTGTTGGAGCGCTGCCGTGAAGCTGGGCGTGAAAACGAAACCATGGTACGCATTGCCTGTCGGGAATTGGAAGCCTGGTTCGTTGGAGATTGGGTTGCCGTGGCTAGTGCATTCGATAATCCTAAATTATTGAAATTGAGCAAGAAGGCAAATTACCGAGATGGGCCGGATGGTTTGGATTACCCAGTTGAGGAACTTCGCAAGCATATCCCGCAATACCAAAAGCGGGACGGTGCCCGTCGCATCGGTCCCTATCTTCGCAAAGAAACCAACGCTTCGCGCAGCTTTCAAGTGTTCGTGGATGCCGTCCTTCATCTCGTGGCGGAATGAATGACCGAACATGATTAAACGGCTACGGGGCTTCACCCTCCTAGAAATGATCTTGGTGCT
This sequence comes from Candidatus Methylumidiphilus alinenensis, assembly GCA_003242955.1. Lineage (GTDB taxonomy): Bacteria > Pseudomonadota > Gammaproteobacteria > Methylococcales > Methylococcaceae > Methylumidiphilus > Methylumidiphilus alinenensis. The sequence goes on from QJPH01000424.1 coordinate 13,471, forward strand.
CGTCGTCGCTGCCGTTGTGGCGGTGGTGGCGATCCCTAACCTACAGCCAGCCATCGCCAACATGCAATTAAAGTCCGCGACAGCCGATGTGGCTTCGGCATTGCGGCACACCCGGGGGGTGGCGCTCGAACGGGGACGCGAGGCGGAATTCGTATTGAATGTAAACCAGCATTTTTACAAGATTGCCGGTCGGCACAAGCCCTATTCACTGCCGTCAGATGTCAAATTAAGCCTGTTCACCGCTGATTTCCTGATGTCGGAGGGGCAGGGCAGCATCCTATTTTATCCCGATGGATCGGCAAGCGGTGGGCGGGTCACGCTGACCGGGGCAGGGAAGAAGCGTTTGGTCGATGTCAACTGGTTGACTGGTGGGGTTGTGATCCGGGAAGAAACCAATGACTAAAGTTAGGCAGGATGGATTTTCGTTGCTGGAAGTGCTGGTGGCGTTTTCCATCTTGGCGTTGAGCCTAGGTGTGCTGTTGCGTGTTTTCAGCGGCGACGGCCGCCTGTCCGGGCTTTCGGAGGAACATTCCAGGGCGGTGGTGCTGGCCGAGTCGTTGCTGGCGAATGCCGGGGTTGAGTCACCTTTACAGCCCGGCCAATCCAGCGGCGAAATCGACGACCAGTTTTCTTGGGTCATGCGTGTAAGCCCTTTCGTTCCACCCGGTGAAGCGTTGCCGGAAAATCAGCCCTTTAAACCCTATTGGGTGGAGTTGACGGTGGAATGGGGCGATGCGATTGAACCCCGGTCATTCACACTGTCCACCCTCAGATTAGTTGGGGATAATCGTTCCAATCCCGGTTTTGGTTCAGGAATGGGTCCGAGATGATACTGACAACGATGCGATACCAATCCAATCAAACTGGTTTCACGCTGCTGGAGGTTATCATCGCCACCGTGTTGTTGGCCATGATAATGACACTGCTGTTGGGTGGCATGCGCGTCGGGGCGGACAGTTGGGAACAAGGCGAACGGCTGGCGGACCGGGCATCTCGACTACTGGTTGTGGACAATTTTTTCCGCTCCCACCTAAACGATGTCAAACCGATATTTGAGAGCCCCACCGATGCCCGACAAGTTGGCGCGCCCCCCGTCCTGTTATTCAGTGGCGGGTCCGCCTGGCTTGAATACACAGGAACCCTGCCGCCCCAAGTTCGAGGCGGTATTTACAAGTTCCGCCTGCATCTTGTGGAGGACGGGGAGCGCAACGATCTCAAGCTTTCGATACGCCCGTTTTCCACAGGGGACAAAGGGCCAAGCGAACCGATTGAGGATGTGCTGGTGTTGGAGAACGTGAAGAGTTTACGTTTTTCCTTTTATAAAAAAACCACGGTCAATGGCGAATCAAGATGGATGGGAGAATGGAAGGAAAACTTTCTGCCATCATTGATCCGCATCGAAGTTAAATTGCGCGACGAGCCCGCGTGGCCTGCCATAATTGTCGCCCCCCGTGCGGAGACGGGCCAATGAAACAAAATTCGGTGATCAACTATAAATTTTCAGGAAAAATAACAACATTCATTCCAACCGCCGAATTTTGGATTATCAGCAAGCTGCCTTTTCGGGGGCCTTGGTCATCGTTCAGCCCGATGGGTGAGTTTGTGGAGTGCGGCGACTTGTCGCCGCATGGCTCGGAAAGCGGCGACAAGTCGCCGCACTCCACATTTGGTGGGCTGAACGATGACCAAGGCCCTTTTCGGGTCAAGCAAACCGGGGTGGCCATGGTCATAGTGCTTTGGATGGTGTCGCTGCTAACGATTATGGCGGCAAGCTTTTCCCTGTCCACCCAGCGTAATACTGGACTGGTCAACAACGCCAAAGAACGTGCGAGGGGTTTGGCCTTGGCTGACGCTGGCGTAAACTATGCCCTGATTATGTTGAGCTTGCCCGATCCCGTCAAGCGTTGGCGTAGCGATGGCACTGACTACCAAGTAGCTTTGCCGGGAGGGGAGGTGGGCATCACTATTTTTGACGAAAGTGGCAAAATTGATATAAATTCTGCTTCGGAACAAACTTTGAACATTGCACTTGGCAAATTAACCGGTAATATTGACCAGGCTGCATCATTAACGGACATCATCTTAGACTGGCGCGACAGCGACGACCTTAATCGTTTGCGCGGTGCCGAAGCGAAAGACTATTTGGCGGCAGATAAGGGTTATGTTCCACAGAATAAAAATTTTCAAGCTTTGGAGGAATTGCAGATGGTATTGGGGATGCCCCCGGCGCTTTACAAAAAATTGGAGCCCTTGCTGACAATTTACACTGGGCAGGACGGAATCAACCCACAAAAGGCTTCCGCCGAAGCATTGCGGTTGTTCTTCAACATGGATGAAAAGGCCGTCGCCGATTTTTTGAACATGAGAAGTTCGATTCCGCCAAACATGCCGGTACCTACCTTGAGTGTACCCCCAGGCGGTGTGCCCATGGTTAACGGGGGCGACACCGCCTATACAATCTATGCCCGCTCGCGTACTGGGGAAGGTTCTGGTGCCGGACTCAAAGTCATCGCCCGGCGTCAATTTTCGCGCAATAATGGCGCACCGTTTGCTTTCCTTAGCTGGAAACAACAGATTTTTGGCTCGGATCAAAATTCCACCGCAACTCCATCCGTTCCGAGATAAGCCTAGATGCTCAAGCTGAATACACGGATTGATCTGAATTTGCAAGAGTTTCTTGCCTGGTGGGGCGGAGAACTGGCGTTTCTTGTCCCCAAGCGGTTGCTCAAACTGTTAGGATGGGGCAGGGCGCGCCTAGTGCTGGCACGAAAAAGTGACGGACTGCATGTTACCTACTTAAGCGAAGAGGGTGTCCGTAACATTGAACTGTCGCCTTTGGACGATAATGCCCCAAGCAATCGTGGGCTTGTGGGTAATCCCGAGCTGGATGATGCCGAATTGGTGTTGCGGCTTGGCCCGGAACAGTCCTTGGTCAGGGTATTCAAGTTACCGGCAATTGCCGAGGAAAACTTGCAGCAAGTTGCTTCTTTCGAGATGGACCGGTTGACACCATTCAATGCCAACCAAGTCTATTTCGATGTCAAACTGATTGAACGGCTTCCTGGCACGCGCCAGATACGCGTTGAATTGGTTGCGGCACCACGTAAGCTTTTAGATGCCATCTTGGATGAACTGATAGCTTTGGGATGGAGTCCTGAGCGGGTCGATTTAGTGGCCGGGAATGATGGCCTCGGCCATAATTTGTTGCCGGAAAAATTCCGCCCCCAGAAAAGTCGTTTGCCCAAACTATTTACCATCGCCTCGTCAATTCTGTTGTTTTTATTGGTGATTTCGGTGTTGGGCCTGCCTATTTTGATGAATCAGAAGTTGTTGGCTGAGTTACAGGCTCAAGTCAAGTCGGTAGGGAAGACTGCAAAAGAGGTTCAGG
>QJPH01000590.1 GCA_003242955.1 Candidatus Methylumidiphilus alinenensis
GGCAAATCAGTCGCCGAACTGGCTGCTTGGGTAAGGGAGTTCGATCCTTACAAGTCCACTGTCGGCATGGCAGCAGTCAATGCCGCCATAAACTGTCGCCACTGCCTACCTGCTGGACTCACCCTTAAACCTGGGAAACAGGGAAACCTCGCTGTTTTCGAGCATTTCCTGCCGCGCATGATTGACAAGAAGACCATTGTCATTGGCCGCTATCCGGGGCTGTTGGAATTCGTTGAGGCCCATAGCCTGGACGTGACCGTGTTGGAACGCAATCCAAGCCACGGCGATTTGGCCGATACCGCCTGCGAATATCTGCTGCCTGAGGCGGAATGGGTATTCCTGACCGCCAGTTCCATCCCCAATAAGACTTTCCCGCGTCTGGCAGAATTGTCCCGCAATGCAGTCACCGTGCTAATGGGTCCGACCACCCCGTGGATACCCGATCTGCATCATTTTGGCATCGACTACCTTGCCGGGGTCGAAATCTCAGACCAGAAAACCTTGCGGGAAACGCTCGCTGAAGGCGGGGGGGTACGCATTTTTGACGCGGGTGTAAGCTACCGGGTTTCACCTTTGACGCTAACCGAAACTTCAGCGTGGTCGAAACAACTGATCGCCCAAACCGCAGCGGGGAAAGAGTCCCTGACCCGTGGCATGGATGATTGGTACAGAAGCGGCGAAACCCGGCGCTATCCTCGCTATGCCGAATTGGATGCCACCAACCGAAGGCTTTCCCGACTTGATACTTGTTTCAAGCAGCTTTGGGATGAGGCCAACCATGATAAGTGAACAACATGGCTGGACTCATGAAGCCCGGTTGATCCTCTATCATTCACAAAGCACCAGCGCCCGCACCCTATTTCTGCGCCACGAATCGGGCAGTGTCATCGCCCCTGAACCGCTGCCGTTCCTATCCACCGTGCTTGATGGGGTAGAGTTCATCGTCGGCAATACGGGGGTTTTATTGCATCCCGCCACTGTCGTCCGCGATTACTGCGTCGCCTTTGGGTTTCCGCCTTCGCTATTGCTGGCGGAAGGAGAATTTCATGAACGGGTGGACACCCCGCAATGCACCCTCAATATCTACTTGGCCCGTTTCACCTCCATCGATCCACCTAGGGCTTTGTTTGCAGATAGGGGCGGAAAGTTTTGCGCCATCACCGAACTACGCGGCGGTCATCCGGCTGAGATGGCATTGATCCAGCGGGCTTACCAAGCCATTATGGGGTAGAAATACAGCCAAATACCTGTGTCATCTGACACAGATATAAATTATATGACTCAGTTTACAGCGTTTTTTATATCACAAGTTACTTACATAATGTACGTCCATGTCGGCAACCCCTTGCCGCCAACGATAAACAAAGTAATCAATAGACATTAAAAACGCTGTATGTGTTAATAAAAGCTGCGACAATTTGCCACATTTCAAACCGGTAATCGTTAATATATGATATTTACCAACTCAATCGGACTTTCCCTACGTTTAAGTTACCTCCATTGGAGCATGCCAGAACAACTTTCTGAATAATGCCAGGGATAAAGGACTATCCCCGTTTTTTTATTCCAGCGCCGTTTACCACCTCCCAGTCATCAGCATCCCTGATACCATCGGTTTTTAAGAATGTTTTTCCATAGCTTACAAGGAATTGGATATCGGTCACTTCGGTCGCATGCAGCACCGCCGTTGTAATTGTCTAGAGGATGTGGATGCTTAGCTATAGCCATATGGTCATTATCCCCTCATAATATTGTCCAGCCAACAACTTCATAAACACAATGCGGGGGGCGGGTTCGCCTCAACATGTGGAGTGCGGCGACTCGTCGCCGTATAGTTCGGAAAGCGGCGACGAGTCGCCGCACTCCACAAACTTACCCGATTGGGCTGAACGATGACCAAGGCCCACTGGAAGTTTATGGACCTAAACCGTCTGCACTGATAGCAAAAAAAAGAAAAAACTGATGAATTTTATTTCTGCCCACAGCCTTACGATGGACCGACAGCGAAAGAAACTATGGCAGGCCGAGGGCGTGGCTTACCTGTTGGCCGTACTAGCCCATGTAGGCGCGTGGCAACTCTACAAGATACTGCCACCACAAACACTGGAACCGGAACCATTGATCATTGAGGCGAGCTTAGTGGTGGCCCAACCTGCGCCAACGGCGGTTGCCCCAGCGCCGCCCCAGCCGGTGGTCAAACCACCGCCTATCCCTAAGCCTGTCCCCAAGGTGGAAAAGCCTATCCCTAAAAAGGTCGAAAAGCCCAAACCGAAGCCTATCCCTATGCCTAAACCGATGCCAAAGCTTGCGCCCAAACCGATAGCAAAGCCCGAGCCAAGCGAAGAAGACGATTCCAGCCCGGCTCCGGTGGTGCATGAGCCTGTCGATGAAGCGCCGTCTGCACCAACGGAAGCGCCTAGGGCAGCACCGAAAGCCCCACCCGCACCGGTCGAAAATACTGCTTACTCTCCCGGCCGTGTCAGCGGGTTTGGCAGAAACAACTATCCAAGGGCAGCCAAGGAAAGGGGCTGGGAGGGGACAGTGACACTAAAAGTCCATATCCTCGCCGACGGCGATATAGGGGAAGTCATCGTGACCAGCAGTTCGGGCCATGACATGCTGGACGAGGCGGCGATGGACATGGTTAAAGAAGGCCACGCCACACCTGCCCGCCGGGGTGACAAACCGGTTGATTCCTGGGTGGTCGTGCCTTATCGTTTTCACCTTGAGCACGACTAAATTATGCTATGCAACTGTGCAGACCGTAGCTCGGATGGCGTAGAGGCGACCGACCGGTCGCCCCTACGCCATCCGGGAGAACTACCCACAACCCGGATTGCGCCGCAAGCGGCTCCATCCGGGCTACGACACACTTTAAAACAAAGGATTATCTATGATTCAATTCTCTTCCTCCGACATCGTTAAATACACGCTGTGGATATTAATTTCTTTCTCCGCCATTACTTGGGGAATCATTTTTTTTAAAAGCTGGATTTTTTGGGCTGTGTCCCGCGCCAATCAAATCTATTCCTCCGCTTTCTGGGCGGCGGCGAACCTTAACGATGCGTCACAGGTCGAACAGGAGAAAAGTGCCATGGGACGGATTGCCGGGGCCGGTTTCAATGTGTTGAACGATGTGCATAGCAATGCCTCGCGGGCGTTGGAATTGAGCGGGGACATCCAGTCCATCTTGGAGCGATCCCTGCGCCAGCAGATCAGCAAAGAGCGCAAAGTATTGGAACAGGGCTTGGCCATGTTAGCCAGCATCGGCAGCACCGCCCCCTTCGTCGGGCTGTTTGGCACTGTGTGGGGCATCATGCATGCCTTGGAAGGCATCAGCAAAGCAAAATCCGCCAGCCTGGATGTGGTGGCCGGACCCATAGGCGAGGCACTGATCGCCACCGCCATCGGTATCGCCGCCGCAATCCCTGCCGTTTTGGCCTATAATTACTTCCTTAGCCGGATGAAGCAGTGTGAGGCGGAATTGGATTACTTTGCCACCGACTTTCTCAACTTGGCGGTTAAATCCAGCCTGAAAACCAACGAGGACAAATAATATGGCATTCAAGACTGATTCCTCCGACCGCACGGCCATGAGTGAAATCAACGTGACACCCTTGGTGGATGTCATGTTGGTGCTGCTGATTGTGTTCATCGTCACCGCCCCGCTGCTAACTCAGGCAGTGAAGGTGGATTTGCCAAAAACCGAAAAAACCGACCCGTCCCCGGACAAACACACCAGTACCGTGTCCATTGACGCACAGAGCAAAGTTACCTTGAACGACCACCCCGAGCAAATGCAAAACTTGGAACAGTCCTTACGTTCGCTACTCCAAGCTGACCCGGAACTCATTATCCAATTTCAGGCCGACAAGTCGGTGCCTTATGGGGCTGTAGCCGAAGCGATGGCGGTTGCCCACAAAGCAGGCATTGTAAAATTGGCGTTTATTACGCGGGAATAAATCCGAAGGCCTTACCGGTTGGCTCGTCAGTACAACTCCCGTAAGGTGATTTCCAAAAATGAATCCACCCAAACCGAAATGAATTGTCCACGAAGATCACGAACAATTCTTCCGCAAATCACCTTGCCAAGCTGGTGCTTGGCGTTCCTTCTGGGAGCGCCAAGCACCAGCTTGGCCTTTGGATGGGATGCTCTTTATTGGATATCACCTAAAAGTGGGCTACTTTGCCGTCCATTGTGACCGAAGTTGCTCAAGGGCAGTGGACCCCGGCACACGCTTCAAACCCGCATCGACTACGGTCCGTGCCTCGTGGGTGTGGCCTGCACTGGCTAACGCCACCGCGTAAACATAGGCGAAGCGGGCATCGTTCGGGGCTAGTTCCACAGCCCGTTTCAGCGAACCCAAGGCCGAAGCCATGTTTTTCTGCCTTACCTGCAACAACCCCAAACTATGGTAAAGCGCTGCCGATTTCGGTTGGATGTCCAAGCCTTCGCGCAGCAGGGTTTCGCCCTCGGCATCCCTGCCCGTTTGCCGGTAAAGGTCGGCGAGATTAGCGTAGGCGGGCATCCAATCCGAATTTAGCGCCAGCGCCTCGCGGAAAGCCGCCTCCGCTTTCCCATGTTCGCCGCGTACTGCATAAAAATTGCCCAAATTCACCTGTGCACCGGGTTCGTCGGCATTGAACCGTTGGGAAGCGAGAAAGTCATCGGTCGCTTTTTGAAAATCCGCTTGTTCTTCATTTGGAACCTGTTCGGCGGGAACCTCGGCCAGTACGCCGGCCACTAGTACCCGCACGACCCGCACTGGATCGCGCAGCAGTCCATGGGCCAAGGCCCATCTTTGTTGCGGCGGCAGCGGTTCCAGCGCTTCGACGGCGGCGGCTCGAACCAATGGATCGGTATTGCCCAGTGCCTCGGCCAAGAAGGGCAAAGATTCCTGAGTCAGGCGTTGCCCTAATGCAGACACCGCCGTCGCCTTGGCGATGGCAGGTTGGTCATTTTCGCCCAGCAATTCCAGCAGCCTTGTTTCGGCATCGGCGGTTTGGGTGCGTATGGCATGTAAGGTTCCGGCATAGTTCTGGTAGCTTTTGGGATCGCGGCCAACCCACTGTCGAACTTTGCCCATCGCCCATCGGGTGGATTTATCGGCATGGCAACTGTTGCAGGCATTGGGTGTCCCCAGCTTTACCGACAAGTCAGGCCGGGGAATGCGGAAGCTATGGTCGCGGCGGGGATCGACAACCATGTAATTCTTGACCGGCATATGGCAGTCCACACAATTTGCACCAGGCGAATCGGTAGGGTGAAAATGGTGCTTTTCGGTAGCGTACTTTTCAGCACTATGGCATTGCAGGCAGACACCATTGCCTGGGACCCTTAATTTAAGGCTGTGCGGCTCATGACAATCCGTGCACGTCACCCCGGCATGCACCATCTTGCTCTGTAGAAGCGAGCCATATTCGTAGACTTCGCCATCAATCTGTCCGTCGGCGTGATAAAGCGTTTGCTGCAATAGCGAAGGCAAATGAGTGCCCATTAACGGCTGGCCATACTGATAGTCAGGAAGCAACTGGGCGCGCCGTGCATGGCAGCGGGCACAGGTCTGGATTTCTTTGTCGGTGTTGCGGGGTGGATTTCGTGTGGCATTCCCTGACACAGGGTCAATGACCCAGTGAATCCCTTTGCGCTCGTCAAGCAACAAGGCCAAGCCTTTGGTTGCAGAATCTTGTAGGGAAGGCCCTACGAGGCCGGTTGAAGCCGTCCCTAGATTCTTGTTGGCATTCGCCCAAGTTATATGCTGTGAACCGGGTCCGTGGCAAGCTTCACACGCCACATTGATTTCGGACCAAGTGGTACGATAGCTGCGACTGGTTTGGTCGTAGTTTTTTTGTAGATTGGTCGAATGGCACTCGGCGCACATGTAGTTCCAGTTTTGCGAGAGTTTTGTCCAGTGCAGTTCGTCAGTGTGGGTAATATGTTCATTGGGATAAAGATGGAACCAGCGCTGCCCGCCCTGTTCCTTGGGCCGACTGTCCCATGCTATCGAAAGTGCCTGCAACCGTCCACCAGGAAGTTCTAATAGATATTGTTGAAGCGGTAAGTAGCCGAAAGTGTATTTGACCTCAAAGTCGGCGAGTCGCCCGTCCGGCCCGTCGGTGCGAACCCAATAATGCCCGTCGCGACGGTAAAACCGCGACACCACGCCGTCTTTCTTGAATTCAGCGTCATTGAAATTTCCCAAAATTGATGTTTCGTTCGCCACCTGCATGGCAAGGTCGTGGTGCGAACCTTGCCAAAGCCGGTCTTGTTCGGCATGGCACCCTGCACAGGCTGCACGTCCAACAAATTCAGGTTTTGGCGCAGGTTGTCCAAGCTTTGGGATGGATGCCGGGGGCTTGGCCGACGGTTCCTCCACGCGGTCATTGGTTTGCTTCGGGATAAACCAGAACCATAGTCCACAGATGATGGACACAAAGATTGCGGCGGCGAGTAATACACGGAATGAGGGAAGCAATTGCATCTACAGCGATTTCTATATCTATTAGCTACTTACTTAATGTACATCCATGTCGGCAAAGGGTTGCCGACCTACTGCGTAACAAGGGTAGTAGGGCGGCAACCCCTTGCCGCCAAAGATAAACAAAGTAATCAATCGACATTAAAAACGCTGTAATGGTAGTGACTCTATGCGTAGCATTCATGTCAATAAAGGGTCTGTTGCAAATCCATACCCGCTTTTTCCGCATTGCAATCGCGTGTTGGTTTTAGCCCTTTGGCCCGGACGGCTTCAAGTTCGGCTTTGGCAGCTTCCAAGTCGGCGCGAAAAGCAGGTTCTGCATGCAACCGTGCCACAGTGTAGGCACCCATGTATCGGCCTTGCAAGGTGTCGCTGTGCCAATGCACGTTGCAGACGATGCGACTCAAACCGAATGCCTGTCCCCGTGCCAGAATCGCATCGGTCTGTGCCGGTAAAATCTCGGTGAGGATTAGCGCCCATGCCGTACCGGCGGCGTTATGCCCTGAAGGATAGGAACCGCTTTTTTTTAAGCCTTCAATATCCCCAGTTGTGCAGAAAGGCTGTTTGTTGACTAAAAAGGGGCGAAGGCGCTGATAGTGCTTTTTTGCCTCTCTGGTCGAACCCCCGGCATCGGTCAGTGTTCGGCGCAACAGCGTGTAAAGATGGGGCGTGTCTTGTTCGGTGATCGGGGCATTCAACGCACAGGAATAGGTGCCGGCCGCGTTCGGGAAAGACAAATTGTCATCCAGAATCGCTAACTTCCAAGCCGGGGTATCGCGTAAGGCGAAACTCTTCTTGCTAAATTCCTCATCCAGTGCGAGGCCGGGGGAGCCTGCCGACGGCGGAGGCGGAAGCAGCGCAAGGCTGTTCGGAAGCGCACTGGGCTGCAGATAACCTTCCACCGAGCCAGCTCTTAACTCGGAGGGCAAGGCGGCAGGCCTATCCCGCCCTGCATTGCTGGTGCAGCCCGCCATGACGGCAACGCTTGCCAAGACCACGGGCAAAAGCCGATAAAATCTGTAATTGATAACGCTCATCATGCTGTAATTTCCTCTGGTTTTTTCTACTCGATATTATAGAACTGATGTTGCCATGAAAGTATGGTATCCAAGTAGGGTACGCTGTGCGTACCATTGCAAGCCCTTGAAGGTACGCACAGCGTACTCTACTTGGCTGATGTTGCCATGAAAGTATGGTATCCAAGTAGTGCGTACCATTGTAAGCCCTTGAAGGTACGCACAGCGTACCCTACTTGGCATGGCTTTCATCGCCGAGGGTGAAAAACCCCGTCGTGCTTCGGATATTCGTAAAATCCAAGACATCATGAATTATGAAATAGAGTGTTTAATGATAAATGGATTTACAACGCTCATGAATTGAACTAAAAGATTGGCAAAATTCACGTTCGGACATAATGTTTTTTTTTCAATGATGAGGAAAACCATGCATAGGATGGTCGGTTGTGAGGGGGGTGCCAAATGATCGGCGACGTTTTGGCCCTTCTAAAAAACCAGTTGAACGGCTATTTAACTCCGACCTCCACGAATGAGGATTTGGTGGTGTTTTTGGATGGTGACCAAGAGACCGACTCGGCTTCTTTCAAGACGAATGCCATCACGGTTTTGCTCTACCACATCGAGCAAGAGACAGCCTCGCGGCAGGGCGACCCCTATGTTCGGACTCTCCCCAACGGGACGGTGCAAAGGGTGAAGCCCGATATTTGCCTGAATCTCTATGTGTTGTTTGTAGCCAAGTTCAAGAATTATCAACAGGGCTTGCACTACCTGTCCCACGTCATCAGTTTTTTCCAAAGTCACAAGCTATTTAATCGCCAAAATGCCCCCGAATTAACAGCGGATGTGATGGAGTTGGGGGTTGATCTTGTCACGTTGACCGCTCAGCAGCAACACGAACTATGGGGGATGCTGCGGGCTTGTTATTGGCCTTCCCTGGCTTATAAAGTCAGGGCCGTCGCCTTCCATGACAAAGAGGGCATGCCGTTGGCCGATGCGGTTTCCAGCATAGAAAGGCACTTTAAGTCATGAACCTAGACCCAAAACCGCCTCCCCCAGCCTATGCCCGGCTTTTCGGGATTGATTTGAAACACCGCTATTACGCCAATGGGCTATGCAGTGATTTTGCCGTAATTGCAACCGACGATACGGCCAGGCTTCTTAGAAACCACCGCTGTGTGGTTAAGCCCAAGGCAAACGGAATCGAAATTTTTGTCGAAACGGTAACCGATACAGACCCCAAACCGATAATTAAACCGAAAATTGCCTTTTCGTCTAATGTCACGCTTTCCTTCGAACTTCACCTGAACAATCCTGAGTTTGAGCTATTCACCGATCCAGGCCCGTTGAAAGGTGAAAGTGACTGGCAAATCACCGATGCCAAGCAAACGCAAAGGTATTTCGGCAAACTGGATATCAACAGGGATTTTAATAAGGTGGAAGGCAAAAGTATTGAATTCTTTTTTTCTGCCAAGAAAGCCTTTTGGGTATATTACCTGATAGCCAACCCAGCAGAAGGTGAAGAGTTTTCACCACAAATACAACAATCTGATGAAAAAATCAGTTGGGAGCTATCGAATGGTTCCGACCCAATTTTCGAACATTTGAAAGTGCAATATCATGGCATGACGGTATTGAGGTTTATTTCGAAAGAACGGCTCCCCTGCCGTGAATCGGGTTTGCGGCATATTCAGCTTTTGCTTAAAGAGAAAGCCATTATTGACAACTTGCCCAATCCCTCCTGGCGCAATTATTTTCAATTGGAAGACGCGACAGCAAATTTTCATGTCGTGAAATATTTACCAACACATTGACCAAGGTTTAGCATCATGACTACTTACAGCACACCCGGTGTTTGGGTTGAAGAGATTCCCACTTTGGCACCCTCCGTGGCCCAAGTGGCAACGGCTGTCCCGGCCTTTATCGGCTACACAGAAAAGGGGTTCAAAGAAGGGGGCACGGTCGCTCGGATCGACACCCTGACGGATTATGTGAATACGTTTGGCGGGGCTCCGCCTAGCGAGTTTACAGCGACCATCAAGGGTGGCGAACTCGTTGGCGTGAAGCGTATAACCAAAGATGCCAACAAAGACGTTCAATTTTTATTGTACTATGGCCTGAGCCTCTATTTCCGCAATGGTGGCGGCACTTGCTATATCGTATCCATAGGGGATTACAAGGCTACGCCCACGAAAGACCATTTTATTAAAATAGGCTTGGAGTTATTGGAAAAGGAAGACGAACCGACCTTGATTGTATTGCCGGATGCCGTCAATTTATCTAATCTAGACTACTACGACTTGGCCCAGCAGGCGTTAATGCAATGTCACAAATTGGGCGACCGTTTTTTGATACTCGACGTACCTCCCGATATAAAAGATGCCAAAAAAGATATTATTGCTAGTTTCAGAAGCGGGATAGGCACACGATACCTCAACTATGCTGCCGCCTATCATCCGTACCTACAAACTACGCTAAATTATCAATATAAGGATGAAAATATTCAGGTGTGTGGTACACCGCCGATACCGCAATGGACTTCGAGTGCCAACGGCATCACTGTGACCAATCTAGACGATAAAACTGCCAAAGTGAAAGTCTTGTTGGAGAAGGGCGCAAGCACCTGTAAATTCTCCAAAGTAGACGGTGAACCCATTTTGGTGATAACCCTGCCAAATACTTCTCACACGGGGAAGGTGGTCGTAGAAGAATGGAACTCATGGCCTGAAAGACCCGCGAACTTCTCCATTCTAAAAAATGGTGATGGCAGTGCCGCTATAACCCAGTCTCCATCGCGATGGAGTTCTGGAGCTAAGGGAATAAACGTAATTTATTTCGGTAATGAACAGGCTATTGTAAAGTTTTATCGGAGTGAAGCTGCCTCCACTGGGTTTGCAATCAATAAAGCAGCCGAACTGACAATCACCCTAGCCGCCAATGCACAGGTTTGGTGGGATGTGTTCAAGGCTTGGGATTCATTACCATCAAAGCCCCCCGGCTTTGACATTTCGCTTAATGACGATGGCTGCGAGAAGATTATTTTGCCACCATCGACGTGGACATCAGGTATCAATGGAATAACTGTCAGCAATTCTGTTATTGATAAAGCCAAGGTTAGAATTCAGTTAAGTACTGCTAATCCGACTGCAACTGCTTTCAAGGTTGAAACGGACACACTCACAATTACCTTAAAAGATGGTAACCAAAAAGGTAGCGAGGTGTTAGCCGCTTGGACTGTCGCCACTGCCCCTAAGGGCAACTTCCAAATTGCCATAAATGGCTCTGGCAGTGAGATAATAACTGCATTAACAAATACGGACACTGTTGAAATGCCTCACACAGCAAGTTTGGCAGCCCAACCCGTGCCGTTGCAATTGCAAACCCTGAAAGCCATCCAAACCACCGACACTGGCCTTTACAACCTGATCAAGGCCGAGTTGGGCAACCAACGAGTGGTGCTGCCGCCTAGCCCCGCCATCGCCGGCATTTATGTCCAAGTGGATCGGGATAGGGGGGTATGGAAAGCCCCGGCCAATGTCAGCGTCGCCTCCGTGCTAGGCCCGGTGACGAAGATATCCGATGTCCAGCAAGAAACACTCAATGTCGACCCGACGGGTGGCAAGTCCATTAACATCATCAGGGCTTTCGCCGGCAAGGGGACTTTGGTGTGGGGTGCGCGCACCTTGGAGGGCAACTCCAACGAGTGGCGCTATGTGCCGGTGCGGCGGCTGTTTATCACCATTGAGGAGTCCACTCGCAAGGCTTCTAGCTTCGCGGTGTTTGAGCCTAACGACGCGATGACCTGGCTGAAAGTCAAATCAATGATCGACAGCTACTTGTACGGGCTTTGGGAGCAGGGTGCCTTGGCGGGTTCAAGGCAGGAGCAAGCCTATTTTATCAATGTGGGGCTGGGCAAGACGATGACGGCGCAGGACATTCTGGAAGGGCGCATGATCGTCGAAATCGGCGTGGCGGCGGTCAGGCCGGCCGAATTCATCATTTTGCGGTTCTCCCACAAGATGCAGGAAGCTTAAGCCTAGCCGGCGGTTTCACACCCGATTAACTCAACACTTAATAAGGCACAGCCATGGCGCTTACCACAGCAGAGATCAAAAATTCATATCCTTTGCCAGCCTACAATTACAAGGTTGTCATAGACAATACGGAGGTGGGGTTTTCGGAAGTGTCCGGTTTGAACATTTCCTACACCACCACCACCTACAAGGAGAGCTTGCCGGAAAGGGGCAATCAGCCGAGGAAGATGATCATGCCCGCGCAGGGGGGCGAGGTTAAAATAACCCTAAAAAAGGGTGTGGTTAAAGATGTCAGTATCCGCCATTTGTTCGACTGGATCAAGGAAATCCAAGCTAACAACGTCGTCAAAAAGGATGTTCATGTCTACCTGTGCGATGATGAAGGCAATGCCATCGTCAGTTGGACAGTGAGGAACGCCTTCCCGATCTATTTGGAAGCACCCAGTTTCAATGCCAACTCCCATGACGCGGCCATTGAAACCATGCAACTGACGGGGGACAGCGTGACCATCGGCAATACATAGTTGACCATCCAAGAAGGTTGGGTGCGCTGTGCCTACCTGCTCCGCTGTGCGTACGAACGGAAATGTTTGGTACGCTCAGCGTACCCTAGGGTAAAAGTAGGCACAGCTATGCGTACGAGCGGGAGTCTTTCATTTACGCAGATTGGTGTACGTGCAGCTAACCGACTAAAACAGATAATAAATGACAATGAAAAAAAAATCTCGGGTAATCATGAATTTGCGAAGGGTGATGCGGAATGACAGAAACAGAAGACAAACGGTTTTTGTATTCTAATTTCCAGGTAACAGTAGGGGAATCGACGGTAGGTTTTTCCGAGGTCAGCGGTTTATGTATAGAATACGAAGCCGTGGGCTACTACCGGGACGGATTAAGTTTTGTGAGTGGACCGGCCCTAATTATAGGCAAAATGAAGCCAGTCAATTTAGTCTTAAAAAAAGGACTGACGGAAATGAAGGACTATTACCATTTAGAGCAATGGATTAACAAATGCGGTGAAGACCCCTTTGATAAGTTGGCAAGGCGGGATGTCACAATAATGGGCTTCAACAAAAAAAAAGAAAACGGAGTATTGAAATTAAACGAACAAATCAGTTGGAAAGCCCTTGCTGCCATGCCAGTGAAACTGTCTGTGTCATCCTTTGATGCATTAAAAAATGAAGTGGTGATTGCCAGCTTTGAACTGTTGGTAGCCAAGTTAATAGTTACTTATGAACCCAAACCACAATAAAAAGTATAACAAAACCATGGCAGATGAACCATTTAAATATAAAGATATTTTTAAATATACAAAAAATTGGGCATTAAGAGCCGTTCCTCCAGTGGGGTTTAGGTTCGGTGTGTTATTTTTATTCGGTGGTATTATACCGAATCCTATAGATTGTCGGTTTAGAAAGGTCTCAGGAATATGCTCCAGCATTTCAACGCGCACCCTCAATGAAGGTGGGCAGAACCTCTACTCCCATAAATTGCCGGAAAGGGTGCAATACGATAATCTGGTGTTGGAACGGGGTTTGGTGGTGGGTTCGCCGTTGGTCTGTGAAATCAATGACACCATGTCCTCATTCCAATTTAAACCAGCCAATGTCTTGGTCACCTTACTTGACGAAAAGGCTATTCCCATCAGTGCGTGGTTATTCAGGAATGCCTATCCGGTCAAATGGAAAGTCTCCGACCTTGATGCCGACAGCAACACGGTGGTCATTGAAACAATGGAATTGGCGTATCAGCGTATGCAGGCCATCAGGATTTAAAGCCCATGCCTGTCGAGATTCGAGAACTCATCATCCGGGCCGTGGTGGACAGTTCCGTTAAAGGGCAAGAGCCTATGCCAAATCAGGAACGCAACGTAAGCACTGCTCGTGCGGAATCCATCATCGAAGAATGTGTCAGACAAGTTATAAAAATACTGCAAAAATCCGGGGAACGATGACATGTTGCCGACGTACAACAAATTAGAAAAACTTAAGATCACAGCCTATGAAAGTGTAGACTCTGCTGTATATCAGCGAGCTTATTCAAACATAACAGACTTAGAAGCAAAAGCAAAAACCAAAAACATAGAAGCAATTACAGCAAGATCAGAAGCAACTGCAGCATCAGCAAAAGCAACACAAGCAGCAGTAAATAAATCACCAACAGCAACAGATGACAAAATAAAAGCAGACGCAGCAGAAGTCAAAGCAAATAATGCAGAAAATGAAAAAACTGAAGCAGAAAATAATCTAGCAAAAGAAAAAAAAGCAGCACCTGTTCAATTTTCAACAAAACCCTTAGAAAAAAAAGAAGTGGGGAGCTTCAATGCAATGTTCAATCCTGAGTCATTGTCGCTAAAATATGAAAATCTATATGGAAAGAATATAACATCTATAGACCAATTTAATTCCGCTAGTGATAAATTAAATTATGTCTGTAGCAGCAATGAGGATTTGAGCCTGAAACTTATCCTAGACGGGACGGGTGTCCACGAAATGGGTATCCAAAAAGGTTGGGCTATTATGCTTATACCAGGGATGTGGTCGATGTCAAATTTTACCGAACCCTCTAAACCGGTCGATAAACCCTCGTCTGTATATAGTGAAGTAAAAAGATTTATTACATTAGCGCATACTGTCAATGCTAGTTCCCACGAGCCAAACGATCTTCTAGTCGAATGGGGCACATTTAGCTTTTGGTGCCGCCTAGCCAGTTTGGACATCAAATATACCAATTTCCACCGCGACGGTACACCGCTAAGAGCCGAGTTGGACATCAAACTGATTTCCAACGAAACCTACAATTATCAGACAATGAAAGAAAGGAAATCCTCCCCCGACCTGACCCATACCCGCATCGTCAAGGCGGGGGACAGCTTGCCGTTGTTGACTAGGGAAATCTACGGTTCCCCACACTATTATTTATGGGTGGCCGAGCAAAACGGCTTGGATGATATCCGTAACCTCATACCGGGGCAACGGCTGGTCTTTCCGCCGCTTGCACCTGCGTCCGGCCTATAAGAACCCCATGAGCGTCGTCACACCCACGATCAGCAGTGCTGGTAAAACCATGGACCCCGGCTATGCGCTGCTGTCCATCGACATCGTCAGGGCGGTCAACCGCATCCCTTACGCTCAATTGACCTTAGCCGACGGCAGTGTCGCGAAAAGGCAGTTTGCCGTCAGTGACAGCGGTTTTTTCGACCCCGGCAAACCAATTGAGATAAAACTGCGACACGAGGGCGATCCGTCTTCAGAGCAAACAGTCTTCAGTGGTTTGGTGGTCGGCCACAGCGTGGAGACGGAAAACCTGAAATCGGTGTTGACGGTGGAATTGAAAGACGCGGCGGTCAAGCTAACGCAAACCCACAATAGCGCGGTGTTTGCCCAGCAGACCGACAGCCAAGTGATAAAAAAATTGCTCCAGGCCCAAGGCTTGAAAGCCGGTGCCATCGCCGACACACCCGCCCTTCACGAGTCTATCGTCCAATACGGCTGCACCGACTGGGATTTCATGATGTCGCGGGCCGATGTCAACGGCTTGCTGGTCAGCGTAGTGGACGGCACTATTTCCCTAAGCAAGATCGAACCCGCCGGCGCGGTCAAAAGGTCTTTTGATTACGGCATCGACGAGATTTACGCCATTGAGATCGAGGCCAATGCCGAAGGCCAGTATGGCGAGGTTTCCAGCGCATCTTGGGATGTCAAGAAACAGACCCTGTCAGTAGTCAAAAAGTCCAAGCCCGTCAGCCTTGCGCCCGGCGATCTGGACGGCAAAGCCTTGGCGGATACCCTAGGCGTCAGCCATCATACATTGACTAGCCCGGCGCAGGCCAGTTCCGAGGAGTTGCAGTCTTGGGCCGATGCCAGCCTGGCGCGTAGTCGCTTAAGCCTGATTCGTGGGCGAATTTCAGTGCGGGGCTTTGCCGGGCTCAATTTTTTAGACACCATCGAAATCAAAGGCGTAGGCAAGCATTTTAACGGTAAGAATCTAGTCACTGGCTGGCGGCATCGATTTTCCCTCGGGGCTTGGGTCACCGAGATTCGTTTTGGCCTGGCCGCCGACTGGATTTCATCGCGCCCGGACGTTGCCGCCAAGCCCGCTGCCGGTTTGCTGCCGCCCGTGGGTGGCTTGCAGATAGGCGTGGTTGACAAATTCGAGGAAGACCCGGAAAAGCAATTTCGGGTCAAAGTCCGCTTTCCCGGCTTAGGCGCTGACCAACCGGCGATTTGGGCGCGCCTGGCCTCGCCCGATGCGGGCAAGGGCAGGGGTTTTTGCTTCCGCCCCGAAAAGGGCGACGAAGTGGTGTTGGGTTTTTTCAACGAAGACCCGAGGCATCCGGTCATTATTGGGGCATTGCACAGTTCGGCCAACACGCTGCCGGAAAGGTTTGCCACGCTTTCCGAAAAAAACGCCCTCAAGGGACTGGTCACGAAAAATGAGACTATCATCGGCTTTGACGACCAGGGCAAAGGCAATGCGAGCGTCTATATCGAGACGGCCAACAAGAACAAAATCCTGTTGGACGACGCGAAGAAAACCATCAGCCTGGCCGACCAGCACGGCAATGTCATCACCATGGACGAGCATGGCATCACTATCAAAAGTGCCAAAGACATCACGCTGGAGGCTGGCGGGAAGTTAGACATGAAATGTAACGGGGATGCCCAAATGGACTCCGACGGCAAGGTGGAAATAAAAGGCAGTGCTGTCAATATTAAATAAGCTCTAAGGTAGGGTACGCTGTGCGTACCATGATACGCCTATGATGGTACTTCAAGGTAGGGTACGCTGTGCGTACCGTGACACGCCTATGATGGTACTCCAAGGTAGGGTACGCTGTGCGTACCGTGACACGCCTATGATGGTACTTCAAGGTAGGGGTACGCTGTGCGTACCGTGACACGCCTATGATGGTACTTCAAGGTAGGGTACGCTGTGCGTACCATGATACGCCTATGATGGTACTTCAAGGTAGGGTACGCTGTGCGTACCATGATACGCCTATGATGGTACTTCAAGGTAGTGACACGCCCTTGAGCCAGGTAGTGACAAGCCCTTGAAGGTACGCACAGCGTACCCTACACGAGCAAATTGAAAATTATTAATCCAACCAACAAGAACTAAAACCATGGCACAAGAAGAAATCGTACTTAAATTAAGCCCCGAAGAAATCAACCTATTGTTGGAAGGGCTTGGCAATTTGCCCTTCGTCAAAGTGTACAACTTGATCGGCAAGATACAGGCGCAGGCGTCTGCCCAGTTGGGAACCGGAGGCAACCCGGTTGAATCGCCGGAAGCGGGGAGCGACTAAGGCCATGGCTGACGCACCGCG
>QJPH01000175.1 GCA_003242955.1 Candidatus Methylumidiphilus alinenensis
TAACATCAAAATCAATGTGAAATTGATAGCCCCGATTGCGATGGAAGAAGGTTTGCGTTTCGCCATACGCGAAGGCGGTCGAACTGTAGGTGCCGGCGTTGTTTCGAAGGTTCTTGCCTAGCACACGGCATTAGAATTCCATGGAGGAATTCTTGGTACATCCAAGTTAAAAAGTACAGGTCAGTAGCTCAATTGGTAGAGCACCGGTCTCCAAAACCGGGGGTTGGGGGTTCGATCCCCTCCTGGCCTGCCACCTTATCGTGGTCAAGGCGGTAACGCCCTTATCAAAATATAATAATAGAATGCATTAAAAATGGCAGTCCAAGCAGAATCGAGTGCGTCGGTGATCGATACAGTAAAACTGGTGTTTGCAGCTAGCCTATTGATTGCAGGCATAGCTGGTTTTTATTATTTCGCCTCTTATGCATTGGTATACCGGGTAGTAGGCATATTGGCAGTGTTTGGCATTGCAGTAAGTCTGTTTTTTACAACAGCCATAGGTCAGACAGTCTGGGGATTTCTAACCGAAGCCAAAATGGAAGTTAGAAAGGTGATTTGGCCCACGCGCCAAGAAACCATCCAAGCGACCATGTTGGTAGTCATCGTGGTTTTTGGGGTGGGCTTGATTCTTTGGTTAATGGATATGGTCCTTTTTTGGGCGGTCGGTCTTCTGACCGGGCAAAAGGTGTGAGATGGGGGCCTTACGATGGTATGTGATTCACGCTTATTCAAACTACGAGAATCAAGTAAAAAAAACCCTTGAAGAGAGGATTAAGCGTAATCAATTGGAACACTATTTCGGTAAGATTTTAGTTCCAACTGAAGAAGTCGTAGAAATGCGGCAAGGCCAGCAGCGGAAAAGCGAAAGGAAATTCTTCCCAGGATATGTGCTGGTGCAAATGGAATTGAATGATGAAACTTGGCATCTCGTCAAAGAAGTCCCGCGTGTACTTGGATTTATTGGCGGTACTTCTGATCGTCCAACGCCGATATCCGAGGCAGAAGCCGAAGCAATTTTGAATCGGGTTGAAGCCGGGGTGAACAAACCCAGACCCAAAATATTATTTGAAGTCGGGGAAGTCGTCAGAGTCATTGAAGGGCCCTTTAAGGACTTTAATGGTGTTGTTGAAGAAGTCAACTACGAAAAAAGCAAGCTTAGAGTTTCAGTGCTCATCTTTGGTCGATCCACTCCTGTGGAATTGGATTTCGGCCAAGTGGAAAAAGCTTAATCCAGCGCAAACCGGACAGTCCGGTGAACGCAGTCTACATCAACGGGGAGCTTGCCAACGCGAGCGCTTGACCCACTGGAGAGTTTTTAATGGCAAAAAAAATCACTGGCTACATTAAGTTACAAGTAAAGGCGGGCGAGGCAAACCCCAGTCCCCCGATTGGTCCGGCTTTGGGGCAACGTGGTGTGAACATCATGGAGTTTTGCAAAACATTCAATGCGCAAACGCAGAATGTTGAAAAAGGAATGCCGTTGCCGGTTGTGATCACCGTTTACAGTGACCGCAGTTTTACCTTCATCACTAAAACCCCGCCTGCAACCTATTTATTGAAAAAGGCCGCAGGACTTAAGAGTGGCAGTGCAAAACCAAACACTAGCAAGGTTGGTCTGCTTAATCGGGATCAACTGGCAGAGATTGCCACGGCAAAAATGCCGGATCTAACGGCTAGCAATTTGGATGCGGCTATCCGCACAATAGCGGGAAGCGCCCGTAGCATGGGTCTTGATGTGGAGGGTTTGTGAATGGCTAAACTAACGAAAAGATTAAAGGCAATTAAGGAAATAGTGGATACCTCGAAGACGTATCCGGCACTGGAGGCATTCACCGTACTAAAGTCATTGCCGAAAGTAAAATTCATCGAATCAATTGATGTTGCTGTGAATCTGGGGGTTGATCCTAGAAAGTCCGATCAGGCCGTGCGTGGAGCAACTGTGTTGCCTCGTGGCACTGGAAAGACCGTGCGCGTAGCAGTTTTTGCACAAGGTGCGAATGCCGATGCGGCAAAGGCTGCGGGTGCCGAAATAGTAGGCATGGATGACTTGGCTGCGCAAATAAAGGCTGGGGATTTGAATTTTGATGTCGTTATTGCTTCACCCGATGCGATGCGTGTTGTAGGCCAGTTGGGTCAAATATTAGGGCCGCGCGGTCTTATGCCAAACCCTAAAGTTGGAACAGTCACCCCAGATGTGGCCACTGCAGTAAAAAATGCAAAGGCCGGACAGGTTCGCTATCGTACTGACAAGAAGGGCATCATCCATAGCACGATTGGAAAGGGCAACTTTGAGGAAAGCGCACTTAAGGAAAATCTTGAAGCTTTGCTTGTGGACCTTAAGAAGCTGAAGCCAAGCACATCAAAGGGTGTTTACGTGAAAAAAATCACTGTTTCATCGACTATGGGTCCAGGGTTGGCTGTTGATCAGGCCAGCTTGACTACCTAAGACTTTGGGTTGCCGGTTAGGCCGGCAACCGTCAAAGACCGTAGGCGGGTTGCAAAGCCCTTAATATGAGCCTGCGCAGACGGTGTACTGAAGCCTACCAAGGCGATAAGGAGCCGTAAAACTGTCCCCGGAGTGTTTTCGGGGATTTTGTTGGCTCTGGATGGTTCCCAAAACTATTCAGAAAAACTGCCTGAGGTGAATTGTGGCACTTAAATTAGATGACAAAAAAGCGGTCGTCACAGAAGTTGCTGCCATTGCCGCTCAAGCGCATTCCGCGATTGCTGCGGAATACCGTGGGCTGACAGTTTACCAGCTTACCAACCTTCGCAAACAAGCCCGCGAAGCCGGCGTTTATATCCGTATAATCAAAAACACGTTGGCGCGTAGGGCTGTTGAAGGGACCGATTTTGCGTGCATGCAAAATGGTCTGGTAGGACCCCTCATATTAGCTTTCTCTATGGAGGATCCGGGTGCGGCTGCGCGAGTAATTAGCGCTTTCGCCAAGGAAAAGGAAAACGACAAATTGGCGGTCAAATTGGTCGCCGTTGGCGGAAAGTTGTATGGTGCGTCCGAGCTGGAAAGACTATCGAAACTGCCTACCCGTGATCAGGCGATTGGCATCCTTATGGGTACCATGAAAGCTCCGATCGAAAAGTTTGTAAGAACTTTGGCAGAACCCCACGCGAAGCTTGCCCGCACTGTGGCTGCAATTCGCGACCTGAAACAAGCCGCCTGAACGGCTTAAAGCACAACAGATTAACTGGAGTTACAAATGGCATTATCGAATGAAGAAATTCTAGAAGCAATAGCCCAAAAAACTGTAATGGATATTGTCGAGCTGATTTCTCTGATGGAAGAGAAGTTTGGTGTATCCGCCGCCGCCGCCGTGGCGGTTGCAGCACCCGCCGCTGCGGCTGCAGCGGTAGTTGAAGAGCAGACTGAGTTTGACGTGATCTTGGCTAGCTTTGGCGCAAACAAGGTTGGGGTGATTAAGGTAATTCGTGAAATCACTGGCCTTGGATTGAAAGAAGCAAAGGATCTGGTTGAGGGTGCTCCATCAACTGTAAAAGAAGCTATCAGCAAAGGTGACGCTGACGGTATCAAGAAAAAGCTAGAAGAGGCTGGTGCCACGGTAAACATCAAATAAGCTTGATTAACCAAAGGCTTTGACTTGCTCCATTGGGCTGGCAGCAATATGCTGTCGGCCTTTTGGCGTTATAAATAAAAACAAATCCGGCGAGTGCCGTCAGAAACCCATGCAATCGGGTCATGTAACAGTATGTAGTCAAATCAGGCTGAGTAATTTTATAGTCTTATTGAGTTGATGTTAAACAAATAGGCATCTTTCATGACAGACACTGAGTGGTTAATTGAAGAAAATATTTAGGTAAGGAACCAACATGGCATATTCTTTTACCGAGAAAAAACGCATACGCAAGAGTTTTGGCAAGCGCCAAGACGTTCTCGAAGTACCCTATCTTTTAGCAACCCAAGTCGATTCCTACAAAAAGTTTTTGCAGGCCGAAACATCCCATTCAAGCCGAGTGGATGATGGGCTGCATGCCGCTTTGAAATCGGTGTTTCCCATTGAAAGCCATTCAGGTCTGGCAGTGCTTGAATATGTTAGTTATCGTTTGGGAGAACCAACTTTTGATGTCAAGGAGTGCCAACAACGGGGAACGACTTACGCGGCTCCGTTGCGTGTGCTTGTGCGGCTAGTGATTTACGACAAGGATGCACCGGCCGGATCGAAGGTAGTCAAGGATATCAAGGAGCAGGAAATCTACATGGGCGAGATTCCGCTGATGACCGATACCGGCACTTTTGTGATCAATGGCACGGAGCGTGTCATAGTCTCCCAGCTTCACCGTTCGCCAGGGGTATTTTTCGATCATGACCGCGGAAAAACACACTCCTCCGGGAAGCTGCTATTCAATGCACGGATCATACCTTATCGAGGCTCTTGGCTAGATTTTGAATTCGATCATAAAGATTGCTTGTATGTACGCATAGATCGCAGGCGGAAGCTACCGGGGACTGTTTTGCTTCGTGCATTGGGATATGACAATGAAAGCATCATCAAATTATTTTTTGAGACTAACCAATTTGTTTTCGCGACCGGTGAAATATTTCTGGAGTTGATTCCTGAGCGTCTAAGAGGCGATATTGCCAGCTTCGACATCAAAGTTGAGGAAAAAGTGGTTGTTGAAAAAGGCCAACGCATCACTTCTAGGCACATACGACTGTTAGAAAAAGCCGGCATCAATCGAATGGAAGTGCCCCGTGATTATTTGCTTGGCAAAATCCTGGCAAACAACGTCATAGAGCCCAATACAGGGGAACTGGTCGCCAAGGTCAACGACGAAATAACGGATGACCTTATCAACAAAATTACGGCTGCTGGGATTACCGGCATAGAATG
The DNA here is from genome assembly GCA_003242955.1 of Candidatus Methylumidiphilus alinenensis. Taxonomy (GTDB): domain Bacteria; phylum Pseudomonadota; class Gammaproteobacteria; order Methylococcales; family Methylococcaceae; genus Methylumidiphilus; species Methylumidiphilus alinenensis. Next base: position 4,869 of record QJPH01000175.1, read on the forward strand.
CTTGTTCGTCAATGATCTTGATCGTGGCCCGTATATTTCAAACGCGATGCGAATCGACACAACGGAAACCCAGCTCGATGCCTTGGTGGAAATTTATCGCATGATGCGCCCCGGCGAGCCGCCGACGAAAGAAGCTGCACAAGCACTGTTTGACAATCTGTTTTTCACCCATGACCGTTATGATCTTTCTGCTGTGGGACGAATGAAGTTTAACAGACGGCTTGGGCGCACTGAAATCGTAGGTTCTGGCATACTGTCAAAGGAAGATATCATTGATGTTTTGCGCGAACTCATTAATATTCGCAATGGCAATGGTCAAGTGGATGACATCGACCACCTGGGCAACCGTCGTGTGCGTTCGGTTGGTGAAATGGTGGAAAACCAATTCCGCTTAGGGTTGGTGCGCGTGGAACGTGCGGTCAAAGAACGCCTTACCTTGGCCGATTCCGAAGGTTTGATGCCGCAAGAAATCATCAATGCCAAGCCAGTGGCCGCCTCAATCAAGGAGTTTTTTGGTTCCAGCCAATTGTCGCAATTCATGGACCAAAGCAACCCATTGTCGGAGATCACCCACAAACGGCGTGTGTCAGCGCTGGGTCCGGGCGGCTTGGCCCGTGAACGTGCTGGTTTTGAAGTACGTGACGTACATACCACCCACTATGGTAGGGTATGCCCCATCGAAACTCCAGAAGGACCGAACATCGGCTTAATCAACTCACTTGCCGTGTATGCCCGGACCAATGAATACGGCTTTTTGGAAACCCCCTATCGCAAGGTGTATGATTGCCACGTAACCGATGAAATCGAATATTTGTCGGCTATTGAAGAAGGTAAATACTGTATTGCCCAAGCTAGTGCGGCGGTCGATGAAAACGGAAAATTAAAGGACGAATTGGTTTCTAGCCGTTTCAAGGACGAATTCACCTTGGCATCACCAGAGAAGATCAATTATATGGATGTTTCGTCCAAGCAAATCGTGTCTGTCGCTGCCGCGCTTATTCCTTTCTTGGAGCACGACGATGCCAACCGTGCGTTGATGGGTTCCAACATGCAACGGCAGGCGGTGCCGACTTTGCGGACGGAAAAGCCCTTAGTCGGAACTGGCATAGAAAGGATTGTGGCAAAGGACTCAGGAGTTGCTGTCATTGCACGACGCGGCGGGAAAATCGAGTCCGTTGATGCCAGTCGTATTGTGGTGCGCGTCCATGATGTTGAAACCGAGGCCGGCATTCCCGGCGTGGATATTTACAATCTTACCAAGTATACCCGGTCTAACCAGAACACTTGCATAAATCAAAGGCCACTGGTCAAGCCAGGTGATCGGGTTTCCAAGAGCGACATTCTTGCTGACGGCCCGTCCACCGACATGGGAGAATTGGCCTTGGGCCAGAATTTGTTGGTGGCCTTTATGCCATGGAATGGTTACAACTTTGAAGACTCGATACTGATTTCGGAGCGCGTGGTGCAAGAGGACCGTTTCACCACGATCCATATTGAGGAAAAAACCTGTGTAGCCCGTGATACCAAGCTTGGGCCGGAAGAAATCACTGCTGATATTCCCAATGTAGGCGAGGCTGCACTGGCCAAACTTGACGAATCAGGCATTGTTTTCATCGGTGCGGAGGTGAAGGCAGGGGACATCCTAGTCGGAAAAGTCACCCCCAAGGGTGAAACCCAGTTGACGCCAGAAGAAAAGTTATTGCGGGCAATTTTCGGGGAAAAGGCATCAGATGTGAAAGACACATCGTTGCGTGTGCCTTCAGGGATGGACGGAACGGTGATTGATGTTCAAGTATTCACCCGTGATGGTGTGAAAAAAGACCAACGCGCCAAAGAAATTGAAGAAAAGCAAATCGAGCAAGTCAAAAAAGATTTGGGCGACCAGCTACGCATCATCGAAAAGGATATATTTGACCGAGCAGAACAGCTACTCTTTGGGCAAATTTCGGAATCGGGTCCATCCGGTCTAAGATCGGGCATAGTGATCGACAAATCTTATCTTGATTCCATCAAACCGTCACAATGGCTGGAAATACGCCTTCAGGACGAGGTAGCAAACTTGCAACTGGAAGCCGTTGCCGAACAGATTCAGCAGCAACGCGAAGAAATGAACCGTCGGTTGGAGGAAAAGAAAAGGAAGATAACCATGGGCGACGACCTCGCCCCCGGCGTACTGAAAATGGTTAAAGTATATTTGGCGGTTAAGCGTCGCATCCAGCCCGGAGACAAGATGGCAGGGCGGCATGGCAACAAGGGTGTCATCTCGCAAATCGTTCCAGTGGAGGATATGCCTTACTCGGCGGACGGTACGCCGGTGGACATAGTACTCAACCCCTTGGGCGTTCCGTCGCGAATGAATGTTGGACAGGTGCTAGAAACCCATTTGGGTTGGGCTGCTAAAGGATTGGGGATCAAGATTGGCAAAATGCTTGAGGCAAAGGCTAAAATCCAAGAGATTCGAGATTTCCTGCATCAAATATACAATACTACAGGCAAGCAAGAAGACCTCGGCTCGTTGACGGACGGGGAAATCATTGAACTGGCAACAAACCTGCGCCAAGGTGTCCCGATGGCAACCCCGGTTTTCGATGGGGCTGTTGAGGAGGATATAAAACAGATGCTAAGGCTGGCGGAACTCCCCGAGTCAGGCCAAACCCGTTTATTCGACGGGCGAACTGGCGATGAATTTGAACGGGATGTCACTGTCGGTTACATGTATATGCTAAAGTTGAACCATCTGGTTGACGACAAGATGCACGCACGTTCCACTGGGCCTTACAGCTTGGTGACTCAGCAGCCTTTGGGCGGCAAAGCACAGTTTGGTGGGCAGCGATTCGGGGAGATGGAAGTTTGGGCCCTTGAAGCTTATGGGGCTGCGTATACTTTGCAAGAAATGCTCACGGTCAAGTCTGACGATGTCAATGGACGTACAAAGATGTATAAAAATATAGTTGATGGAGATCACCGAATGGAGGCTGCCATGCCCGAATCGTTCAATGTGTTGATCAAGGAAATACGTTCCTTGGCAATCAATATCGAGTTAGAACAAGAGTAGGGGCGGGTTCGGAACCCGCCCCTGCTTGAGGGTTCGGAGCCTGCCCCTACTTGAGGGTTCGAAACCCACCCCTACTTGGACAGTTCGGAACCCGACCCTGAAATGGTGGGTTCGACCTGTCCGTTAAGTGCCACGCCGCAAGCCAAACCAGCTAGCGAAAGCCGGGACGCCAGGGCTGATCTGGCGGCCAGAATTGAAGATTTAGGAGACCAGTCCCATGAAAGATCTGATTAACTTTTTGAAGCGTCAAAGCCAGACGGAAGAGTTCGATGGCATTCGCATCAGCTTGGGTTCTCCCGACATGATCCGTTCATGGTCATATGGTGAAGTCAAAAAGCCGGAAACCATCAACTACCGCACTTTCAAACCTGAGCGCGACGGCCTCTTTTGCGCAAAGATATTTGGACCGGTCAGTGACTATGAATGCCTTTGCGGGAAGTACAAGCGTCTAAAGCACCGTGGTGTAATCTGCGAAAAATGCGGTGTCGAAGTCACACTGTCAAAAGTTCGCCGCGAACGCATGGGGCACATTGAACTAGCCAGTCCTGTCGCGCACATTTGGTTCTTGAAGTCACTGCCTTCTAGGATTGCGCTGCTACTTGACATGACTTTGCGCGAAATTGAGCGTGTCCTATACTTTGAATCATTCGTCGTGATTGAACCTGGCATGACTCCTTTTCAACGCAACCAGTTGATGAACGAGGAAGAGTATCTGGAGGCAACCCAACAATATGGAGATGATTTCGTCGCCAAAATGGGGGCTGAGGCTATTCGCGAACTGCTAAAGACTATGGATCTGCAAGGCGAAGTCCATCGTCTTCGTGAAGAAATCGACGGTACAAGCTCAGAGACAAAAATCAAAAAACACACCAAGCGCTTGAAGGCGATTGAATCTCTGATTGTGTCCAATAACCGCCCAGAATGGATGATTCTGACGGTATTGCCGGTTCTTCCTCCCGAATTGAGGCCATTGGTGCCTCTGGATGGCGGCAGGTTTGCGACATCGGATTTGAATGACCTGTACCGCCGCGTCATCAACCGCAATAATCGACTCAAGCGGCTGTTGGATCTAAATGCCCCCGACATAATCGTGCGTAACGAAAAACGCATGTTACAGGAGGCCGTGGATGCGCTGCTTGACAATGGTCGCCGTGGCCGTGCCATCACGGGTTCAAACAAGCGCCCGTTGAAATCCTTGGCCGACATGATAAAAGGCAAGCAAGGCCGTTTCCGCCAGAATTTGCTCGGCAAGCGTGTCGATTACTCCGGCCGTTCGGTCATCGTCGTAGGGCCGACCTTGAAATTGCACCAGTGTGGCCTGCCGAAGAAAATGGCATTGGAACTTTTCAAACCATTTATCTTCAGCAAACTCCAGTTTAGAGGGCTTGCAACGACCATTAAGGCGGCAAAGAAAATGGTGGAGAGGGAAAGCCCCGAAGTATGGGATATTTTAGATGAGGTCATTCGTGAGCATCCGGTGATGCTCAACCGCGCCCCTACTTTGCATCGACTGGGTATTCAGGCTTTTGAACCGACTCTGGTTGAAGGAAAGGCTATCCAACTACATCCTTTGGTATGTACCGCATTCAACGCCGATTTTGACGGCGATCAAATGGCTGTCCATGTACCCCTCTCCTTGGAGGCGCAATTGGAGGCGCGGACGCTAATGATGGCGACTAACAACATTCTCTCGCCAGCTAACGGCGAACCCATCATTAATCCAACCCAAGATGTCGTGCTCGGTCTTTACTACATGAGTCGCGAGCGAGTGGGGGCCAAAGGGGAGGGAATGACATTCACCGACACCGACGAAGTTTTCCGTGCGTACCAGAGCAAAGAATTGGATATCCAAGCCAAAGTGACTGTGCGCATCAAAGAAATCTTTCTGGATGAAAATGGCCAGAAAATGGACCCTGTGACTCGCCGAGTGGAAACAACGGCAGGTCGCGCATTAATCTCGACTATTTTGCCGGCCGGCATAGGCTTCAATTTGGTCAACATGGACATGACAAAAAAAGTCATTTCAAAACTGATTAACCATTGTTACCGCACGCTGGGTGTCAAGGCAACGGTAGTCTTCGCCGACCAACTGATGTATATGGGCTTCTCCTATGCGACTCGTACCGGGGTCTCCATAGGGTTTGAGGATATGACAGTCCCCCCCCGCAAGGGCGAGATCATTTCAGTAGCCGAAAAGGAAGTAAAGGAGATACAGAACCAATACGCCTCCGGTTTGGTCACGGATGGTGAGCGTTACAATAAAGTTGTCGATATATGGTCCCACGCCAATGACCAAGTTGCCAAGGTGATGATGGATGGCTTGGGGACAGAGGGGGGCGAAATAAATCGCAAAAGCCTCATTGCCACTTGGGCCGAAAAAATGTTCCGCCAGCTTGATGCTGAATTGCGAACTGGCACCCTATCAGATATTGATTACAAAAGTGCTGTTGCTAAAGTCAATGAGCATCGCTGGACTGATACATTGCCTGAAGAGTTGAAGAATGTTGAAACGGTGATCCAACAAAAGTCTTTCAACTCCATTTACATGATGGCCGATTCCGGTGCGAGAGGTTCCGCCGCCCAGATCCGCCAATTGGCTGGTATGCGTGGACTTATGGCCAAGCCAGACGGGTCTATCATTGAGACGCCTATCACCGCGAACTTCCGCGAGGGTTTGGACGTGTTGCAATATTTCATATCGACCCATGGTGCACGAAAGGGACTTGCAGATACCGCGCTAAAGACAGCGAACTCGGGTTATTTGACCCGCCGCTTGGTCGATGTGGCTCAAGACTTGGTAATCACTGAAGACGATTGTGGCACCAATGACGGATTGCTGATGTCCCCTCTCATAGAAGGTGGCGATGTTGTGGAACCCTTGGCAGAGCGTGTGCTTGGCAGGGTATTGGCCGAAGACATACACGATCCCGCCACTGGCGAATTGTTGGTGAACGCCAGTGTGCTTCTGGACGAACATTGGGTGGGTGAATTGGAAGCTTACGGTGTGGACAATGTTCGCGTCCGTTCTGTGATTACCTGCAAAACTCGTTTTGGCGTGTGCGCATCATGCTATGGGCGTGATTTGGGGAGGGGGCACAAGGTCAATAACGGCGAGGCAATTGGTGTCATCGCGGCGCAATCCATCGGAGAACCAGGTACTCAGTTGACTATGCGCACGTTCCACATCGGCGGGGCGGCATCACGCATGGCATCAATAAACAATGTAGAAGTCAAATCCAGTGGCATCATCAAGCTGAATAATTTGAAGACAGTGCAGAACAAGGACGGTCTACTGGTGGCTGTGTCCCGTTCGGGTGAGGTCAGTGTAATTGATGAACATGGCCGTGAGCGCGAACGTTACAAGATTCCCTATGGTGCGGTGTTGTCCGTGCATGATGGGTCGTCGGTCAAGGGTGGGCAAGTCGTGGTCAACTGGGATCCCCACACCCACCCGGTGGTGACCGAGGTGAACGGTATCGCGCAATTGGTCGATTTCGTTGATGGCATTACCGTGCGCGATAAGTTCGACGATGTGACTGGCTTAAGCTTCATGGAGGTTATCGATCCAAAGCAACGCGGAGGCGCTGGTAAAGAACTCCGTCCCATGGTTAAGCTTATTGACGGGCAAGGGAACGACATTTTCATTCCCTCCACTGAAATCGCAGCCCAGTATTTCTTGCCATCCGGGGCCATTGTAGGCATTCGTGACGGGGATACGGTGGAAGTCGGTGACGTTTTGGCAAGGATACCGCAGGAATCGAGTAAAACACGCGATATTACCGGTGGCTTGCCACGCGTTGCCGACTTGTTCGAAGCCCGCAAGACCAAAGACCCTGCGATATTGGCTGAGGCAACTGGCACTGTCAGCTTTGGCAAGGAAACCAAGGGTAAACGGCGTATTATCATCACCGACGGAGCCGGTGTGCAGCATGAGGCAATGATCCCTAAATGGCGTCATGTCACTGTGTTCGAAGGCGAACATGTGGAGCAGGGTGAAACAATTGCCGAAGGTGAGTTGACCCCCCACGATATTCTGCGTTTGCGCGGGGTTGCAGATTTGGCATCCTATTTAGTCAAGGAAATTCAAGATGTTTATCGTCTGCAAGGTGTGAAGATCAACGACAAGCATATTGAAGTGATCATTCGGCAAATGCTGCGCAAGGTTGAAATCACATCGCCCGGTGACACTATGTTCCTCAAGGGCGAGCAGATTGACCGGGCGCGCGTGATGGAAGAAAACGAAAAGGCTGAGGTTGAAGGAAAAATCCCATCCTGCTACGAAGCAGTGCTGATGGGAATTACCAAGGCATCTCTGTCAACCGAGTCTTTCATCTCGGCAGCGTCCTTCCAAGAAACCACTCGTGTGCTCACCGAAGCTGCCATTCGGGGTTTGAGCGATAAACTAATGGGGTTGAAGGAAAATGTTATTGTAGGTAGGCTGATTCCGGCTGGAACGGGCTTGGCTTATCATTTGGAGCGAAAACAGAAAAACCGGTTCTTAGAGAGTCCAGAGGGCGAAAGCACTGGCGGAATGGATGCCGGGGACGTTGAAGAAGCGCTAAAACAGGCGCTTAGCATGTAATTACAAACTAGCGTGGAGTACGAAAGATGAATATCAAAGCCCTTTGGAGCATCCTGGCCGCAGGGTTCTGCGTTGTGTTGACCACACAGGCAGTACAGGCTGCTGGGAACGAGCAAGAAGGAAAGAAGAAGTTCTACACCTGTGGCGGTTGTCATTCAATTGAAGGGTACAGCAACGCATACCCCAATTACCATGTACCCCGCTTAGGTGGGCAACAGCAAAACGCAGTGCTTTCCGCCCTACAGGCTTACAAGACAGGTGATCGCAAACATGGTAGCCAGCCGCAAAACAATAGCATGCAAGGCAATGCAGACGGTTGGTCGGATGCCGACTTGGCGGACATTGCGGCTTATGTTGCTATAAAAAAGCTTTCCACTGAAAGCAATGTCATTACTGGAAATCCAAGCAAGGGCAAGGAAAAAACTTCGATGTGCGCCGGTTGCCATGGGGATGACGGCAATGTGTTGGATAAAGACGGCAAACTCTTGAACCAAGAATCTCCGCGTCTGGCAGGACAGCACGAAGACTATTTGATCAAGGCGTTGAAGGGTTACAAAAAAGGGGTTCGGAAGAACCCGATCATGAACGGCATGGCTGAGATGCTCTCAGAGGATGAGATAAAGGACATTTCTGCGTTTTATGCCAGCCAGAAGGGTTTGACGACTATTTCTGATTAGGCTTTCTTTGCCCAAGCACAGCCAAGCAGTAGGGCTGCGAAGAAGTAAAAGAAAGTTTCACGCAATGGTCTCGCAACGACGCAACGTACAAGCAGAAGTGATGACGGCTTTTCATCGTTCCCACGGTCCCGCTCATTGTTATACACAAGTCTGGGCAAGCTGGATAAGCCGTCATTTCGGCAGGGATGCCGAAATCTAGGCCATGGACGGTAAGCCAGTTGATTGCGCAAATGCTTAACAAACGGTTAGATTGTGGCTCGCTTCGCTCGCACAATCTAACCTTATTCGTTGGGCAGCTGACTAGAAAAGAGTGGTTCCTGCTCTTTGATTTTAGCTCTTGGCTTTTTATCCAACCGGTGCGACAGGCTCCGCTATTGCGTCTAGCCCTTTTGGGGCCAACCGATGTGGTGCCCGATTGACAATCATGCGCTCTGATGTTTGCTCTCTTTCCCTGAGTGCTTTGCAGATTGCCTCAATATTATTGTTGTATCTTGCGGCTAGTGCAAGGCCATTGTTTCGGACTTCATCGACAATAGGGTCATTCATCATAGTCGTTACCTCGGAGTTCTTCGGGTGAGCAGAGAATAGGAGACATCCAGCCTTCAGCTTCAATAACACGAGCGATGAGTGCTTTTGTTTCGGCGTTATTGATGTGCTTGAAGTTCCAAGTAAGAAGATAATCGATTCCTTGCGTAGCCGCGATTGCAATGTGCAGCGCATCCCGGACACTGTTGTCCGGGACTGCTTTTGATGCCACAAGCGCATCGGCGAGCAACTGCGCTTCGGAAGTGATATGAATGCTTGGCATGTTGGCAACGGCTTGTAAGCGTCTAGCCGCCGCCATTGGATCGCCGCCCGATATTTCGTCTTCAACTAATGCTGAGATATAAACCTCGAATTGGCTCTTGGAGTTGAGCCACCAATCAGAAGTGATGGCCTGACGCGCAGCCTTGACGACATCCCTGCTTGGCCGTGACGTGAGGTAGATTATGATGGAGGATTCAATGTAGACGGATGCAGGCATATGTTGAATCATGGAATGTTGTTAAATAGCCATTCGTCAGAAGCCGCCCAACGCCCGAGTTGACCGCCCCGCCCAGACGGAGATTGAGTAGTAAGCCGAAGTCGTTGGGCGGGGAACTGGAAAAGAGTGGCTTTTGCTCTTGGTTTTTCGCTCATTTCGTCGGGCGCAACGCAAAGATACGCGCCCGACCTACTTGGCTCATGTGGCGCAAATACGATTATGGTGTATCTTTTTTCTTTTTTCGTGAAGGTTTGGTCGGATTTACCAAGGCTGCATCAACTGTATTTGGGCCAACTTGTTCAGTTTTTATTAGTCCAACGCCAGAGACGCCAAACATAGCACCTGGCAACATTTGTTCTTTAGTAGGTCCTATATTTCCAACAGCAAATGAAAATTCGATGCTTAAGTCATAAAGACCCTCATGAAACCCTTTGATTCTAATCAAGTGTTCAGCAAGTTCTTTATTGGTGAACAGGCATTGCAGGGGAAGCGACGAGCCTACCTCCCCAAGATTCTGGTTGAGCGTTTGGTGCGATTCTATGTTCTGGCGGTTGGGCGGCATATAAGTTCACCGTAACATTATTGGTTATCGGATGTTCTTTTGATGGAGCTAGGGATGCATCTATAGCGCAACAGACCCAATCGTTTAGGCTAACATTTTGTTGCATAGATGCTAAAGATGCGTTTTTATGTCTATCTGGTCCAACGCGAACATTAAAAGACCCCTTAAAGGGAACATTTGGTTCGTCACCTAATTCCACGCAAGTGGAGATGTAGTCATCTACAGTTTCTTCAAATGCAATTTTCAATGCTGATGGAGAGACAGCGGCATAAGTTACAATATCAGCGATGAACAGTAACTTCCCGTGAAGCATGTTATCAGTTACATTAACTTCTGCCGAACCGTAAAAACTTTTATATTCAAAAGGCGGCTTCATTTGATTTCTCCAGACGACTTAAGGCCATCAATCAGGTTTTCCATTGCATAATTTAAAAGCGTGTTTTGTGGATGAGGTTCATGCAAAAAAATTTTTAAGCCGCTTGTGTGTTTAAAAACACGCCTTGATCCGCTCTGTTTAACTAGATCGAAATTGTATTGCTTCATAAGCTTTACAGCTTCATCCCATGTGAAGTTTTGGGGACGAGAGAGCAACTTCTCAAGCAGCTTTTCTTTTTTTGACATGCAATTGTAAGTATTTTCTTAGCGATTTTGCAACTAAATTTAGTTGCTTTTAGCATCACATGCAAGTTTATCTCATGGTAAAAGTGCAACTTGTTGTTCTTATGTGTTATGTCATAGTTTGGTTGATGTGCTTTTTTAAAGACTTTACAAGATGCGCTGAATTTTTTCGCCGGATAGTTGATAAAAAAAAGCAGCCGCCCAAGCCCGAGCTAAGGGGCGTGGGCGGACTAAACTAGGGGAAACAGGCCAAGGCGCAACCCCGCGTCCCCTTGAGCGCCGGGTTGGGCGGCGGACTAGAAAAGAGTGGCTCTTTGCCTTTCGCTCTTGCAGCCCTGAACCGCCTACTAGTGACGAGTTGTAGGGCGGATACAGGGATGTGATCCGCCGAATGCTGGCGACCGACCCATAACATTCGGCGGAACCCGTCCATGGTTCCGCCCTACGGACCTGGCCCGCCCCGACGAGGCGCGCAGCCTGTTGCAGGCGCTTTACAAAACCGAGGCCGACATCCTGCCCGACCACGAGGCGGGCACTCTCACCGTCCGCCTGCACCACTCGGCGAACGCGAGTACGGACGCGGTGGTCCAGAAGCTCTGCGACGAGTTGAACGAGACGGAAACCCTGTTTCCCAGGACCAATCTACGCCTAATTTATAATGTGGGATAATCGTAAAATCCAAGACATCAGGAGTTCTGAACTTCGGCTTTTTGCACCCCAACAGCAAACGCCAGATTAAACTGATCCAGTTGCCGCTTTCGGCGGATACCCGACCTTAAATTCATTGAGGCCAAAAAACGGCCCTCGCTATGCTGCCCCTGCTGCGGGGGTGAAATGAAAATCGTGCGCACCGGGATCAAGCCGGCGGTTGTCCGTTATCAAGCACCCGATGGGGGCAGGCAAGGGACAGGCGCACAGGCGATGGCCGTGTAAGGCGCATTCCTCGAAGCCGCTTTCGCCAGAAAGCGGGGAAGCGTGAAATCTGCCTACGCCCGCAGAGGGGCATGGCTTGCCTGAAAAAAGATAAAATCGCCAAAAAATGGCGAAAAACACATCAAAATCGAGTCTGGCTGCAAGCGTTGCCGCAATGGCAGCGAAGAATAACGGGAGGGGGGGCGGATCATGGCAAACAGCCCTTAGGAAACCGTTCAGGTCAAAAAGCTATTTCCATAAGAAACCTCGAAGAGGCCTCGTCTAAACCGGGCTTGTCCAACAAACGGTTAGATTGTGGCTCGCTACGCTCGCACAATCTAACCTTATTCGTTAGGC
>QJPH01000494.1 GCA_003242955.1 Candidatus Methylumidiphilus alinenensis
GGTTTCTGGAAGATCACAATGTGTCGTTTGCCTTCCTGCCAGCCTATTCGCCCGAGCTTAATCCAATTGAAGAGGCGTTTTCAAAGATCAAACACTATATCAGAAAATGCAAGCCAAGGACGGAGGAAACACTTTTTGATGCCATCGGAAACGCTATCGCAACAATTACTGAGGATGATGTAATTGGGTATATCAATCATGCCGAAGAGTACTTACAAGTAACTGGTTGATATTAAAAATGCTGTATGTAAACTTCGGTGCATGGCGAGACCAATTAGACAAGAAACAAAACATTGGCTACCGTCGTCGCGGCGTGGGGCGGGCTTTTTACATTCTCGACCTTAAACCGGGAGCATCCGACCCCAGCCAACGCCGCTTCGCCTATCATGTCAAAGAAATACTAAGCTGGGGGGATCATCTTGACAGGCTTTAATGGCTAATCAGGAAACACCCGGCAATATCAGTCAGTAATTAACTAGGCGTAGTCAGTGACCGAATTTCCGCACAAACGGCCAACAGCTTCTCCCCAAGGCTGGCAATATTCTCCGCCAGTTCGGCAGTACTCGCGCCATTATGAATCTGTTGCTCCAGTGTGCGGGCGTTCTGGCTCAATAGGGTCGCGCCCAGTGTGGCGGACAAGCCCTTTAGCGAATGGGCAATGCGTTCCGCCATGGCACAGTCACCTGCATCAAGCGCGGCTTTCAGCTTATCGGCATCGCCACCATGCTGGTCGGCAAATTTGCCCAACATACGCTGATAGGCGGGTAGATTCCCGCCAAGATACTTCAGCCCGACATTCGTATCGATCTGACTGGCGGATGGGGCTTTGGCAGGCACCAAGGCCTCAGGTGGTGCTGATGAGTCAGTTGTTTCAGCAGTTTCGATTTCGGGCAACCATCGCGCCAGCGTGGCGTACAGATAATTCGCATCGACCGGCTTGGACACATGGCCGTCCATGCCAGATGCAATGCAACGCTCGCGGTCTTCCAGGAACGCATTGGCGGTCATGGCGAGAATCGGGATGGACTTGCCCGTGTCCATTTCCCTGATTTTTCGCGTTGCCTCCAGCCCATCCATAACCGGCATCTGCATGTCCATCAAAATCAAGTCGTAGGCACTGGCCCGCATTTTTTCCAGTGCCTCGCCGCCGTGATTGGCAACCTCAACCACTAGTCCGACGCTTTCCAGCAGTCCCCGCGCCACCTCTTGGTTGATCTCGTTGTCTTCCACAAGCAGGATGTGCGCCCCGCTACGGATGCGAGTGCCACCTTCTGCTAGTGTTTCTAGTGGCAAGGCGATGCCGCGTTTCAGGCGGGCGGTGAACCAGAATGTGCTACCCTGTCCGGGTGTGCTGACGACACCGGTATCGCCGCCCATCATCCTAGCCAACTTTCTAGCAATGGACAGGCCCAAGCCAGTGCCGCCAAACTCCCGTGTAGTTGAACCTTGCGCCTGTTCAAAAGCATCAAATATCCGCGCTTGATGTTCTTGGTCAATCCCTATGCCGGTATCCCGCACCTCAAACCGCAGTTCGACGGTTTCATCCCGTTCATCCACCAATAAGGCGCACAGGGTAATGCCACCCTGCTTAGTGAACTTGATCGCATTGGCGAGATAGTTGATCAGAATCTGCCTAATGCGCAAAGGGTCGCCCAGCAGAGGCAAAGATATCAGGTGCGGATCGACTTCCTTGATCAAAAGCAGATACTTGGCCTGCGCAGGCTCGACCATAATGCTGCAAACATAGTCGATAATCGCATATAAATTAAATTCAATATCCTCCAAGCTGAGGCGATCGGCTTCGATCTTGGACAGGTCAAGAATATCGTTAATGATGCCCAGTAGATGCTTGGCCGATACCGATACTTGACTCAGCCTCTGTGCCTGGGTGGGTTCGGTTATTTCGCGCTGCAACAAATGGGTCAAGCCGAGGATGGCGTTCATCGGTGTGCGGATTTCGTGGCTCATATTCGCCAAAAAGACGCTCTTGGCCCGGTTGGCAGCCACCGCTGCGGATCGGGTGATTTCCAGTTCGTCAGCAATTCGTTTGCGCTCCGTGATATCGATACAGGAACCGATATAGCCTAGGAAATTAGCAATGCCGTCATAACGTGGTTTGCCGGAGTCGAGGATCCAGCAATACTCGCCATCAAATCGGCGCAGACGGTAATCCATCTCGAACGGCTGTCGCGCATCGAAGGCTTTGACATAGGTAGCGAGGCAAGCCTGAAAATCATCTGGATGGACACCGTCTGCCCAGCCGTTGCCTAACTCCTGTTCCATGGCGCGTCCGGTGAAATCCAGCCAAACTTGGTTGAACCAAGTACAAAGTTTGTCGGTGCCAGCGATCCAAATTAGCACGGGTGCGGCATCTGCCGCGACACGGAAACGGTTTTCCGTTTCTCTTAGCAGTGCTTCCATTTTCCTGCGTTCGGTAATGTCTTCCCTAACGGCTAGGTAATGGGTGATTGCACCGTCGGCTTGGCGAACCGGGGAGATTAATGTCGAAACGACATATTCCTCGCCGTTCTTGCGCCTGTTGATGAACTCGCCTTTCCAAGCTTCTCCTCGGGCCAATGTGGACCACATATCCGTATAGGTTTCCTTAGGGGTCTTGCCGGATTTCAGTATGCGCGGATTTCTTCCGATCAACTCATGGCGACTATAGCCGGTAATCTGGACTGCCGCGTCGTTGACGTATTCAAGCTTCCCATCTAGGCCGGTGATCAAAATCGAAGTGGGGCTTTGCTCCATCGCTACGGAGAGCTTCCGCAAGGACTCCTCGCTTCCCGCCAGCGCTGCCGTGCGTTCCTCCACTAGTTGGCTGAGGATGCCCTCTCGACCTGTCTGCGCCATGACGAATGCGCCAACCGTCGTGGTCAGCAAAAGGCATGCAAACTGGATTAGCCAAGTTGGGTCAGTTCGATGAGAGGCAAAATATTCCTGCGTAGGTTTCACCTGAAACCGCCATTGGCGCCCCCCCATCGGGATGGAAAAACTGCTGTCAAGAGAAAATTTTTCGCCGAAACCCCTTTTTTGCCGGGTGACGGGGGCGGGTTCCTTCTGGTCGCTGGCAAAGAGCAGCCGCTCCCCCGCCGGGGCCGACTCGTCTACAAGCCGATAGAACAAGCCTTCCCGATACCTGTCTTGAAGTGCCGCCGTGACAATATCCCCACAGCGGAATACCGCAAGCACATAGCCTAAAATATTGTTGCGGCGATCTTCCACGCTGACGAGGGGCTGGACTTTGGCATAAATCGGGATAAACGCGAGCATGCCATATTGGTTTTCGTGTTCTTGGACCAGGGTAATCCGGCCAGTGGCGGCAATATCCCCACTGTCCCTAGCCCGGACAATGGCTTCCCGGCGTATCCCATCGGAATTCAAGTCATAACCCAACGCTTTTTCGTTTCCCCGGTAGGGTTCTATAAAGTTCACCGGTACATAGTCGGGACGGTCCCCCGCCCGCACCAGCCGTTTATTGGCATCCCGCTCGGTAATCTGGAATTCGGGGTAACCCTCCTTTTGTACGCTGCTTTCATAGGTGTCCCTATTAACGGCAAAAATGCGGGGACTCCATTCCAATGCCTGAACTCCGTGGAACCCACCTAATAAATGCGCGACGAACACATGAAATTCTTGCCTGTTCACTTCGTTTGACGCCGAGTAAAAACTTTCCAGTGAACGAAGCACATTGACATGCGCTTGGAGGGATTTCTCCAGTGCCCTGTGCAACTCGTTGGAATCTTGATCGAAATGTAAATTAAAGCGCTCTATCTCTTTTTCTGCAACATAAGTGACTGCGGCAATTGTCAACGCAAAAATCAACAACATGGATTGGCTTATCGCCTTGCGCCTGTTACGCCAAACTTCGCTAGGGCGGAGTAACCAAACCAAAACGAGCGGGGTGAAAACGATCACCCCTATGGCATCCCCCAACCACCAGGTACTCCAATTGACAAAGAAATTGGCAACCGGAATTCGACCGCTAGCCACTAGAGCCGAGACCCCAATGGTAGAACCAACCAAGGTGCTTAAAAATCCGCCAAAGAGCAAGAACAGATAGATGTCTCTATCCTTGACTAGGGAATTGGGGAAACCGGCAAAGCGGGTGATCAAAAACGTGCCTAGGACAGCTTGCAAACTCGCACCGACGGCCATGGCCAGTGTGACCATCCATGCGTTGAGCGTTTCAGCAGCGGGGATGTAAGCCAATGCGATCGAAAGGTTGACCAGCAACGACCCGAGCAGTATCCCCGGCCAGGCCCGATAACCACAGATTAAAATGCCTGCCAAAGCAATGCCCGACGGAGGCCAAACGGCTGTTGCATAGCCTGGTGGGATCGCCAATAAAGCACCGAGCTTGCCGGTTACGAAATAGGCAAGCGCAATCGCTAGGATTTGTAGTATCCATATTTTTAAAGCCAAGGGGTCTGCGCCCTGCCCCTTTGCAATTGGGGAATTTAATTTCGCTTTATCTTTCATACGGCAATAGTTTATCACTGATGTTACGCATGGAATGGCAAAGCTCGCTTTGCCTGTCAAGGTAAGCCTTGACACTCCAAAACAAATCGCCGTAGGTCGGCAATCCATTGCCGACAACAGTAACGTGGTCTATGCGTATCATCAGTTAATCAGCTTTTCCTTGCGACTACCACCAACTCCTCCCCGGCGACTGGATCGGTCAATGACAGGCGATCTTCGCGACCGGCCAGCTTGGTCAAATCAGACGGCAATTCAATAGGCGTACCCAACCGGGCATTTTTCGAGATGCGCAAGCTAGAAGACCATAACCATTGGCTCACCGCGCCGGGCGGCTTGAACTCAATGTCGCTGAATCCTGTGCGTTCCAATGCCAAGCGCAAAGCCTTGGCCGAAAATAAAACCAGATGCCGTGGAGGCTCCAACCCGCGCCAGTCGGGGCCAAAATGCGAATGTCCGGGTGCGTCCATATTCGGCGTTGCCAACCAGAATACCCCCCCCGGTTTGAGCAGGCGGTGAATCTCCTGCAACGCGGCAAGGGGGTCGTGCAAATGCTCGATGACTTGGCTCAGCGTCACCACATCATAGCTGCCTGACTCCAAGCCTGTCCTGGGCAAAGACCCTTCGCGGATCGGAAGCCCCTTGCCGATGCCCGCTGCCACTGCTTGGGAATCAAATTCCAAGCCTTCCGCCGCATAGCCCAAGCTTAGAGCCCGGCGCACGAACGCGCCGCTTCCACAACCTAAATCCATTAGTCTCGCCCCTGCGACAGGTTCTGGAAGATGGCGGACATCCCGTTCGGCAAGGGCACGGGTTTGGGGAAAGTAATCCATCAGCCTAAAACCAAGCCGGTGAGAGGGCTTTAGTGCCAAATGGGGAAACCTGGCGTTTAGATAACCATTGCGCAGCGTGACCAATCGCCTGCCGATGAAGGTTGACGAAGAGAGAAAAACCTCTTCTTGCGGGGCCGTGTGGGTGTAGTATTCCGCGTAAGCCAATCCGATTGCCTGTGGGGTGGGGCGTGGATCAAGATATCCGCAGTGACATGTGTCACAACGATAAAGTGTCCATGCGCCGGGTGCGCAGAAAAAAATACGGTCGGTCAACCCAAGGTGGACGGTGGAACGTTCCGTGCCACCGCAAACCGGGCAAGATGCCACTTTTTCCAAGCCATCGAAAGGCCATTCTGTGGGGTTGGGAAGGCTTGAATTTTCCTGACCCCTGGCTTGGATCGAATCGTTTTTGTTTTCGGATACCATCGTGATGTTCCTTGATGCTATGATAATACAGCTTAGTCTATCCCAAAACCTAGGATAAACCGATGGAATTTGTTTGGTCTGTTATCGGTATTTTGCTTTGCTTGGTTACTTTACCGGGCACTTTGGAACTAGCTCTACTAACCTTGGGCGGAGCCATGCCGCGCCGTTTGCATGCAGCGTCGGCCACCGCACTTAAAACGTTGAACATATGTGTGGTGATACCCGCGCACAACGAAGAAAGAAGCATAGGTGGCTGTGTGGCTTCTCTGTTTGACTGCGAAACAGCCGGACATAGCATTTCAGTCGTTGTCATCGCCGACAATTGCACTGATGCCACCGCCGGACAGTCTCGCTTGGCAGGCGCCCGCGTCCTCGAACGGCATGATGAAAACAAGCGCGGAAAAGGCTATGCCCTAGACTATGCGTTTTCCTTACTATTGCCTGAGAACCATGACGCATTTCTGATCGTCGATGCGGATACTGGGGTCGAAGCCAATTTCATCTTGGCTACCGCTAAATTGTTCGGGCAAGGGGCGGACGCGCTGCAATGCCGTTATCTAGCCAGCAACCCTGAGGATTCCATACGTTCGAGGCTAATGCATGTCGCTTGGCTGGCCTTTAACGTACTTAGGCTACGTGGACGGGATTACTGGGGGTTGTCCGTAGGCATCCTCGGGAATGGTTTCGGCTTGGCGAGGAAAACACTGGAACAAATCCCGTTTGATGCCAGTTCCATCGCCGAAGACCTGGAATACCACCTGCGCCTTGTCCGTGCGGGGATGAGTGTCCGCTTCTGCGAAGCCACCACGGTCTGGTCGGCGGTGCCTACCCACGGACGGGTGGCCGCCGGTCAAAGGGCGCGATGGGAAGGCGGACGGTTCAGAATGATTCGTGAACAGTCCCCTGCTTTGGCGTTGGAAGTGCTGAAGGGCAATTTACGGCTACTGGAACCACTTCTAGAATTGCTCTTGCTCCCCTTGGCCTTTCATGTTTTTTTGTTGCTTTGCTTGCTGGCGATACCCAGCCCCTTAGCCCGGTTCACTGCCTTCGCCGGCTTGGCATTGGTCGGCTTGCATGTGGCGGTTGCGCTTTGGCTAGGCCGGGCCGGTTGGCGCGATTACCTTGCTCTATTTGCAGCACCTTTCTACATCCTGTGGAAACTCACTTTGGGGAGGCAATTGCTCAAATCGGCCAGTGCCGAGGCGGCCTGGGAACGTACTGATAGGACAGACCATGACCTGTGACATTTCGGTTCTAATCGTTTCATTTAACACCCGCGACCGGCTGAGGGAATGTCTGGCAGCCCTGCGAACCCAGACCGGGGAAGTTCGTTTCGAGACAGTGGTTTTGGACAACGCCTCGCATGATGGCTCGGCAGACATGGTACTAGCAGAGTTTCCCGAGGCGATTCTGGTCCGCAGTGATGTCAACCTAGGCTTTGGCAATGGCAATAACCTGGCTATGCAACATGCCCAAGGCCGATATGTGGTGCTGTTGAATTCAGACGCGATTGTACCCTACCCCACACTTTCCTTGGCGCTCGCACACATGGAGGCTGAACCGACCGTCGGGATGGGAGGAGGCCGCTTGCTGGCTCCCGACGGGGGCTGGCAACCTTCGGCCCGCCGCTTTCCTTCACTGCTTGATGAGTTTCTTGTCCTTAGCGGCTTGGCTGCACGTTACCCACGCTCCCGTTTTTTTGGCCGTTTCGACCGCACATGGGCCGATCCTAGTGTGACAACAGATGTCGATTGGGTTCCCGGTGCCTTTGCCATAATCCGGCGAGGATTGATCGATTCCATAGGCTTTTTCGACCCTCGTTTTTTCCTCTATTACGAGGAAGTGGATTTGTGCCGACGCATCAAAGCCGCCGGTTTTGCCGTCCGCTATTGGTCGGACCTAAAGATTTCCCATATCGGTGGCGAGTCATCCAAAACTTTCAAGGACATGAGTTTTACCTCGAAAGGTTCGCAGTTGACGCTTTGGCGCATCCGTAGCCAATTGCTGTTCTACCGCAAATGGCACGGCTTACCGTCGGCTTGGCTGGTGAAAAAACTTGAACAGGGCTGGCATGGGCTACGCGCTTTGCGTAACCGTGGGAGCGACCAAACCAAGGTGGACGAATCTCAAAACCTAATCCAGCTATGGAATCAGGCATGGCGCGACACCGATGGCGGTGCAATTTCCCCTCCCCAACCCTGGTGACCATCATGTTCGACAACTTACAGGAAGATTGGCAAATCTATGAACGCGACATCACCCGCCAAGGACTATGGGTGATGGCAGTTTACCGTTTTGGCCGCTGGCGTTACACCATCAAACGGGCGTGGTTGCGAGTCCCTTTATCCTTTCTATACCGGATATTAAAGTTATTTTCGCAAATTCTCACGGGCATTGACCTACCCTGTGAAGTGACCATCGGAAGACGATTGCAAATAGACCATTTCGGGGGCATCATCATCAGCGGTGACACGGTCTTGGGGGACGATGTGATTATCCGCAACGGGGTGACCATCGGTTTGAAGAGAACCGGCCAGCGGGGTGCGCCGGTCATCGGAAACCGAGTGGATATTGGGGCGGGCGCGAAAGTTCTGGGCGCGATATGCGTTGGCGACGACGTAGTCATTGGTGCCAACGCAGTGGTGATAACCGACGTGCCTCCCAACTCGTTGGCCGTAGGCGTACCCGCCCGCATTATCCCCCGCAAGCCAGAACCCGCCAACGACAAATCCTCATTATGAAAACCACCATACCCGGGCCTTTAGACCGGAAAACCAACACCTTATTGATTTGGTGGCGGGTTTGGGTTGAAACTGCGGCAATCCCACTTTTGGAAGTGTTGCCTCGGGGCTTCGATATCATACTATCCCTCGTGCTTATCGTTGTCTTCTCGCCTGCCTTGGTCCTTAGGGCAATGCTGGCAAAATCGAAGCTTGGCAAAGTTTTCGTCACATTGCAATTGATTGGGCGTTTCAGGATGCCTTTCAGTCGTCTTCGCTTTGCGGGCAATACTGTCGGTGCCGAACTTGCGGTATTATTCAACATCCTGCGAGGCGACATGGCATTTGTCGGCCCTAGGCCCATGACTGAAGAAGAGGTGTTGCGCTTGACACCTGCACAAGGCATTAGGCTCACCTTGCGTCCGGGGCTTTTTTCACCCTATGGATTGCGCCGCAAGGTCGGTATCGCCTACGACAGCGAAACCACAAGCGATATAGACTTTTATTACAGCGAAACGGTGCAAGGGAACGCGGGGCTCATAGCCCGGTCCTTGATCGGGGACTTATTGGCTGGCGGCAGTTTGCGGCCCACCCCACCGCTTCTGCATTTTTTTGGGATCGATATCACCAACACGACCATGGACGAAGCCGTTGGCTGGATGGTCAAGCGTGTAAAAGACAATAAGCCTGCCTTCGTGGCATTCGTGAACCCTGATTGCCTAAACATTGCCTGTCAGAATGACCAATATAGACAAGTCCTTTCTACCTTGGCAACGCGGGTGTTGCCCGATGGCATTGGCATTAACATTGGGTGTCGATTGCTTGGCGTATCGTTGATGGCCAATGTAAACGGCACTGATCTATTCCCCCGTTTATGCGAGAAGTCCGCAGCAGAAGGTGTTTCGTTGTTCCTGCTTGGGTCCAAGCCCGGCGTGGCCGAAGCGGTTTCCCTCAAGATGCGGGAGCGCTTTCCCGCACTTTCGATTGCCGGGGTGCGAGATGGTTATTTCAAACAGGAAGAGAGTGGGCAAATTGTGGAAGAAATCAATTCTTCAAAGGCTGATATTTTGCTTGTTGCCTTCGGCGCACCCAAGCAAGAACTATGGCTGGCGGAACACCATCACCAACTTAATGCCTGTGTATGTTTAGGAGTAGGTGGGCTGTTCGATTTTTACTCTGGACGTTTGCCAAGGGCACCGGTTTGGATGCGCGAGATTGGATTGGAGTGGACTTGGCGATTGTTGCAGGAACCCGGGCGAATGTGGCGACGTTATCTGATTGGTAATCCTTTATTTCTCTATCGGGTATGGAAGCAAAAAAGAATGGCAAACTCACTATGAATCATTCTAACAAGCCAAAAGGCACCTCCAACGGCAAAGGCGATAGCGAACAATTATTTGAGCGTTACGAACATATTAGGCGGATTGCCTTCCAAAACACCTTAAGATTACATTTCAAGCGTGCAGCATGGGTAACGGTAGTGCGTACCACTTTGTTGGCTAAACGACTGATCGACATCATAGCCTCTGTACTATTGCTAATGCTATTAAGTCCCGTGTTTTTGGCTTGCGCAATCGCCATCCGAAGAGATTCGCCCGGCCCTATTTTTTTTAAACAGACCCGAGTCGGGCGTTGGGGAAAGCTTTTCCCCATGTGGAAGTTTCGCTCCATGTACATGGATGCCGAAGCCCGGAAAAAAGAGTTGGAGAAATTGAACGAGATGAATGGCGGTGTACTTTTCAAGATGAAAGAAGACCCACGGATAACCAAAGTGGGGAAGTTCATCCGCAAAGCTTCTATTGACGAACTCCCCCAATTGTGGAATGTCTTTGTAGGCGACATGTCTTTGGTCGGTCCCCGCCCTGCCCTTCCATCGGAAGTCAACCAATATTCGCTCGCCGAAAGACGCCGTTTGGAGGTGACTCCCGGGATAACCTGCATATGGCAAGTATCCGGGCGATCAGACATTCCTTTCGACAAACAAGTGGGCCTTGATGTTGAATATATCGAATCGCAATCTTTGTGGCTGGATTTTAAATTATTGTTTCTCACCATACCGGCTGTGTTGTTAGGCCGGGGAGCTTACTGATGCGAACCATCATTCTTGCAGACCGCCTAGGGAATGAACTATTTCCCCTGACTGACAGAACCTGTCCCGCCCTGTTGCCGATCGCGGGGAAATCCGTGCTGGAACATAACTTGGACATGCTGGCTAACGCAGGCATCAAGCGGGCCGTTATCGTAATCGGGTCGTTTGCCGACCAAGTGCGCACACAGTTTGAATTCGGAAGGCGTTGGGGCATGGAACTCGATTATTGGCACACTCGCGGCGAGGAGGGTCCTAATGCCGTATTGGCCCAACTTCCTAGGCAACAGAATGACGATGAGCTTCTAATCATTAGGGGGGACATGATTAGAACGCCTGGTTTCCTCATCGAATTCCTGGAGCAAGCCGCAAAGCGAGATTGCCCGGTTTTGCATGGCGTGTTCGCTGGCCAGGCATCGGGGCTGTGCCTGTGCCGGACTCAACAAGCCGACTTGTCTCCCCTACACTGGCCTAGCTTGGCGCAAGGCTTGCCAGTTCCATCCGAATCGAGTGTCGAGCTTCTTGATGCCAAGGTTTACCGATTAGAATCATTGGCCAATTTCCATCAGGCCAACCTTGATGCGGCTGCCGGTAGGGTTGCCGGCCTGACGATACCCGGTCGACAAACTGCGCTTGGGCTAACACAAGGGAGAAACAGCAAGGTATCTTCGCGCAGCCTCAAAGTCGGCATTGCTTTCGTCGGCAGCGGCAGCGAGGTTCATTCGACGGCGGAGCTTAACCACGAAGTCGTCATCAGCGACCAAGTGATTGTGGACCGATACGCAATATTGACTGATACCGTGGTGCTTCCCAACACCTATGTCGGGGAACTTGTCAATCTGAGCCATTCCATCGCACGGGGAAGCGACCTTATCCGGGTCGATATCAACACGCACATACACATCACTGATGCCTTTTTGCTCGCCGACCTTAGGCAAACTACACTGGGCAATAGCCTATCACCTTTATTCAACAGACTTGGAGGGCTATTATTACTGGTATTTTCCCTGCCGCTCTGGCCACTGGCCGTACTGGCATCAAGTCGTGAAAATAACTCGGGCAGACTATTGCGTCCTCGTCAGTTGCGTGGCAATCGAATCGTGTTGACAGAATTTGGCGAACGATGCCGGACAGAATTCACCGCTTGGGAATGGACGACATCTAGGCCCTTGTTGCGTGCGTTGCCCAGAATATTGGCTGTGGTCAGCGGAGACTTGCGCTTGTTTGGCATCGAACCTGTAACACGGCAACAGGCGGCTCAGCGCACCGAGGAATGGGAACTTTTTACCGACGGCGCTCCGGCTGGCCTGATTGGCCCTACGCAGTTGCGCCATTCGAAAAACACTCCAGAGGAGGAGCGTTTGCTAACCGATGCGTATTATGTCGGCCAGCATGACCGAGGAAAAAACTGGATATACTTATGGGAAGGTCTTCTTTCCCTATTTAGCAGGCGGCTTTGGAATCCGGAGCTATAAAATTCCAACATGAAAATTTTGCTTGCCGATGATGAACCCGTCACCCGAATGTTATATTCAAGGAATCTTAAGGCTTGTGGTTACGATGTGGTTACGGCTGAGGATGGAGAAGTGGCATGGAAATTATTGCAAACCGAACCATTTCAGCTTCTGATAAGCGACTGGGAAATGCCCGTTTTAAATGGGCTGGAGCTTTGCCAGAGAGTAAAGTCGGCCACCGGCTTACCCTACATTTATGTTCTTCTACTCACTGCCAGAGATGATGAGAGATCCTTAATCCAAGGATTGGATATTGGGGCGGACGATTATTTGGCAAAAACTTGTGATATTGAAGTTTTAAAAGCCCGTGTGCGGTCCGCCGGTCGGATAATCCATTTGACTGCGGAACTTGAAGCAAAAAACCAACACCTTAATGAAATCAACGAGCGTCTGGACAAAGCCTATTCGCATATCAAGCGCGACCTTGAATTGGCGGCTAAGGCTCAAATTGGCCTACTTCCCCCGCAAAATGCCGTAATCAATGGGGTTCGTTTTAATTGGCTTTTTTTACCTTCCACCTATGTCGGTGGAGACACTTTAAATTATTTCCGCATCAATGATTTTCAGATCGTATTTTATCAGTTGGATGTGGCCGGACATGGCGTTGCCTCGGCATTGCATTCGTTTAGCCTCACTAGGATACTGTCTCCTGACTTAACCCTGGAGGTTCCTCATAAACATTCGACCTACCCGGATTCCCCCGGCTCTGAGTCGGTATACCATGCACATGACAGGCGACAGGACCAAGACTCATTATTTGCCACACCCACTACTTCGGCAAGTATCGTAACAAAGTTGAACAAGAGATTTCAAAGCGGAGCCGACATGTCAGACTATTTTACCATGGCTTTCGGCCTTCTCGACACACAGGAAAAGACTATCGATATTTGCTTGGCTGGTCACCAAAAGCCAATTTACATACCCTTCAACGGAGAACCAAAATTGATCGGGGCTAATGGTTTTCCTGTCGGGATATTGCCAGATTCAGATTATGAATCATCGGTATTTAAATTTTCCAAAGGCGACAGGCTATTCCTTCACTCGGACGGGATTGCTGAATGCATGAATAAAAGCGGGGAAGAATTCGGTGTGGAAAGGCTTAAGGAATTGCTGTTTTCGACCCGGCACGAAGATTTCGATAATGTGGGCAACATATTGATTGCTCAATTGGAATCTTGGTTAGGCAACAATCACTTTGAGGATGATATATCCATGTTGGCACTAGAAATTGCCAATGATGAGGTTTAGCATGGGCAAGATTGACTTAGTGATAGAAAGTTATTACCAGAATGCCGATCTGATTGGCACCTGTGTCGAATCACTGTCTTCGGAATATTTTACAGATCAGCAGTGCTTTCAGATTAAATTATCTGTATACGAAGCAGTCACCAATTGCATAAAACATAGCTACAAGGGATCATCAGAACACAAAGTATATGTCAGTTATCAAATTGAAACTGATAAAATTATAGTTGACATTGCTGATAACGGTATTGCGATGGACCCACAGCTTTTACAAGACACTTCATCTTACTTTGAAGTTGACCTAGAAAACCCTCAAGAGGGTGGCATGGGGCTTAAAATTATAAAACTAAGCATGGACGAAATTAGCTACCATACTAAAAATGACATGAACCATTTTACATTGGTCAAATATATCAAATGAAATCATTTAAAATCTTACTAGTCGGCCTACTGTTTTCAGCCTTGGAGTCCATGGCATCGGAACCAGTGACTATTGAGGTTCTTCCTGACATCCAAACACCTAATATCCCCCGGATCGGATTGAATCTAGGTGAAAGAAGTGTGTTTGGCGGGGCGCAACTCATCAGGAACTTACTGCTCAATCCTGGTTTCGAGGGGCAGATAGACCGCACTGTCATCATCGTGGCGCATACCACAACCCAAGGCTTTGAAGATGACATGAGCTGGAGCGGCCGGCCTGACGGATTTTGGCGCGGTGCGCAATACGATGTGCGCAGCGGAAAGGCGGTGGGCCAGACCGGAACGGTGGTTGACTCACTGAAACGCGGCGAGAATGGCCTTCCGACATTTGCCACGAAGGGTCCAGCCCCGGCGCTATCTCCGGGTGATGCGATTGTTTTGACGCGCATTGACGACCAGAACCTTCCCACGACTTGGAGTGTGCCGAAGGACACACCGTCAGGCCAAGTTGCAATCGAGCCAAACGACAAACGCCCAGGCAGTGCTGGCAGGCGTTCACTGGCGCTGATTCCATTGCCTAACGCCCCCAAGCGATTCTCCCCGCCGGCGAGAATCACTGCCTTTTTCGACGCTATAGGCAACCGTGCTGGAAAGCTGCTTGTTATTGACGGACACTGGAAATTTTCAGTTTGGACACGCTCAGACTCTGGCCTAGGGAATCTGAAAATCACATTTCAACGCCAAGGTTCGCAGCCTTTCCTACGTGAAACCGTCCATGTTCCCCGTGAGTGGAAACTCGTCGAATTCCAATTTGAGGGCATTGATAAAGGTCCGCCCGGAACCCTTTCTTTAGAGTTGGCCGCCGAAGACGGCAAGGTCTTATTAGACGATGCAAGCCTTGGACAAGTAAGCGAAGACAATGGGGCCTTCCGTCGCGAAGTGGTTGCCGCACTGGGTAAGCTCAAACCCGGTTACTTGCGTGATTGGCAAGATCAACTAGGCGGCACTTGGGAAAACCTGATCGCTTCCCCTGACGGGCGTCGTTCAGATCGTTACCGCCCCGGCCTAGAGGACCGTTACGGTTATAGCTTGCCGGAATTCCTCGACTTATGCAAAAAGGTGGGGGCAAATCCTTGGGTAATTGCACCGACTACGTTCAATGATGGTGAATATGAAGCTTTGGGGCGTTATCTTGCCGGTCGTATCAAACAAGATGGCTTTACCGAAGCGGTAGTGGAATTCGGCAATGAAAACTGGAATGGGATTTTTCGTTCCGGCGGGTTTCCCAACCCGAATACCCATGGGCAAGTGGCACAACGGGCTTTCACCCAGATAAGAAAAGGGGCCGGCCCTTCGGCACCCATCCGCCTCACTGTCAATGGGCAGCATGTGAATCCCTCTTATGCCTTCCAAATGCTGGATTCCACGCCTAACGCAGATATGTTGGCGGTTGCCCCGTATATCCTCCACCAAATAAACCAGAGTGATTTTACCAGTGAACCATGGCCGTTGATGTTCAAAACAGACACTGACCTACCGGTCATCAGCGCTGGAACCATCAAACGTGGAAAGGAATTGGCTGTCTACGAGGTAAACTATCACACCACACGGGGCGATATAGGCCCGGCAACACGTGAGCAAATCGTCACTGGCGCGGCATCAGGCAGTGGCTTGGCGAAACGGTTGATCGAATCAATCAATGTCGGGGTGCGTCGGCAGTGTGTCTATAACCTGGCCCAATATGACTTTTCCATGCCTGACCGCAATTTTGTAAAATTGTGGGGGATCATGCGCGATTTGGCGGCAAGCCAGAGAATGCGCCCCACCGGCTTGGCAATGATGATGATGAACTCGGCTTTGCCGGGTGATGCCCATGCCGTGCGCCTCAGCGGCCCAAGCGCTGAAACATTGACGGCCGCAGCCATCCAGCGCAAGGACGGCTGGGCCATAGCGTTAGTTTCAGCCTCTCCACAAGCCCAGGAAGTGCAAATCAAATTCCCGCCATCCATCCCCGCACCGAAACGCTTGCTCAAGCTGGACGCGGCATTGCCTTCATCTTCCAACGAAACCAGCGAAGAAGTCCGCATTGCCGAACAAAAGCTCACTGGAAAACAACCCATTAGCGTGACTGTTCCGCCTTGGGGTTTGATGGTGTTGACGCAATAGGCCACAAAATCAAGACAACCGGACTATGTTAGACGAAAAATACAGGAAACATATCTATGCAAATCAAGCCTTATTTCCTATTTTTCAGTGGTGCCTGTCCATGGACAATTTATCAC
This sequence comes from Candidatus Methylumidiphilus alinenensis, assembly GCA_003242955.1. Lineage (GTDB taxonomy): Bacteria > Pseudomonadota > Gammaproteobacteria > Methylococcales > Methylococcaceae > Methylumidiphilus > Methylumidiphilus alinenensis. The sequence goes on from QJPH01000494.1 coordinate 16,009, forward strand.
ATAGAAAATGGCAGAGTTTGTAAAGAATCTTGGTTAGGTGGGTTAAAATCAATTCCCTTGAGAAATGCAATACTTGAAAAGTCTAACTCTTGGATTCCATTTAAAAAGTCTGGAACAATCAAAGTAATCGCTGAAAGTGGTGTCAGTCTATATTTAGAAAATCTCCCAAATACAGAAATTGCATGGGAGGCGTTAAATATTGCAATCCAAGGGAAACATCCACTTACAGCGTTTTTAATATCGAATAGTTACTTGTTGGGTTATACCATTTTGCAAAGCACAGACACACAAGATAGTTTGAATGAGTGTCCTTTATTATTTTCCTTTGTTAAGAAAAAACGCTGTACATGAATGCAAATCGGGACTCCAAGCGGTGAAAAAAATGGCACATAGGCCGTTTTGACGGTCAACAAAAGACGTTGCCAAAACGACGGAACACGCCTGTTGCGCCCTACCGCGTTGAGGGAAGCCCATAGGTGCATTATTATACGCGTTTAAATGATTGGTTGGCATACATTTCTGCAAAAGGTATGTGAAGCATAGAGAAATCTTGATATACAGCATTTTCATATTAAAAATATACCTAAAAC
>QJPH01000454.1 GCA_003242955.1 Candidatus Methylumidiphilus alinenensis
CGTATAATAATGCACCTATGGGCTTCCCTCAACGCGGTAGGGCGCAACAGGCTTGTTCCGTCGTTTTGGCAACGTCTTTTGTTGACCGTCAAACGGCCTATGTGCCATTTTTTCACCGCTAGGAGTCCCGATTTGCATTCATGTACAGCGTTTTTTCTTAACAAAGGAAAATAATAAAGGACACTCATTCAAACTATCCTGTGTGTCTGTGCTTTGCAAAATGGTAACCCAACAAGTAACTATTCGATATTAAAAACGCTGTAAGTCACTTTCCATTTCCTAACCCAACCTTAAGCGCCCTATGCCAAATTTAGCTAAAGCCAGCATCGTTAAAATGTCAAATGTCTATTTTGACGGAAAATGCATCAGCCATACTGTCTTCCTTGAAGATGGATCCCGCAAGTCTATCGGTGTGATTTTCCCCTCAACCCTAACATTCAACACGGCAGCACCAGAGAAAATGGAAATCGTCGGGGGCATCTGTAAAGTCAGGCTGTCAGGGGATACAGAATGGAATACTTTCTCGGCGGGCGATACATTTAAAATACCCGGCAACAGTCATTTCGACATTGAGACCTTGGAATTTCTGGACTATGTCTGTCATTTTGGCTGACTCCAACTCCCTCATCAAACCTGTCAGGAAACCTCATGGCTGGATTTAGCGTACATTTCAAAAAGCCTGTAGCTTGGGCGGATAGCTTATATATACATTATTGGCAAGCAGGACCAAAATCCACGAGCAGCGTGTGGCCCGGCGTACCCATGAAGCCTGAAGCAGAAGGCTGGTTTGTTTATCGGTTTAACGAATCTTCGGCGCGCTTTGTCATCAATGACGGACAGGGTAATCAAACTGGCGACCAGAGCCGTGGAACGGATGGCTGGCTGGACGAGGATTGCCAGTGGCATGGCGTTCAACCGACTTTAAAAAAAGCAGCAACCAAGGCAAGCCCACCTGCTGCAAAACCCACAGAGCTTGCGCCAATCGGTAAACGCAATGATTTCCGTGAGGAAACCATTTACTTCCTCATCACCACGCGATTCTACGACGGCGACCCGTCCAATAATTTTTTTTGCCGCGACCGCATCCAATTCAATGCCCAAGGCGTGGCGATAGACCCCCACTGGCGCGGCGACTTCAAAGGCTTGATCCAACGCCTGGATTACATCCGCGACCTTGGTTTCACCGCCATTTGGATCACCCCACCGGTGGAAAACCGCTCCGGCTTGGATTACCACGGTTATCATGCTTACGACTGGACAAAAATCGACCCGCGCCTCGAATCGCCTGATGCAAGCTATCAAGACTTGATAGCTGCGGCACACGCCAAAGGCATCAAGATCATCCAAGACGTGGTGGTCAACCATTCCTGCCAATACGGCATACGCGGCAAGGTCCACATCGACCATTTGCCGATCAAATACTATGTCCCGCACGGCTCGGAACAAGGCCGGGTAAACCATGGACCCTACCAGGGCCATCTGGGCAATTACGCTTGGGCCAACCGGGACGATATCGACAACCCGGTGGCACCCGAATGGTATCGAGAACGCCACGCATCCGACCCGTCGGGCATTGTGCCATTGGTCGATCCAAAAACCGGCGAAACCCTACCCAAACCGGGTTATAACCCAGGCCGATTCTTCGGTGTCGATGCCAATCAACTGGACCCCAACTGGTTTCATCAGGAAGGGTTCATCTGCGGCGGCGACTGGGAGAGCGCCCACCCGCTGCAAGTCAAACATCTAGCCGGCGATTGCATAGACCTCGCCACAGAACGTCAGAATGTCAAAGACTATCTTATAGGTTCCATCAATCGCTATCTAGACATGGGCGTGGACGCGCTGCGCATTGACACGGTGAAACATGTCGAGCGGGACAACCTGCTGGAATATGTCAACGCCTGGAAAGCCCACAAGCCGGGTTTGTTCGTGTTTGGCGAAAATCTAGTCAAAGGCTACGGCTGGGGCGACATGGGCGGCGGTGACAACGGCCCTTCGCCCATCCGTCCTTGGTGGTACACGCGCCTAGGCCACGACCCCCAAAATCCTAACTCGGGCGGCGATTCAGGTTTTCCACAACTCGATTTCGGCCTGTTCTCCACTTTCCGCGACACCGTCAGCAAAGGCACTTACGGTGGCACTGCCCAGGTGTTCAGCATGGATTGGATTTACGGCGACGTGACCCAACTGGTCACTTTTTTGCAAAATCATGACGTTGGGCCGGACAATGATTTCAAATTCCGCTTTAAAGGCGAGCAATGGATGGCTGCAGCGGCTTACAACTTGATTTGGACCGTGCGTGGCATCCCCTGCCTCTACTACGGCGAAGAAATCGAATTCATGAAGGGTGCGCCGCAAGACGTGGAAGGCGAGAAAGACACTTTACATCAGACTGGCCGGGCTTATTTCGGCGAGCATTTAAGCGATGACCATCTGGCGCAAACCCAAAGCCATCCGTTATACCGGCACATCCGCCGATTGAACCAAATCCGTCAAGCTATTCCGGCATTGCAAAAAGGCCGGATGGACAGGATTTCAGAATGGGGCAGTGGGATGAGTTTCGTCCGCGATTTTGCTTTGGGCGGGAGTTACGCGGTGGTTGGATTGGCCATGGGTGGAGACCAGCCTATCACCGTCAATGGGGTATCGAACGGAGTTTATCGTGACGCTGTCACTGGTCATGAGGTTTCTGTCGGTCACGGTGCGATTTCCTTCCATGTCAAAGGCAACTCGGCGGGGATTTATGTGTTAGATGGGCCTGGGAAGATTGGCGAGGATGGGGTTTATTTGAGGTAGTTTCGCTGTTACACCCCCCCGCTGGCTCCCAAGTTCTGATTTCCACGCTGGTTCCCAAGCTCCGGCTTGGGAACCAGCGAACGATCAAAAACAAAAGGCCAAAGCCACCCTTCACGCCGTTAAACGGCCTGTGTGAGGCTTAGCCTTTTGTTTCAACAACTAGAGCGGATTATTCCAGGTCTGTAGACTGTTCTTGAGCCTGGGCGACGCGCAATTCTGCGGGACGGTCCGAATAGAACACGTTGCCATCTATGCGGGCGGTTCTATGCGAGGCTTTTGCCCAGTTAGGCAGATGGCGCAACCATTTGGCATGGAAGAAAACAGCCCCTCCGGTGTTATCCGGCAGTTCGCCCTCCATCACCTTTTTGGCGACATCCTGCGCCCTGGCATAATCAACCGGGTTGGGGTTTCTGACTGAATAGACAAATCTGCCGATGCGGATGACGTGACAGTAGCTATAGCCCCATCCGCCAATCACACGGTTCTTGGCCACATTGGCCACAGCTTGAAGGTTGGAGTCTGAGTTACGCGCTTCACGGTAAATGGTGTTCGCCAGACAAGTCAGGTCGTCTTGCGGCATTGCCGCATGATGGCGGTAGTTTGCCCGTGAATGGTGGTGGAAATGTTTATGTTGCCCGCCATGGTGGTTGGCTTTGGCAACAACGGGTGACGCAGTAAAGGCCAGAATTAAAAGGGCCTTGGTGAGTTTGTTTGACATAGTCACGTTTCCTATCTTCGTCGAAGTTGCAGCCAATTACATGTATTTTCGTACGGTCATTGGGCGGCCACATCTTCTATTTTCGAAAGCGTACTACTTAGAACGGTATTTCTTCTTGAAAAAACTGAACTAAACAGCACAAGCTAAAGTTTGGCGGTTCAAAAAGAACCTAATTATTCCTCCGCAGGTTGTGCAACTCCGTTTGCATTAAGAAACTGATGTTACGCATGGAGCGGCAAAGCTCGCTTTGCCTGTCAAGGCACTCCAAATCAAATCGCCGTAGGTCGGCAACCCATTGCCGACAACAGAACCACGGCCTGTGTAAGAGCCAGGCTATCGCAAGAACTCGGCATTATAAAAAACAATAAGTTACCGAATTAACGTTATTCATAGTGTATAATTTGCCTGAGCTTAGGCCGGTTGTCAAGCTTTATGCTCGGGTGCAATCAAAAAATCCGTCCGCCTAGAAGACTTTTTGATTTATGCTAGGGGGGTCGCACAAAGCATAAATTCAACCTTAAATCGACTTTTTTAGCTTTTGATGGCGTAAAAACATTGGAATTGTAATTATGAACAACATTATTAAACTCTATCAAAGAGCTTGCGAAATGCCAGCGCGAACATGGTTTTTCTTCGGCTTTCTGTCTTGCGTAGCCATGGAACTCGCGGCGATTTACTTTCAATTTGTGCTAGGGCTTGAACCCTGTCCGCTTTGCATCACCCAGCGTTTGATCACTTTTTCTTTAGCTTTTATATTTCTAATTGGCGCCGTTCACAATCCAGGCTTAGTCGGTATTCGCATTTACGCTGGTCTGGCTGCGTTGGCTTCTTTCGCGGGTGCGTCGGTCGCGACTTACCATTTTGTCATCCAACATTTACCCCATGAAGAATTGAGTAGCTGCGGACCCGGTGCATCTTATATTCTGGAACATTTCAAATTAGCCGATATAGTCAGGCTATTTTTAACCGGAACGGGGGATTGCACCCAAGTGGTTTGGTCATTCCTCGGTTTGAGCATGCCTTTTTGGGTTGGGCTGTGTTTTCTGGGACTCTGTGCTTTTTGTTTATGGCGACTGGTTTTGGCATTTCCGCGATGAACGAAGAGCTTCAAAGAGCCAGAAACACCCTCCAACGCCTTGCCTCCAACTTGGGCCAAGTCATGAAAGGCCAAGAGGTGGCTATTCGCCACTTGCTGGCTGCGTTTGCAAGCGGAGGGCACATCTTGCTTGAAGATGTGCCAGGAACTGGCAAGACCACGCTGGCAAAGGCGCTGGCATTATCCTGCCGGGCAGACTTCCAAAGGGTGCAATTCACCCCCGACCTGTTGCCCAGCGACATTCTAGGCGTTTCGGTGCTGGAACCAGCCAGCAGGGAATTCCGCTTTATGCCTGGCCCCATCTTTTGCCACATCCTCTTGGCGGATGAGATCAACCGCGCTTCACCGCGCACCCAATCCGCCCTGCTGGAAGCCATGGCGGAATCCCAAGTCAGCATAGAACGGCGGCATTATGTACTGGAATCGCCGTTTTTCGTCGTCGCCACCCAAAACCCCGTGGAATTCCATGGCACTTACCCGTTGCCCGAGGCCGAACTGGATCGCTTCGCGCTACGACTAAGCCTAGGTTATGTAAACGAGGAACTGGAGGTTTCGATCATTTCCGCCCAACAACTTTCGCACCCTTTGCAAAGTCTGCAAGCTTGCGTTGGCCTGGACGATATCCGCCAACTGCAAAGCTTTGTTCAAACCATCACTGTGCCTGAAGTTATCAAACGCTATATTGTAAGCATTGTGCGCGCCACGCGTGAGGTTGAAGGCGTGCGTCTCGGTGCCAGCCCCCGCGCCGCTCTGACTCTGATGAAATGCGCACAGGGCTTGACCTTGCTGGACGGCTTCGACTTTGTCACCCCTGACTCGATTCAGGAAATCGCAATTCCGGCCATCGTCCACCGCCTTAGCCTGGACCATCAAGCACGGTTCGGCGGATTGCGCCCTGAATCGGTCGTGGAGGCAATACTCGCCAAGACACCCGTGCCGGTTTAATGATGCCATGCAGCTTCCGGCGGCTTTTTTTCCGCCAGTTTTCCCTAGTCTATCGCATAAGCTTCTGGTTTAGCCGCCACTTAAGTCCTTTGGGCCATTTCCTCCTAGGACTGTTAATGGTATCCGCCGCATTTGGCGCCAATACCCACGCCGCTGCCGCCTACCAATTATCTGCCTTGTTGGCAGCCCTGTTCTGCCTGGCTTTGCTGTGGAGTTTCTTTAGCCGTCGTGCAACGCCACCCTTGTCTGTGGAGCGGCTAACTCCAACCTATGGCACTATGGGCGAACCCATGCGCTACCAAATCGCCATCATCAATACAGGTACGTCGACCGAGCGCGGGTTGAGCTTATTGGATTGCCTGGATGTCCGCTTTCCCAATTGGAAAGAGTTTTCCGCCTCCGTCGATTCCGACAAAGAACACCGTAACCCCTTCGACCGCTATGTAGGCTTCCATCGGTGGCAGGAACTAATGCGAATGAACCGTGGGGCTAGCATGGCGGAGAAAACCTTGCCTGACCTGCCACCAGGCCTACGCATAACCGTGGAAATGGAACTGACCCCGCTACGCCGGGGACGCTTACGGTTTGACCGCGTGTGCATTTACCGCCCAGAACCCTTTGGTTTGTTGCGCACCCGGCATACCTTCCCGCTACCCAAGGTCCGCTGTGTATTGCCACGCTGCCATCCGGTATCCCCTTTGCCGCCGGCTGGCTCGCGCAGCTATCAACACGGCGGTGTGGCTTTAGCGAATGCAGTGGGCGAATCGGAAGAATTCCTTTCCTTGCGCGAATTCCGCCACGGCGACGTGCCGCGCAATATCCATTGGCGCAGTTCGGCCAAACTTGGACGCTTAGTGGTCAAGGAGTTTCAGGATGAATATTTTGTTCGTCGTGCCTTGGTTTTAGATACCTTTTGCGTTCCCTCACGCACAGAGGAATTCGAAGCTGCGGTATCGGTTGCCGCTTCCTTAGCCATTAGGGAACCGCAACGGGACAGCCTTCTCGACCTACTTTTCATCGAACAACAGGCGCACTGTTTCACAGCAGGACGAGGATTATCGGAAACAGTCGGAATGTTAGAAGTATTGGCAGGCGTACAACCCATAGCCCAAGGTACAATCGAATTGTTGACGCAGCATGTTTTGCAGGGGGCCAGTGCCTTGAGCAGCGTGGTTTGTGTGCTCCTAGCCTGGGACCAACCCCGCAAAAACTTTGTCGAATCGCTCCATGCGATAGGTCTGCCGGTGTCCGTTTTGGTGGTGCAAGAACAGCCGCCGGACACTATCCAAGAATCCACGGAAGCCGACTCGGTCTTGAAGACCGAGTCGGTTTTATCCTATCTGCGGCATATACGCCCAAGCCATTTGGCTGATGACCTGCAATGGAATTGAAATACCCCGCCCTATCGCTGCCATTGGCCCTGTTGTTCTGGGGTTGGCAAAGCGAAATGCTCCCGCTTGCCGCCGTCATTCTTATACTCGCCATACTTTCCCTTAAAACGCCTTGGCGTTGGGAAATGGGCATGGCCGAATTTCACCGTGTTGGCGACCTGGCGACGGTTTTGTTTGGCTTTGCGATTGTTTATTTTTACTCGACTGACGGAGACACCCCGCCGATTTATCAAATCTTGCGCTGGCTACCGGTCTTGTCATCCCCCCTGCTGTTCGGTCAAATTTACAGCATGGGCCAGCTTCTGCCATTGAGCTCATTGTTTTACTCAATGCGGCGTTACGCCAATCCGTCCAAGCTGGACATCCGGCTACCTTACGCTTTCCTATGCATACTTTCCGCCGGAAGCGGCAATCCCGATGACCAGAGCTACTACATAGGCGTAACCGCATTTGTATTATGGGTTTTATGGTTTAACCGGCCTAAACGACAACCGCTCATCGTCTGGCTATTGTGCTTCGCGCTTGCAGTAATACTAGGCTATGGCATACAGACTGGCCATGTCAAACTGCAAGCCGAGGCCGAGGAATGGGCTGCGGACTGGTTCACCGCTTGGGAGCCTGATCCATTCAAGGCCCGAACCGCCATAGGCGACAGAGGCAACCTCAAACTTTCCAGCCGCGTGCTGCTGAAAGTCTATAGCGACCAGCCCTTGCATCATCCATTGTTACTGAAAGAAGCCACTTACGACCGCTATTCCGACCAACATTGGTATGTAAGCAATGCCCTATTCCTGCCTTACACACCATCCCAACAAAATGGACCCTACCAAATCACCGTGCTGCATTTGTTGGCACAGCATAGCGTCCTGCTGGCAATGCCTAGTGGCATGTCAGGGGTGGATGGCCCATGGCAAAATGACCTGCTCCGCAACCGGCTGGGTACGATCAAGTGGATGGAAACCCCGCCAGTGACACGCTACCGGGTTGCCTACGACCCGAATGTCAAAGACAGCACAGGCCCGACAACTTTCGATACCCAATTACCTCAAGAAACCAGTGAAATGTTGGCCCCCTTGGCCCGTGATTTGAACCTGCGCCGTTTGCAGCCCGAACAGGCGGTCGCAACCATAGCCGATTTCTTTGCCACCCACTTTGCTTACAGCCTTGATTTGGGCAAGCCTCGCAATAGTGGCGAAGCTCTGAGGGACTTCCTCTACCGCCGCCATGCCGGACACTGCGAATATTTTGCCACCGCCACCACGCTGCTTTTACGCACCGCCGCGATACCTGCCCGCTATGTCGTCGGGTATTCAGTGCAGGAGTTTGACTGGGATGGAAAAGCCTATCTGGTGCGCAAACGCCATGCCCACGCTTGGACCGAAGCTTATGTCAATGGCGCTTGGCAAACCTTGGACAACACCCCCACAAGATGGGCGGAGGAAGAAGCCAAAGCCGACCCGTGGTGGCAACCCGTGGCAGATGTATGGTCGAGTTGGGCCATAGCCATCAAGGTCTGGCGATGGGAACGGGGGCAACATCCCCAGCAAGGGTTCCCTTGGTGGGGATGGCTGATGCTGCCGCTGGGTGTTTGGCTAGGCTGGAGGCTTTACCGCAGCCGCAAAAAGGTGGCGAACCCCCTGTCGACCGACCCGTCTTCTAGGTTGCCAGACCAACCCAAGGACCTTGAATACTCCCGTCTAGAACAAAAGATATTGGCTTCCGGCCACCCGCCACGCAATCCGGGAGAAACGCCTTTGCGCTGGCTGCGCCGCCTTGGGCTGGAAATTCACGAACAAGAAGTGCTTGAGTTCTACCGAAGGCGGTATGGGGGGGAATAGTTTGCTTCAAATGATGAAGCAGCGTCCAAAACACCGTTCCCCGCGCCTTCGTGCATGATCGGGCGGTCACCACGCTGGACAGTTAGCATCATCAACGATTGGCTCAGGAATGAAACTGCTCAAAATTAACCAAGCCACATTTTGAGAAACAATGCGCAACCAAATTGTGTTGCCCAACAGTCATGTCAATGTGTTGACACCCCTAACGATGAAAGCCAAAGCGTAGGGTACGCTATGCGTACCATGCAGATTCTGCGAGGTACGCACAGTATCTTGGTACGCACAGCGTACCCTACGGATTCCGTACTTTCATGGCAACCCATCGGTCAATCGGACATGACCTTTCGGCTCAATAGTCGTAAGTCGTATTACGCCGATTATTATCAACTTGGACATTGCCGTATCACACATCACTTGCGCTTTTACGTTGCGTCGTTGCGCCGTTGCGTGAGACCTTCTTTTGCCTTTCTCGCAATGTGGCATGTCAATTAGTTGCGAAGATTTTTTGTCTCACGCAACGACGCAACGTTAAAAGCAAAGCAGAATCTAAAAGGCCCACCATAAGCTGGCCTGATTAGGGAGATGTTTCAGCTAGACCCAAAACGCCGTCATTCCGGCATGGATCGCCGGAATCCAGGCTCCATGGACGGCTGGGTTTGTGGGCATCCCTGCAATCTGGATTCCGGCATCCCTGACCGGAATGACGGAATAGCTGAAACATATTCCTACCCAGGTAAGACGATATCTAGGGGGAGGTGGACGGAAGATGGGTTGCAGACGCTATCCTCTTGCTCAACTCATACGCCGCCACGGCGTAAAGCGGGCTGTGGTTGTAGCGGGTAATCGCATACAAATTCTGGAACCCCAACCAATAGGCCGGGCCGTTTTCTTCCTCCAACTTCACCAAAGCAGCCCTAGGGGAACCATTGACCGGCTCTTCGGGCACAACCCCCATTTCTAAAAATTGGGCTAAAGCATGGTCCGGTTTTAGGCTTTTGCTGGCTAATCCCTGAGAAACCACGCCTTCTAGTTTCGCGGAAACCGCTATCGGTGCGCCGTTTTGCCAACCGTTGGCGGCAAAATAACGGGCCACACTGGCGATGGCATCGGCGGGATTGCTCCAGATGTCACGGCGTCCATCGCTGTCGCCATCGGCGGCCAGGCGACGAAAGCTGCTGGGCATGAACTGCGGCATTCCCATTGCCCCTGCATAGGAGCCTGTCGGTTTTAACGGGTCCATGCCCTCATCACGGCACAGCAATAGAAACTGCTCCAATTCGCCACGGAAAAACTCACCCCGTTTCGGGTAATCGAAACCGAGGGTGGACAGCGCGTCAATAACTCGGTAGTTGCCGGGCCGTTTTCCGTAACTGCTTTCCACACCGATGATGGCGGTGATGATTTCCGGGGATACGCCATATTTGTTTTCTGCATTGGCAAGTGCCTGGGCATTGCGCTGCTTGAATTCGATCCCGCCTTGGATGCGGGCATCGGTCAGAAATAATTTCTTGTAGGCATACCAAGGTTTAGCCTCGTAAGGCCGTGCGATGGCGGACAGTATGGCATCCTGGAAATTGACGGCCGTAAACAACTGGTGCAATGCGTCGGTGTTAAAACCATGCTTGCGCCCCATTTCCGCAATGAAAGCCTGCACGTCCGGCCTCTCCGCAATGCCCGGACCCGGCTGAATCGACAGTTCTGGCGGCGGCCCTATAGGGGCAATGGCTACAGGTTGCGGCTGGCTGGGCAAGGTCTTAGGGGTATCCGGCGCAACGGTCGTGCCTGACGGCGCATGTCCAGTGCAGCCATGCAGCAACAAACAAAAGGTAGGCACTAAAATACGGCTGAATCTATACATTAGGGTAATGAAGCGATTTAGGGGGTTGTTTTAACTGCCAGCATACCGGAAATGGCTGAATGTTTCACGCGATGCAAAGGCGGGAAGGGTTAAAAGTGACGCGGGAAACGCAATATTTTTCAGCTATGATATAATAAGCAATGGCTGATATAAAAATAGTTGATGAAACTCACAAAATACTGGCTATCAAGTCGGTGGCAAAACGCCGGCCCAATCGTCCATGACACTTTGTAAACTTGATGTCTGCAACGTCCGCAACATCGAATCCGCAAGTATAACCCCCTCCCCACGGCTGAATTTCATCTTTGGACCCAATGGCAGCGGGAAGACTTCGCTGCTTGAGGCTATCCATATCCTAGGGAGGGCGCGGTCGTTTCGCTCCACCCAGGCAGGGCTTGTCATCCGCTTTCAGCAAGACAGCCTGATGGTGACGGGAAGAGTGAGGGATGGCGAGGGTTTGGAGCCGATTCCGATTGGGCTCAGGCTAAGCCGGCGCAAGCGGGAAATCGCTCTGGCCGGGACCCGGTTGCAAACCAGTGCCGAATTGATCCGCGCATTCCCCGTTTTGCTGATACAACCATCCAGCAGCACGTTGTTGGACGGCTTGCCAAAGGCTAGGCGGCAGTTTCTCGACTGGGGGGCATTCCATCTGGATGGCGGATTTCTGGATAACTGGCGCGGCTACACCCGTGCGCTGAGCCAGCGCAACGCCTTGCTACGTTCCGGTACAAACCGAGGCATTGAGATATGGAATCATGAACTTGCCCGTTACGGTACAATAGTGAATTGTGCAAGGGTTACCTATGTGGAACGTCTGCGCCCTTATTTCCATGCTGCTGCCAGTCATTTTTTAGGGTCTGTGCCATTCGACCTAGTCACGATGGCCGGATGGGAAGCTGGAAAGCCACTGGGTGAAGTGTTCCGCACGGAAATCGCGCAAGACCTGAGGGATGGCTACACCCATTCCGGGCCGCACAAGGGTGATTTCCAGGTTCAGGCCGAAGGTCGGCCCGCCAAGAATTACCTGTCCCGGGGCCAAATGAAACTGTTGGTTTTTGCATTGCTGCTGGCGCAGTCGCATTTGTTGGAGGAATCGCTGGGGGCCAAGGGTTGTGTGTTGATCGACGATCTCGCATCAGAATTGGACAGCGACAATCGAGGCAGGCTGCTCGGTTTTTTAAATCAGCGCCAAGCTCAATTTTTTATCACTGCCACCGACCCGCGTCTATTGGAACAGGCGGGTTTGGCGGAATTGGCCGTTTTCCAAGTGGAAAATGGCCGGGTTACATCAGTATGATTCAACTTAGGAATGAAAGAGACTATGGCTTCCGACGATTACGATAGTACAAACATCAAAGTATTGAAGGGTTTGGACGCGGTTAGAAAGCGTCCCGGCATGTACATCGGCGACACCGATGATGGCACCGGCCTGCATCACATGGTATTCGAGGTGGTGGACAACTCGATTGACGAAGCGCTGGCCGGCTATTGCAAAAGCGTCAAGGTTGTCATCCACTCCGATGAATCAGTGACCGTGTCCGATGACGGGCGAGGCATCCCGGTGGACATCCATCAGGAAGAAGGCCGTTCTGCGGCGGAAGTCATCATGACCGTGCTGCACGCCGGTGGCAAATTCGACGACAATGCCTACAAAGTCTCCGGCGGCCTGCATGGTGTCGGTGTTTCGGTGGTCAACGCCCTGTCTGAGGAGTTGGAATTGGAGGTCCGCAAGGGCGGCAAACTGTACAAGCAGCTTTACCGGCACGGCGAACCCCAAGCGCCATTAGCCGAAGCCGGTCCGGCGGAAGGCTCGGGCACCAAAGTCCACTTTAAGCCCAGCAGCGAAACCTTTACTCACATTCTGTTCAACTACGACATTTTGGCGAAGCGTTTGCGCGAGTTGTCCTTCCTCAATTCCGGTGTGAGAATCGAATTATTTGACGAACGCACTGACCGGGAAGACATTTTTGAATTTGAGGGGGGCATCCGGGCTTTCGTGGAACACCTCAACAAAAACAAAACACCGCTGTTCGACAAAGTGTTCTACGTCAGCACTGAACGCGACGGCATTGTCGTCGAAGCGGCATTGCAGTGGAATGATTCCTACCAAGAAAACATCTACTGCTACACCAACAACATCCCGCAACGCGATGGTGGAACCCATGTGGCCGGTTTCCGCGCCGCGCTGACGCGCACCTTGAATCAATACATCGAATCCCAGGGGCTGCAAAAAAAGCACAAAGTCGCCACCACCGGCGACGATGCCCGCGAAGGGCTGACCGCCATTCTTTCGGTGAAAGTGCCAGACCCCAAATTCTCCTCGCAGACTAAAGACAAACTGGTGTCCTCCGAGGTCAAACCGGCGGTGGAAGGGGCGATGAATGAAAAATTCGACGAGTTCCTGCTGGAAAACCCAGCCATCGCCAAGATCATCGCCGGGAAGATGATCGACGCGGCCCGTGCCCGCGAGGCTGCCCGCAAAGCTAGGGAAATGACTCGCCGCAAGACCACGCTGGATATTGCAGGGCTTCCCGGCAAGTTGGCCGATTGCCAAGAACGCGACCCGGCACTATCCGAGCTATTCATCGTCGAGGGCGACTCTGCCGGCGGTTCGGCCAAGCAGGGCCGCGACCGCCGCACCCAAGCCATCCTGCCGCTGAAAGGAAAAATCCTCAATGTCGAGCGCGCCCGTTTCGACCGCATGTTGTCATCAGAGGAAGTCGGCACCCTGATTACCGCCTTGGGTTGCGGAATAGGACGGGAAGAATACAACCCGGACAAATTGCGCTACCACCGCATCATCATCATGACTGACGCCGATGTGGACGGCTCGCATATCCGCACCTTGTTATTGACCTTTTTCTATCGGCAGATGCCTGAGTTGATTGACCGGGGCTATATCTACATCGCCCAGCCGCCGCTGTATAAAGTGAAAAAGGGCAAGCAGGAAAGTTACGTCAAAGACGATAACGAGTTGGATAATTTTCTGCTGCAAATGGCCCTGGAAAAGTCCAAGCTGTTCATTGATGAAGAGACACCGCCAATTGCCGGCCAAGGCTTGGAAAAACTGGCCCAAGAGCATCTCAAGGTGCGAAGCTTGATTGACCGCCATGGTCGCCGTTACGACGAAACTTTCCTCGAAACCCTCATGGACATGCCGCCCTTGTTGAAGGACGGACTGCAAGACCAAAGCCATTGTGAAGCGTGGTTCAAACAGTTGGAAATCCGTTTGCAATTCAAAGAAAAAGGGACCTTGTTCACCATCGAAGCGGATTTTACCCAGCGCCCCGGAGAGTTCACCGCCAAAGTGATGAAACGCATACACGGTGTCCAAAAATACTTCGAAATCACGCCCGCTTTCTTTCTATCCCACGATTATGGAAAGCTGGTCGAATTTGGCAAGACCGTGGAAGGTTTGTTTGGCGAGAATACTGCCATCGGCACTGATGAAAAGAAGACCCCGGTCAAGAACTTCAAAGAAGCCTTTAATGTCATGATGGCGGAAGCGCGCAAGGGCCAACACATCCAGCGCTACAAAGGTTTGGGTGAAATGAACCCCGGACAATTGTGGGAAACGACGCTAGATTCCAACACCCGCCGTTTGTTGCAGGTTAGGGTCGAAGATGCCATCGCCGCCGACGAGGTTTTCACCACCTTGATGGGCGACCAAGTGGAACCTAGGCGGGACTTTATCGAGAAAAACGCGCTGGAAGTGTCAAATTTGGATATTTAGCATATTTGCTCGTTCCCAAGCTCCTGCTTGGGAATGGGGTTTTTGAAGCTCTAGCTTCCCGAAGAACGGCCAAGCAGGAGCTTGCAAGATAAGGTTCCCAAGCCGGAGCTTGGGAACCAGCCAGACAGGAATGACAGGATGGAATCGTGTCAATGTGGCTTCATGTCACATTAAAATCCTGTTTGTCCTGTAAATCCTGTCTTGTCTTTCTCCGGGAAGTTGTATTTGATCAAATTAAGTTTTGTTTAAGTTTAACGGCCAACAATAGGCTCCAACACGAAGCGTCACTGGCCAGGATTCACCCTGGGCCTAGCGTTTCGGGAGACCAAGACTTAGCAAAGCATGAGGGAATGAAAACATGGCTACCATTTACATCAAACTGTATGACACTTTGTACAATGATCTGTACTTACCCTTGGAATTGCTCGACCTCCATTGTGAAATCGAATTTTTGAAAAACGTCGGGCCTGATGACGGGGAGGCAGTCAGCTATGAAGGCAAATACTGCATCACTTGCCCGGATTTGGAATGGAGATCAGTGATCGAGGCACTCAAGGATAGCGGCATAAGCCTAGTCTATACCGTGGTGTTGGAGGGTGCTAATGGCGAGTCCATCCTTCAGGAAGCCGGCGAATTAAATTCGCAGGTCAAGCATTGGACCACCCGCCACAAAGACAGGAAACTTGTTTTCTCATTCTGGTTTGGAGACTGCATGCCATTCGCGCAAGCCGGTCTGGCGGCATGAGTCAGGCAATCTAGAACGCCGTCATTCCGGCAGGGATTGCCGGAATCCAGCGTCCAAGGATGGCAAACCTCAAGCTACGACAAGCCTAGTCGTAAGGTTGAAGCTTCACGTCCCTGTGACTGGATTCCGGCATCCATGACCGGAATGACGCTGTTTCTGCTCGTTCCCAAGCTCCAGCTTGGGAATCAGCGCAAAGAAGCCAAATGTAGGCCGGAATAAGTCCGCCCCGGCGGGCGTTCCCGGCAAAGTCCCGTCGGGCAACATCTTCACCGTTGTCCGACAATCGAATGTCGGGCGCAACGCAAAGAGAAGCGCCCGACACACGCTTCGTTCCTCTGCGCTTCCTACGCGAGCTGCCGTAGTCGGTGAAGCATATGGATGCCTAGCAGTGTGATTTTATACATTGCACCCAAACTTCCAGTTTCATCCACAAGTTTAAGCGCTCCTAGCCGAATTAACAAACTTCCAGCCTCAGTTTTGGTTGATGGGTATCCAAGGCGAATTCGCACAAACCCATCCTGTAGAGCAAGTGTAAGGTGCGCACAACATTGATTAATGAACCCCATCCCGTAAGACTGGATGGCGCAGTGCGCAGCACTTACTCGTTCGTCCTCATCCTTGGCTGGTGAATTGGATTCGGATTTCCTCATTCGAACTAAAAGTTGAATAAGGTCTTCAAGTTTCCTCTGTCTGAGATCATAATATATTCTTGTTTCTGGAAGCCAGCTAGGTTTGTGTCCATCAACGAGTACTGGAATAAATATGCCCCTTTCGCCACGAAGTTCGCGTGATTGAATCGACTCTCGTTCTAATTGTGTCCATTCGTGCTTATCATATTGCTCGGATAATAGTACTAGGCAATATCTAGACGCACACGAATATATTTCACGCAAATAGATAGACCCATCACGACCTACAGCATTTTTAATATCAGAGAGTTACTTTTAGGTCATATTATTTTGCAAGGCACATACACGCGAGATGGTTTGATTGAGCGTCCTTTATTATTACCCTTTGTTAAGAAAAAATGCTGTACATAAATACAAACCGGGACTCCTTGCGATGTATTGGCATCGTAACCGTTCAGCCCCCCCCCTGCCTTTTCCTGGGAGCGCGGCCATCTTGGCCGCAATTTTGGCGGGCGGGACGCCCGCGCTCCCAGGGGGGGCTGAACGGTTACTTGGCATCTAGGCCATCCAGATTAGGAAGATGTTTCAACAAAACCCAGAACGTCGTCGTTCCGGCATGGATCGCCGGAACCTAGGCTCCATGGACGGCGGGGCTTTGGGCATCCATGCAATCTGAATTCCGGCGGTCCATGCCGGAATAGCTGAAGGATATTCCTAATCAGGTACATCTATGAAAAGAGTATGTGAGTAGGAATAAATAATTATGTACAGCGTTTTCATCTTTAAAATATACCTAATAAAGGATATTCAGTTAACGCTGCAAGTTAACTGAAT
>QJPH01000366.1 GCA_003242955.1 Candidatus Methylumidiphilus alinenensis
CGGCGGCGCTTGGCCGGGTGGCGCACCGGGCTGGCCTTGCCCAGCAGCCCCGTCTGTCCAATCAGCCGCAGGCTATTGTAGGCCAGCATGGCCAGGTGCAGGATGAGGTCGTTGCAGTCGAATTTGCCGGACGGCAGGCGCTCCAAGTCGAGGTCGGATTTGATTTCACTGTGGAACTGCTCGTGCGTGCCGTGTTCGCGGTAAAGTTCGATGACCTTTTCGGGCTTCGCGTCGAGGCTGGTCCACCAGCCCTCCAGCTTGTACTCGGGAAACAGCAGCACCTGGCCCTTGGGGTCGACGGTGCGCTCAATCAGGCGCACGACCAGGCGGAAGTCGCGCTTTCCCTTTTCCCAGGACCGCTTGACGGTCAAGTCCAGCAGTGCCACCCGCTTGCCCTGTCGCGTTTCGACCCAGGCATCGGCCTCAGTGGCGTGGGCAACCCAATCGGCCATCACCTGCTTGCGCGGGTTCCACTTGACCAGGTACTCGAAGGTGCGGCCCTCCAGCGCCCAGGCACGCTTTTCGTCGTCCTGCTGGAACAGCAGCCGCACCGAATCGAAGCCGCTGTCGGACCGCGACAGCACCGGCAGACCCGCAGGCGCCAGTTCGTGCGCCCGAGGCAGCACCCGCTCCAGGAAGTAGTGCGTCTCCAATGCGCTGTGCTGGCTGCCAAGCCGCAACTCCAGCGCCAGGCACCAGCCCTCGTTGCCGAGGTACGCCGCAATCGGGGTGTAGCCGTCCACGCCTTGGTAGGTGCGGTCCACGCATTCCTTCTTCGTGCCGCTGTTGTCCATCACGAAGGTGTCGAAGTCCAGGCAGACAAACCCGTTCATCGCCGTGACCGGCGCTTCGGCGTTCCGCAGCAGGCGCACACTGTAGGCATCAGTCTCCTCGCGCAGCGCCACCGCCAGCATCTCCATTCGCTGGCGCAGCCAGGCACTCGAAGGCACTGTGCCAATCCCCAGTGCCTGCCTGAAAAAGCGGTCTTTCCTAAACGCCTCAATCGCTTCGAAATCGCTTTTGCCCAAGGCCAGCAGCCCGATATAACTTTTAACGATGTCGGGCGTGGGTATCTGACCTTTCGGGACGGGGAATTTTTTGTCGAGCAAGTCCAGCCTCGCCGCCTCAAGGCATTGCCCCACCAAGATCAGGCCGGCATAGGAAGTAATGTGGCGCGTCGATTGCTTGAGTTCGAATCTGGGCATAACGTATGGGTGAACAGGTGATGAATGAATATGCCAATTATATCAACATCTTATGCAAATGTCAGCACCGATTCAGGTCAAATAGAATGGCGGGAGTCGAACGCGGCGGATAAACCTTGTTGAACTGAAGCGCTGGTACGGTGGTTTATATTGGCTGTTTTTACCCAACGCCTCGATTATGCGGAGCACAGCATAATCGAGGGGTTGGGTAAAAACAGCCACTGTGCTGCCTGGTCGGTAGCGGGGAAACAGCAGCAATCCCGGTCGTAGCGAGCCCGTTAGCGGTTGCCCGCGAGGCGGAACATAGCGCACCGGTTCGTCATAGCGCCACACGATGGCAGACTCTTCCAAATCGGGCCTGATTGAAGATAAAATCGGCCAGCTTCCGGCCTTCAGGCATAGTGGCATCCCCAAGCCGACCAGTTCCCCGCCCGGTGTCACCGGGACGACATCGTCACTTAACAGGCCATAACCGGCGGCGTTCAACGCAGCGGCCAAAGTAGTCTTGCCTGATCCGCCTGGGGCGATAAGCAGCAGCCCACGCCCGTCATCCAGTGCCAGACCCGCACCGTGGATGATCATCAATCGCTCAGTTTGATGGCAGCCTATTTCGACAAGGGTTCGCATGGTCATGACTAATGCATCGTCTGATCCTTGGCCTTCGGCTTCCACCCTATCATCCTGCCACAGCGTCCAATCCTCAATGCCTCCAGCCAGATGCAGGCGGTGGGCGATCCGCCCCTCATCCCTTACCCGCAAGGACTGCACCAGTGGGACCGCACACTGCGCAAGCCCTGTGTCGTCGATTATAAGGCTCAAGGACATCCCTGCCAAAGCCAGAGTGAAGTGGGCCGGATGGGGTTCTGCAAGGGTTCGATTTTTCGGCACTTTATGTACATCCGCCCGAACTGCACAGGGTTCATCGGCTGCGGAAGTAGCCCGGATGGAGCCACCGGAGGAATCCGGGTAGCGGGCCACAAAACCCGGATTACGCCTCGCCCTTCGACTTTGCTCAGAACAGGCTTCATCCAGGCTACAGCACGGTTCAATCAGTCCGGTTTGATGCCACTGGTTTATCAGGCTTTCGACCTGCGCCAAGGCGGTATCCCCGTCCAGCCCAAAACCTTCGCTCAGTAGGCTGGCCATGCCCTTTACATCCCATCCTTGCGCGTGGAGTTCCCACAGCATAGAGGCAGAGGAATTTAGCACATACAATCCCCAGTCCCCCGTTAGGGCCAGCACCCGACCGGCACCGAGCTTGGCCTCAAGCAAAGGCATTCCCAACAGCTTTCGGCAACTAACCGGGAGGTCCTGGTACGCTGGATTCAGCCGAGGCACGTTTTGAGCGCATCAGCATCAGCATCGCCGGCGGGGTCCAGGCGGCCCCGCCCGAAACAAATGTTGTAAGCGAAAAGCCATCTGCAATACCTGTAAAATTTAGCGTTAAACTAGTAGCTTTTACTGGATTGATATTAAATGCAACTAGCACAGCGAAAAATGGAATAAATTTGTTCATCTCAACCTCAAAAACTTGAAAAGTATAAAGTGCTCAAAACTCCAATTCCGCCGCTTCGTCTGACGGGAATAAGGCTTCAAAAGCGCTACGTCCAGCCGGGGTGACATGTTGGGCATCGTGTTCATTGGTGTTCATCGCTTACCTCTTAATTGTTTTGAATCGAGCTTGGGCTAACTCTATATCACGCAAACTGGTTGCCGTGACTTGCAGCTTCCCCATCGGGAATCACGGGATATAGCTTTCCGATTTCTAGGGAGGCCGGGTATCCCTCATTGCTTAGGCAAACGGAAAATTGCAACTCTTCAATGTTCGTGATGTTCATGGTCTGTCCAACAAACGGTGTGTGTTCTTTAATTTAAGCAAGACATCAAAATCATTTCTTACATGGTAAGCCGTTGTGCTATAGTCTAAATGCAAAAATATTGACTGCGAGAACACCATGGCAACCATGACCATATCTTCAAAAGGGCAAATTGTCTTGCCTGCAGACATTCGCCGCCGCCTCGGTTTGGTGGCTGGCACTCAAATCGAGATTATTGAGGAGCAGGATGGCTTAAGGCTGGTTGCCTCCCACCCGGTCAATCCTACCACGGTTGCGTCATGTGCCGGTATGATTACCGCACCTTCAAAAGGCAAGGCGCGACGACTGGCAGATTTCGACGCGGCCCTATTGACGGCTAAAACTGAAGCATGAAAGCCATTGATACCAATGTGTTGGCGCGGTTCTTCATAAGGGCTGGATTTTGCGGATGCGCTGCATTTGGCGCGTTCGGGCCATTGCCGTGCCTTAGTGAGTTTTGACCAACGCTTGCAAAAACGCGCAAAGGCGGCTGGCTTGTCGCCTATCGTGGAAATGCCGGGGTAGCTGTAGGTTCTGCAACGGCCCCATCGTTGCCCAACATTCCAGTGCCGGATCATAGACACCGTAGCATTTGCCCAAACCCATTGGCATGACCAACCGTCAGAATGTCGGGCGCAACGCAAAGATACGCCCCCGACATTGACTTTGATTGATTAGCTATGCGCCACAGCGGCAAGTGCTTTCCTTGCGATCAACGGAAGATCAACCAAGGCGAAACGGCTCGCTTCGAACGCATAGTCTTCGCCGCTTTCGTCGATGACGCGCAGGTAGCCGTGACTTGCAGCTTCCCCATCGGGAATCACGGGATATAGCTTTCCGATTTCTAGGGATGCCGGGTATCCCTCATTGCTTAGGCACACGGCAAATTGCAACTCTTCAATGTTCGTGATGTTCATGGTCTGTCCAGAAATGGCAGTTTCAACTTGAATTCTCTTTTTCCGATACCGTGGGCTTCGTACCAATGAATTTCCGCAAGACGCTCGGTTCCATCAATGAGACGGACTTTCGCAATCCCTTTTAGTTTACGCCAATTCCCATTGCCGTAACATTGCCGCAACCGGCGACGGTCCCTAATGCCGATACCAACGGCGATGGTATCCATAGTGGTAATTTCACCAAGAATTTCAAAGTCCACGCTTCGTCCTCTTTCAATTGGATGCAGTTAGGCGAGCCAGGTAGGTTGGGCAACGGCCCCATCGTTGCCCAACATTCCAGCGCCGGATCACAAGACACCGTAGCATTTGCCCAAACCCATTGGCATGACCAACCGTCAGAATGTCGGGCGTCCGCCAAAGAGACGCGCCCGACCTGGCTGAGCAAGTCTAGGCCGGACGGGATATGTTATCCCGTCCGAAACGTTTTGTACCGTGCCGAATAGCGCAGCTTGGCACAAAACGGTGGAGGCTTGAGCCGTATGATCGGCCCATCCTGCTAACCCGCCATTAAGTTATCCTCCATGTGATTGTAAAAGATACGGCAATGCCGTATCATGACGCAAATGTTCACTCTTATCGAATCCCCGATTTTTTCAAAGCGTTGGCCTGAATACTGGTCAGAAGAGGAACGTGGCAAATTTGCTGCGTGGCTCGCGCAAAATCCGGAAGTAGGTGACGTAGTTCCTGGCTCAGGGGGAGTTCGCAAAGTCCGCTGGTTTAGCGAAGGCCAAGGAAAACGTGGTGGCGTAAGAGTCATCTACTATAACCAGATTGAAAAAAGTTTGATTTGGCTTTTGACCATTTATGCAAAATCCCGTCAAGAGAATGCCCCAGCGCATATCCTCAAAGCACTTAAAGAGGAACTTATATAATGATAAAGAATGAAAATGAACTGGTTGAGCGCGATCTAAAACGCGATATATGGCAGGAAGCATTAGATGCTGTGAGAAGCATTAAAGCGGGAAATGTCGGCACTGTCCACATTCTCGATATTAGAGCTTCTCCTGTTGCCGAAGCTCGAAAAAAAACAGGGCTTTCCCAAGCAAAGTTTGCGGAGCTTCTCGGCGTTTCGGTTAGAACCCTGCAAGATTGGGAGCAAGGTCGAAGGCAACCGAGCCGGGCAGCCGCATCTTTGATTCAAATTGCAAAAAAACGCCCAGACGTACTCAATGAGATTTTTGGTTAGAACTTCATTGTTACGCAACTGCGTAGGTTGTCGCCTATTGTGGAAATGCCGGGGTAGTTGTAGGTTGGGCAACGGCCCCATCGTTGCCCAACATTCCAGCGCCGGATCATAGACACCGTAGCATTTGCCCAAACCCATTGGCATGACCAACCGTCAGAATGTCGGGCGCAACGCAAAGAGACGCGCCCGACCTACTATGCTCCGTCCGTGCCAAATGGCGGATTGTCGCTTACGCTCCGAATCCGCCTTTACGGGTTGACTTTCAAGAAGGTTGCCCAAACTCCCAGTAGGCGTCTTTCTTTTCAGGAATCGGATCAGGATACCTGAACACCTCGAGTTGATTAGGTGGAATGCGATCTTTGTAACAGTCCTTTTTTACGACAGTCTTTTTTCCTGGTTCAATATGACTTACATCAAGCCATGCGCTGCCAATCAATATTTGTTGATTAACATCCCTGATTCCAATAGTTAAAAATGGTAATGTCATTGTTGAAAGATTTTCGACTTCGAATAAAGCATCGCCATCAGCAGCAAAGCCTATCATACTCCATTGGAACAATCGCCTAGATTCTACTATTGACAATTCGTCGAATGAAAATTGGGGAGGGCCATCAATAATTCTTCTCCACTTTTTTGAAGAATATTTCGCCTTAGCCCAGTCATAAGCAGATATGAGCCACTCGGAGAAATCAGAATATAGTTCGGTGGCCTTATTTCTCGATACCGAATATACTCTAGATTGACCATCCTCCAGTATCGATTCCTCATCAAAACAAACATGCTGATAACCGCGATCACCAAATCCAATATATGTTTTACCATTTTGGCAGATATGGCATCGGTAGCTCTTTAGGGGATAAACTGTCACAACTGGAGAATCCCTATGGTCTGTAAATAGTTTTGCCCAACCGAATTCATCTAGAAAGGCAAGATAGCTTCCCTTTAGGATACACGCACCACGGCTTCCTTCATACGAAAGATCGTCTCCATAAACTGATTCAAATATGTGAAATCTCTTCGATTTAATCAATTGAATTTCCAGTCTCAACCACTCAAATTCAGGGTTTTTACTTGTAGCCATTAATCTTATGCCAATTCGTGTGCTCAGAGGGGGTTAAGGGCGTAATGTTCGCTGGATCAGTTGGGTCTCCACCCTTCGATACTGGAGTGATGTGATGCCCGTCTTGATTACCGCCCGGTCGGATTTTTTCAGTCATTGGGTTTTTGGGCCATTCCCGCCCATATAGCTTCTCCCACGCTCTTCTCATTGCTGGTGTACAACGTCCATTATGCACCAATTTCCCATCAATCCCGACGAAATAAGTATGCCCATTCGCAACTTCCAAGTTGAATACCGGCAGCACTTTCTTATAGGTGTGAATATCAACGATAGTGGCCGTGCTATCGGCATCCGATTCCCCATCCCCGCCTTTGAGCAGCAGCTTGCCACCCTTCTTGAGCATGATGGCATCGCGCCAACCGTCGGTAGTCTTGAATGGGTGGCCTTCCGTGGCGGCAAGGGTTTGTCCGCCGTCCAGCGTCAGGTAAACAATTGTCTGCACCTTATAGCTAGTGAAGATATCGGTGACTTTCTCGTAGGAGAGCCGACCGTCCTTTTTGGCCGATTGGCCCTTGTCTTTCCATTCGGCGAAGGCCAGCACCTCGTCGCCGACTTGTAGCTGGCTGATCGGCCTGAGAACGGCCTTCCCTGTTTGGGCATCGGCCTTATCGTCACCATCGGGCTTGGCGTGCACCAAGGTGTCGGGTGCGAAGCTGTTTAAAACGCAGGGCAGCTTTTGAAGTATCTTGCCAAAACCCATGAACAATGCGCAGCCTATCGCGCAGTCCTTTGCACTTTGACAGAAATTATTGCTTGCCCCAGAAGCGGCATTAACCGCGACATCAATCAGCATGCACTCGGCCATGCACACGGCAAACGGGACACACCAAGGACATTCGCCGGTCGAGTCGCTGACGTTGAGCGGATCGGCCTCGGCATAGCGATATAAGTTGTCGCCACCCGCTAGTCCAATCGGGTCTTGGGTAATGTAGCGCCCGGTCTCAGGGTCGTAGTAACGACGGAAGTTGTAGTGCAGCCCCGTTTCCGCGTCTTCGATCTGCCCTGGCAGGCGCAGGCTGCTGGTGATCGTAGGCTGGTCGGGCGTGGCGGCGGGCGTGGTGATGGTGGCTTGGCCAAATACGTTGTAATTCGCCGCCCAGACTACGTTGCCGTTCTTGTCTGTGGCTTGGATGGGCGTGTCGAGATGGTCGTGGTGGTAGTAGGCGAAGCTGTCTTGGCCGTTGCTGTTTTTAGTCTTGACGAACAGTATGCCGGTGGTGAACTCGGCATCGGGGAGCGGGCCGTATTGGGTGGCGATTTGCTGCGATCCGGCTGCAGTGGTGCTGCCGTCGGCATTGAGGGTGATGCCTTGGGTGGCTTCGGCAATCAAGCCTTCGTCGGCATACAGGTAATCACTGCGCATGGCTTGGGCCAAGGCATTGCCGTTTTGATCCTGGTATTGCTCTTTCCAGAGGCGGCGGTCAAACGGATCGTAGCCGTAGCGGGCTATCAGGTTGCCGCCGCCATCTTTGACTTGAATGAGTCGGTTTTGGGTGTCGTAACCGTACTGAGTCACCTGGCCGCTGGGGTTGGTCTTTTGTGTCAGGTTGCCTGCGTCATCATATTGATAGTAAGTGGCGCTTCCCGCCGCGCCGCGCTGGATCAGTCTGTTGTTGGCATCGTAAGTCCAGGCACCTGCAACTTTGCTGTGGGCGATGCGGTTGCCGACTGCGTCGAGGGTGAAGTCTTCGGTGTCGCTGCTGTACCCACTGCCCGTGCCAGTGATAGATTGGGTTAGTCTGGTTTCGTCGTCGTAGGTATATTTGCCGGTGACCACGCCACTGCTGCCATTAAGAGTGTCAGTGCGATTGCGCGTGGCTAATTCTTGGACATTGCCGTAGGTGTTGGTGAGATTGAGAACGGTCTGCTGGCCCGGTGTTTTGACCTTCAGGCTTTCGAGGTTGAGCAATCCGTCGTAGCCTTTCTCTTGCACCGTACCGCCAGGAAGGGTGATCTTAGCCGGGGCCAGCCATTTGAATTGGTTGACGCTGATGCTTCCCTCGCCTGGGATGGTGGCGCTTGCCAATTCCCCATGGCTACTGTAATTGTAGTCAATAGCTGTTCCATCAGGCCAAGTTAATCGAGTTTTGTAGCCCGCCGCACTGTAGTCGTAACCGTAGGATAGCGTGTATCCATCAGGATAAGTGACAGTTTCGGATGTCTTACGATTGGCGGCGTCGTAGATGGAGGCCGCGCTGGCGGTTTGAATGCGGAGGTTGTCGGTATCGCCCCAGCCAATGAGGTTGTCGGCATCGTCCCATGTGAATGTGGTGGTGTGAGACAGTTTGCCATCACTTAGGTACTGCTGGGCAATTACCAAGCGGTTGGATGCATCGTAATGGTAGGTGATTTTGTAGCCGTTAGGGTCGGTCTGCTGGCTCAGGTTGCCGACACCATCATACTGATAGGCAGTGGTTTGGCCTAACGGCAGGATTTCCTTGACGAGCCGGTTGTTGCGGTCATATTCAAAGCGGTTGACATTGCCGTTGGCATCGGTGATTTGCAGCAGATTGCCGCGAGCATCATAGAGCGCCTGTGTCTTGTGGCCTAGGCTGTCGGTGATTTCCACAAGCTGGCCTAGGGCATTGTAACTGTTGAAACGGGTCTTGCCGTTGGCATCAGTTTCGCTCGACACTTTTCCCCTCGCATCATAAGCGGTGCTGCTGACTAGCCCCTCGGTGCCTTGGGCGTTGGGGTTGAGCAAGGTCTGGCTGGTGGGTCGCTCACGCTGATCGTAGCGGATGTTTTGGGTAAAGGTTGGATATTGGATTTGGGTGGGTTTGTAAAGCGCCCCCAAGGTTCCGGCGGCGGTTCCGTCTGGGATGGTATAACCGTAAGCAGTTTGATTGTTTAGCGCATCGGTGATCTGGGTCAGGCGCAGGAAATTGTCGAACTGGGCTAGACTAGTACGGCCGTCTTCATCGGTATCCGCTATCGGTAGTCCTTGTGCGTTGAATTGCCGTTTAAAGATGCCGCCGAGTGGGCTAGTAATCTGTGTGCGACGGTTCATCGCATCGTAAGCCGCTTGCCAAATTTTGCTGCGGGCATCGGTGTATTGGGTCAGGTTGCCCACCTTGTCATAGGCAAAGCTCTTAATGCGGCTTAGTGCATCGGTGATTTTGACCAGATTGCCGTCGGCATCGACTCCAAAAAGGCTGGTGTGGCCTAGCGGGTCGGTGGTGCTGACTAGGTTACCTGCCCGGTTGAAAGCAAACTGGCGGATATTGCCTTCGGGGTCAGTGGTTTTGCTGATCTGGCCTAATCCGTCGTATTCGATTTGCCACACTGCATCCGCCGTCACCGTGCCATTGGTTTCCGTGCGGCCCTTGCGGGTGAGTTTGATCGTATGGCCTAGGCCATTGACTTGGTATTCGGTGACGCGCTCGTCGGCGGTACCCGCCGCTTCGATTTTCTTCAGCCGATTGCCCTTGGCATCGTATTGATACTGGGTCTTGACACCGGCCTCGTCGGTTTTTTCGGTCATCTGCAAGTTCAGGGCCGAGTAAGTGCGCTTAACCGTCGTAGCGTCGGGCTGGTCTACTTGCACAACTTGTTCAAATTCGTTTCTGGTGATGCGAGTGGAGAAACCACGGGCGTTGGTGTGGACTTCCACCCGCGCCTTAATGTCGTAGCCCACCTCTTCATCGGTGCGGCCATTGACGATCAGGCGGGACAATTTGGCCGAGCGGTTGTGGGTGTAGTCCTCCACCCTGCGACCGGCGGCAGTAGTGGGGCCGGTGATTTTGCTGGCATATTGTTTGTTGGCATCATCGTAGCTGAACGCATAGTCGGTCACACCGCCGTCAGGGGCGGTGCGCTTGGCAACCATGTCGCTGTTGTAGGCGAGTTGTTCGGCACGGCCTTCCTGATCGGTGATGGTGGTGATGTGGTTGGCGGTATCGTAGCCGTAGCGGCTGACATTGCCGCGCACATCGGTCACTTGGGTCAGGCGGTTATTGCCGTCGTACTGATATTTGACGCTACGTTGCGGCAGATCCAAGGCATTGCCCGCAATGGGATAGTCGCGGACTTCGGTGAGCAGACTGCCGGTGTAGTGCAGGGTCAGCAATACGCGGCCATGGGCATCGACCACGCCGTGAACCATGCCGCCGGTATCGCGGGCCAGCCAGACGGTATTGTCGTTCTTGTCGCCGTAGGCCACGACTTGGCCTTGGGTGTTGTAATCAATCCATGAGCCTTCCCGGTCCAGCCACCGGAAGCCTTTCAGATTGGTGACCAGTGTCAGGGTGATACTGCCAGTGGCAAGCTGGGTATTGAGCACTGCCGCCTCTTGCGTGGGCAACGCCTGCACTGCCCGCTTTTCCAGCGTGTAGCGGTTGCTAAAGGCATAATGACCGCTATTGCCAAGGTAAAGCTCGTTCAGACGGCGGAAACCCTCAACAAAACTGATGGAGTTGGACAGGCCCGAACCAGCGCACAAATTGGCGTAATCCACCATGATCTGAACTGGCGACGGGTAGTCGGTGGCGCTCCCGCCCATGGCTCGGTTGAATGGTGTGGTACGTTCCGGCTGCATCGGGGCGTTTGCCGCCGCAGGCTGCCAGCCCTCGTCCACCCAAATCGAGCAATCAGATGGCGCTGGTCCCGCCCCAAGCAAACCGCCGCCATAAAACACAAGGCTGCCACTCGTGGTGTCGGCGGTTTGGTTGCCGGTCAGGTTTTTCCAGCTTTGCGAGAGACTTTCCCAGTGCGGATTGAACTTCCATTCCTGGCCGTCCCATAACCGCTTCCAACGCACGGGACCCGCCGTGCTTTGCACCTGCAAGTCCTCGACATGGACATTGGCGTAGCCATTGGGAATGGTCACGGTCAGGCCATTGTCCCCGGCTTGTGCGGTGGATAGCCCAGCAAGCAGCATCAGAGAAAGCAAAGCCATGGCCCAGCGCAATGGCGGGAATGAAAAGAAGGGTGCTGTCACAGACATGGCGGATACCCGATTTCGTTTTATGTTGGTCATGTTGCCGTTCATGGGCATGGGTTCGGTTCACCATCTCCCCTAGGCACAGAAGAGCATTTATTGCCGGGGGTTGCCAGCGGTGTACTGGCACTGCCACCACCAAAGCTACCGCCACTGATGCCGGCCCCCCCACCGCCGCCGCCACTCGGTCCGCCAGTTCCGCCGCTTGGGCAGGTACTGTTGCTGCCGTTTGGATAAGAGGTACACGTTTTCAACTGAGTCCATACTCCATTAACGCATACATATTCGCCGAGAACGCAGGTTTCGTTGTAGTAGTTATAGCAACCCCCACCCGAAGCCGTGGCACTCCCGGCGGCAGCATCCAGCGATTGCAGTGCCACCACGCGGTAAGGAAGGACGACGCTCTGTTTGGCTTCCAAAGTTGAAGGCACTTCACTCAAGAATTCGAAGCGGAAGTAGGCATCATTCTGCGGCAATTGTTGGCGTACTTTGTCTGCGCGGATGAGGCCATAGTTGGTCAGCCTCAGTTCGCCTTTGAACATCTCGCCCACATTCATCTTGGGCAAGTTGACGCTGGAAGGTTGTAGCACCACAACCGCCGCAGGCACATCGGTCTCGAAAGTGGCGTTGAGGATGATCTCATAGCGGTCTTCGATGGTGATCTCGCGCACACTCCAATCGACGGTGATGAGGTTGTAGTCCAAAAACACAGGCTGGTTGAAGGTGATGCCGGGTTTGATCTGGAAGCGCCCATCTTTGTCCTGGTGGTTGCTGGCAGTTGCCCGGAACGTGTAGATGCCCGATGGCAGATTCTGGAACAGTGCTTCGCCCAGGCCATCGGTCGCCAAGTTGCGGGTGACGGTGGCTACGTTTTCGTTCTGCACGGTGACGGTCGCGCTTGCAAGTCCGGGAATCAGCTTGCCGTCTTTGCCGACTGTCGCCGTGTAGATGTCCGATGCCTTGAACAATACGTTACCCTGGCCGCTTTGGGTCAGGCTGACATAGACGTTGAGCGACTGCGCCGGCACATTGTCGCCTAGCACATTGAGCTTGAACTGATAAACGCCATCGGGCGTGTCGGACGGCGGGGTAAAGGAAAGATCAATGGAACGCTCCGCACCTATAGCCAGCGTACCGTTGGCTTGACTGGCAATATTGACCCAGGCCGGTGCCGGGCTTCCGTCGGCATTGGTCAGCGTGAATTGCAAATTCAACGCATCCTGCAAGCCTTGGTTGCTGACCGTCACTGACTGGACTTGGCTACCGCCTTGCGCCATGCCCGTTTCGACAAAGCTGGGGGTGCTGACCAGATAAGGTTTGGCATCGGCTAGGGTGTAATTGATCGTGACTTGGCCCAGTGGCGCGGGATGTTCGTCGCTGAGGAAATCCAGGATCAAGCTGCCATTGGATAGTGCGCTATTGTCGGCGGTGAAGACCACGGGCAGATTATTAGTCTGCTGTGCGGCCAATGTGACCGGCGCGGGCAGTTGCGCAGTGATACCAGTGGGCAACTGGCCGGTAAGCTGGCTAGCCGCATTGAGGGCAAGGCGCAGGTTCGTCGCCGTCGCTCCCGGTCCTGTCGTGGCAACCAACGGGATGGTGAACGGGAAGTTTTTCGACAAATTCAGCGCGTAGGGTGTGGGGGTGACTCCCACCCGCTCGATAGTGAAGGATTGCTGCTCGGGCCGGTCGGTGGAAGCAGGGTTCACCGCGCTGACCTTGTACAAACCCATATCTGTTAGCGTCGGCGTGAAGGTGTAGGTGAACGTGCCGTCGCTGCCGGTCAGCACACTGTACACGCGCTCATAGCCCTGCTGGTTGAGGATGAGACTCAACAGGGTGTTTGGCAAGGGTGTCTGGGTGGCACTGTCCAACGCACTGCCGGTGATGATGACATTTTGGTCGCCGAAGGAAATGGCCGGGCTGGCGGAGGCAACCCTGCCGTAAAAGGCCAAGTTTTGCAAGGAAACAACCGTTTCGGCGTTGCTCCCGGTGATGTCGATTTCATCCGGCTGTCCGGTGTGGTAACGAATTTTGTCAACCTCCAGCCTGACGTGCAGGCTGTCCGGGCTGGACCCAGGGATGTTCAGTGTGAATGGATCAGACACAACATTCGAATGCCCAGGGATTTTGGCCACGGTCAGGCCATTGCTCAAGGTCACGACACTGGCACCCAAAGCCTGTTGGTAAGGCTGGGTGGCCAGCACGTTGCCGTCGGCATCCAGCAACTTGAAGCGCAAATCGGTCGATGGGCTTTGGCCGTTGTTGGTGGCGGTCAGCAGTTCGACCTCAACATTGCTGGTGTTTTCGACGGTGAGCCTGAGCGAGCCAGTGCCGCCACGGGTGAAACTGGCGGTGGACATGCCGATTGTCAAGCCGCCGTCGATCACCGCCAAGGCTTGTGTGTTGATGATCTTGACCCGTTCGCCGGCATTCGGGGCGATCACCACACTAACCTGCGCTTGCACTGTGCTAGGCAGAGTGGCGTAACCGCCGACCACCACCGTGGCTTGCAGGGTTTGGTTGGCATCCAGGTTAAAGCTGGCCGAGGTGAAGTCTTGGAACTGGGTCGCCGCTTGGTCAATAGGCAAGTGGATGACCACGCTGACATTGCTCAGCGGACTGGCCGATTGGTTGGCAACTTGAACCTGTAGCGAATTCATCACCCCGCGTTGGATCGGCAAACCGCTAACAATGCTGGCCTGAACACTGGGCAGCAGCAGGCTGCTGGGCATTTCCACGCCAAAGGCATCCACTGATGAGACGGTGTAGTTGCGCCCGCCGCCGGTGTAGCTGGTGTCGGTGAAATACAGCGCGGTGATCGGCGCGGCGGTCAGCGGGGTCAACGCCGCGCCGGGAATCACGTCGGCGAACACTTGGTAAGCCGCGACGGCGCTGTTCGGCGCATTCCAACTGAGGACAGGCGATGCGCTGCCGATCTGGTCGATCTCAAAGTGGGTCACCGGCAACAGGCTGGCATCCAGATAGACGGAGTTGGAGATAGCCGACTCGTTGCCGACCGCATCCAGCGCGGTGACGGCATAGGCCGCTTGCGTGGGTGTCGGGTTCGTGTCCAGTGCCGTTGTGTGGCTGATGCCAGTTTGCAACGGCGTCAAGCCTTTAATGCTAGTAATGTTGGCCCCTCCCGCCCGATACAGCTTATAGTTTGCCACCTTGCCGCTGCCGGGTGCTTGCCATGTGGCGATGATGCCCTGGCCTGTCAGTTGCAGCGTGAGGTTTTGCGGCGCACTAGGCGCGGTGGCACTGGCGGCCACCGTCACCGACGGGCTAGGCCCGGAAACCGCCTGCTGCCCGTTGGCTTGTCTGACCGAGGCCACGGCGTAAGTATAGCTGCCATCCTGCAGGGTTTGGTCGGTGTAGTGGGTTCCGGCGGGGTTGGTCAGCGGTTGCAAGCTGGCCTGTCCCGGTGCCTGGCGGTAGAGTTGGTAACTGGCCACGCCATCCACCGCCGCCCAAGCCAAGTTGACCTTGCCGCCCGGTATCGCTAGTGCGGTGAACGCCTGCGGCACATCCAACGGCGGCAACTGGCCTTGGTAGACTTGGAAGCGGTTGGAAGCCAACACTAGCGTGGAGACATTGCCCACCGCGTCTTGAGCCTGGAAGCTGAACGTCAGCGTTTCCGGTGCGGCTAGTCCGGCATCGGCGGGCAAGGTAAAGTTACTCGTCCAAGTGGTCGGGTTGACCGACACCAGCCCGTTCAGTGGCTGCGGACTGCGTCCCTGCCCGGATAGCAGGGTTTGCACTGTCGGGGCTGTGGCGGGCGGTTCGCTGAAGCTCAGCGTCGCCGTTACCGTTTGGGTGGTGGTGTTATTGATCGGAGAAACCGGGTTCAGCGTGATGCCGGACAGTGCCGGTCCTACGGTTTCCAGCGTCAGCGTAGCCCCTAAGTCGATCCCGGTGCCACGGTTGCCCACCGCATCACGGGCGGAGAACAGCGCGTTGGCTACCCCTGACGGTGTGTTGGCATTCACCTGGAAGCTGCTGGTGTAGGTGGTACCACTAGTCTGGGTCAGCGTCAATGCAATCGGCGCACCGCCTTGCGGGACAATGGACAAATAAGGCAGGCCAGCCAGCGTTTCATTGACGGTAAGAACCACACTAACATTGCCTTGGCCGATGCCGCCCGTGGCAGGATCGACCTTGCCGCTGGGTGTATACAGAATAGACACGGCACTCGGAGCGATGCTGTCGGAGACCGCCTGCGCTGAGTTGGACGGCACGGAACTCGTGCCAGCAGCATTCACCGCCACTACCCGGTAATACCACAATCCATCATTGGGCGGCAGGTCGTCGTAGGCTGTCGCGCCCGATGGACTGGGGTTGATTGGGCTGGCCTGACTGATATCGGTGAACACCGACGCTGACCGGTAAACCGTATAACCGATGGCATGGGGGTCGTTCGTGCCGGTCCAAACCAAATGCACCTTGCCGACCGGCTGGGCGGTGGCACTCAGGCTGCTGGGGCTGGCAGGCACGGTGAGGTCTAGCGTCACGGTCACGGCATTGGAAGCCGGGCCTGTGCCATAGGCGTCGGTGGCGGTGGCTTGGAGGGAATTGCTGCCCGAGGTCAACGTGACGATGCTTAAGAACGTGCCATCGTTGCCTGCTGTGATGGCCGATCCGACTGGCTGGCTGTTATTGAGCAATTGGACCGTGCTATTTGGCTCGGCAGTACCGGACACCGTTACGCTGGTGGAACGGGTGACCAAGCCAATGGCGGGCTGGCTCAATACCGGGGCGGGCGGCGGTAGATGGGCCATGATGATGGTGAAGCTGGTGGTGGAAATATTACCCAGCGAGTCGGTGGCTTGCAGTGTCAAAGTATGGCTACCATTCGCCACGCCGACTAAGTTTAGGTTTGCGGTGTAGGCACCGCTGCCTCCGCCGCTGGCACTGGTTACGGCATTACCGTCCAGCAACAGGCTTATACCGGCAACACCGCTGCGGTCGCCTGCTGTGAAACTGATGGGGGCATTGCCGGAGAAACTCGCGCCGTTGACTAGGGCCACGCCGTTGGCATTGATGTTGGTCAATGTCGGGCCTGCGGTGTCTGGCGGCGGCACATAATGAGAATAAGTCACCGTCGCGCTCTGCTGGCTGGAACGTCCGGCGATGTCGGTCGCCACGGC
>QJPH01000563.1 GCA_003242955.1 Candidatus Methylumidiphilus alinenensis
GCTGGAAGCTTGATTAAAACAATCCAGAATAAAGAATGACGATTATCAGAGTAATAAGCTTATGCTTGGCAATGCTATGTCTTACCGCAAATGCAATGGTTCCTATTATTAAGGATGCGACCATTACCGAGGAACAGACCATTGCCTTGTTCTATCAACGTAACCTTGGCCTAATCGCTGCGAGATTCAATGTGGACCAATCGCGTGCGGAGCAAATCATCGCATCGGCTATTCCCAATCCTGTGTTCAGCTTCTATGTGTCCGAACTCAGCAACCAGATGAGCAAGAATGCCGAATCCAAATTCCTGCCCGCGATCACGCCGATGATCCAACAATTGATCGAAACAGCCGGCAAACGCGGCTTGCGCATGGAAGGTGCCGAACTAGGCACGGAGGCTTCGGAGTTCGACTTGCAGGATGTCACGCGGATATTGACCAACGCTGTGCGCCACGCCTTTTATGGTTTGTTGTTGGCACAAAAAAACCTTGCTTTGGCCCAAGATAATCTTGACCGTTACCATCAAATCATGGATGCCAACACCTTGCGGCTTAAGGTGGGCGATATATCGGAAACTGATTTCACCCGCATTGAGGTGGAAAGTTTTAAAGCACAAGCCGATCTAGATCGGGCGCAAACGGCGTTGCAACAGGCGCGGACGGACTTGTTGCTGTTACTTGGCTGGCCCGAAAATAGTTTGAGACTCACCGCCGCTGATGTCTGGCCCGAGGCCAAACTGGCGGGAGGGGTTCCAGAGGAGGATCAATTGACCCGGAAGGCTTTGGAGAAACGGCCCGACTTGCAGGCCGCCAGGGTTCGCATCAACCAGACCGGTAAAAATTTGGAATTGGCCCGCCGTCTCGTCTATCCTGATATCACGGTGAGCGGGGCCTATGCTCGCGACCCAGGGAACCAATTCACCAATACCGGACAGCTTGGCATTAGCGTGCCGCTGCCGCTCTTTTACCACCAGGAGGGTGAAATCGCCAAGGCTAGTGTGGCAATGAACAATGCCGAACTTAATCTGCGACAGACCGATCAAGCGGTGCGCGCCGATGTCATCAAAGCGCTTTCAGCTTGGAAAAGTGCCGATTCCATCGTCAGGCGCTTTCAACAATCCGTGTTGGCGCGCATTGAAAAATTGCGCAGCGCACAGGAGTTCGCTTACCAAAAAGGAGCCGCAGGTCTTCTCGATTTGATTGACGCCGAGCGCAATTACAAGGCAATGATGCTTGATTATTACACGGCTTTGGCCAACCGCAGCAATGCTTGGGCGGATTTGGTGGCGGCCCTAGGAGAAGAAGTCAAATGATGTTCCCCCCCCGGCAATTCGTGCGTTTCGCTTTATGGCTGGCCTGTCTTTTCCTGTTGGCCTGCCAGCCCAAGTCGGAAGATAAAAAATCCACTGTCACCTCAATTCCAAAAGACGAGGTCGTGCTTAGCCCTAACTCGCCCAAGCGCGGATATATCAAAGAAGCCCTTGTTGGATTGAGCACCCTGCCACTAATGGACCCGGTAACGGCAACCGTCGCTTACGATGAAACCCGAACGGTTAGGGTTTCCTCGCCAATCAGTGGCCGTGTCACAGGTGACATTGCCCGCTTGGGTGCGAAGCTTAAAATAGGCGAAACCTTGGCGACTCTGGACAGCCCCGATTTGGGCCAGGCCCAATCCGACTTCATCCGCGCACAGGCAGACAAGAACTTGTCTGAACGCACTTTCAACCGCCAGAAGGAGCTTTTCGATCATGGCGTAGCTCCCCGCAAGGATTTCGACCAAGCCCAAGACGATTTGCAACGCGCCAGCGGTGAAGCCGAGAGGACACGCCTAAAGTTGGTCAACCTAGGGGTGAAAGGAAACAATGCGAACAATCGGTTTGCACTGCTAGCACCCATCGCAGGCGAAGTGACTGAAAGGAATATCAACCCCGGCATGGAGGTGCGTCCCGACCTATCCGACCCCTTGTTCGTGCTGTCCGACCTTAGCCGTTTGTGGGTATTGATGGATGTGTTCGAAAAAGACATCGGTCTGATTCGCGTGGGCCAGCAAGTTTTGGTCAGGGTGCAGGCTTATCCGGATCGGACGTTCCCTGCTACCGTTGAATACATTAGCCGGGTGGTGGATGAAAATACGCGCACGGTGAAAGTGCGATGCCAATTGCCCAACCCGGAAAAAAAACTATTGCCTTCCATGTATGCCTCGGTGGAGTTGCAGAGCGGCCCGAATGACCAAGGCATTGTCATTCCGTTAGGCTCGCTGTTTACCGAGGGTGAGTCTGACTGGGTGTTCGTTGCCATTGACAAGGACCATTACCTGAAAAGCCCGGTCAAGGTTGGTCTGCGCCTCAAAGACAAGGCGGTCATTGCCAGCGGATTGACGCGCGGCGAACGCCTAGTGGTGGATGGGGCTTTGTTGTTGCGCACCGAAGAGGATACCGAGCAGGATGGCGGCGGGGAGTCAAAGCCTTGATTCATCGAATCATTGCGTTCTGTTTACAGCAACGGCTGATGGTTATCGGCGCGGCGGTTTTTCTCGCCGCAGCGGGGGTCGTCTCTTTCGAACAACTGCCAGTCCAAGCTTTCCCCGATGTGCAAAACGTATTCGTCCAGGTGGTCACCCAGTTTCCGGGCCAAGCCCCGGAAGAGGTGGAAAAACTGGTCACCCTGCCGATTGAAAAGGAGATGAATGGCTTGCCACACCTCATTAACATGAGGTCGGTGTCGATTTTCGGCCTGTCTGTGGTCACGTTGACTTTCGACGACGACGCCGAGGACTATTTCTCCCGCCAACAGGTGCTGGAACGTTTGCGCGCTGTTAGCCTGCCGCCGGATACGGACCCTGTGCTGGGTCCGTTGTCCACCGGGGTGGGTGAAATTTACCGCTACCGAATCGTAGCGCCGGACATGGCTCTGGTGGATCAGCGGGCTTTGCAGGATTGGGTGGTCGAGCGTCGCTTGCGTTCCGTACAAGGCGTGGCTGATGTCGTGGCCTTCGGCGGCGGGGTCAAGCAGTACCAAGTGAAGATAGACCCTAATCGGCTGAAAAATTTCAAGCTGAGTTTGCAAGATGTTTATCAGGCGATTGCCGACAATAATGCCAACATCGGTGGCGGTTACATTGAACATGGCTATGAGGCGCTGGTGGTTCGGGGTGCGGGCTTGTTGAAGTCTGCTGAAGAAATTGGTGATATCGTGGTGTCCAGTCGCGACGGAACCCCTGTGTTTGTTAAAAATATCGCCGAAATAGGGGTAGGCCCGCAACCACGCAACGGTATTGTCGGGTATAACCAATTGGACGATGTGGTGGAAGGCGTGGTGTTGCTGGTGAAGGGGAGGGATGCCATTGAAGTTTTGGGTGGAGTCAAAGAAAAAATCAAGGATTTGAATTCCCATGGATTGCCACCAGGTGTCAAGATCGTACCCATCTATGACCGTACCGAACTGGTGCATCATACGGTTAGGACGGTCGAACACAATATGCTTGAGGGCGCGGGGCTGATTCTGTTGATTCTCGTGGTTTTCCTGCGTCGGATCTTAGCTTCCCTAGTGGTGATTCTCGTCATCCCGCTTTCGTTGCTGTTCGCCTTCATCCTCATTGACCTCAAGCATATCTCTGCCAATCTAATTTCCCTGGGCGCCATTGATTTTGGCATCATTGTCGATAGTGCCGTGGTACTGGTCGAAGCGATCATGGTGAAGGTGACTCTGGATATGGCGCAGCAGGCCAGTGTCCTGCATATGCGGCAATCAATGTTGATCACGGCGTCGGAAATGGGTCGTCCCATCTTGTTTTCCAAGGCGATAATCATTACCGCCTTTTTGCCCATCTTCACCTTCCAGCGGGTGGAGGCAAAAATATTCTCGCCAATGGCTTTCACGTTGAGCTTTGCATTGCTGGGTTCGCTTATTCTCAGTCTGACCTTGGTGCCGGTGTTGCTCAGTTACATGCTTGGTCCCCGGCTTGCAGAAACGCATAATCCACTGGTCCACTGGATGGAGAAAGCCTACAAGGGTGTGCTTGAGGCTGTGTTGAGGAACCCTAAAAAAATGTTTGCCGGGGCGTTTACCGCCTTGGCGCTTTCTCTGGGTGCGTCCCATTTCATCGGGACTGAGTTTATGCCCAAACTGGATGAGGGCAATATTTGGCTGACCATCACCTTGCCTACGCCGGTTTCTCTCACCAAGGCGAAGGAGCTGGAACGGGATATCCGTGCCAAGCTGGTCGAGTTCAGCGAAGCCAAGTCAGTTTTGACTCAACTGGGGCGGCCTGAGGACGGCACCGATCCGAAAGGCTTCAATAATCTTGAAGTGCTGATTGATCTCAAAGATAAAGGAACTTGGCATTATTTGAATAAGGATAAACTGGTAGAGGCGATGCAGGAAAAGCTCTCGGTATTTCCCGGTTTGCAGTTCAATTTTTCCCAAGTCATCCAAGACAATGTGGAGGAAGCCATATCCGGTGTCAAAGGCGAGATTGCAATCAAGATATTCGGCGACGATTTGAAAGTGTTGCAGGAAAAGGCCAACCAGGTCACTCATATCTTACGCTCCACACGCGGGGCCACCGACGTGGCCGCCGAACAGCAATCTGGTCTGGCCCAAGTGGTGATCGACATTGACCGCGCCCGGATTGCCCGCCATGGCATCAATGTGAAAGATGTGGAAGATGTCATCGAAATGGCGATTGGCGGCAAAACTGCCTCGCACATGTTGGAAGGAGAAAGGCGATTCGACATTAACATGCGTTTGAAAGAGGATGCTCGCGATTCCTTAGGTGTGATAGAAGACCTATTGGTGCTGGCCCCCGATGGTAGCCGCATTCCCCTAGCCCAACTGGCGGAAATCAAGGTGGACCAGGGGGCATCGCGAATCAGCCGCGAAGACAATATGCGGCGCATCGCCATTAAGTGCAATTTGATTGACCGTGACCAGGGCAGTTTTGTCGCCGAAGCGCAGGAAAAAGTGGCCCATCAAGTGGTATTGCAACCGGGTTACCGTATTTTCTGGAGCGGCCAGTTTGAAAACCAGCAGCGTGCCATGAAGCGACTGTATGTTATCGTTCCGATCAGTTTGGCATTGATCTTCGTGCTGTTATTTTGGGCCTTTCATTCCGTGAAGAACGCCACGCTGATTGTCATGAATGTTCCCTTCGCACTTATCGGCGGTTTGGTCGCCTTATTGGCAACCGGAATTAATCTGAGCGTCTCTGCCGCCGTAGGTTTTATTGCACTGTTCGGCATAGCCGTGCAGAATGGCGTCATATTGATTTCGCAAATCAACCAGTATCGCCGCGAAGGCCAATCCGTGCATGATGCCATCGTCCAAGGTTCGGTCAGCCGTTTGCGTCCTGTGGTGATGACCGCCTTGATGGCTATGCTGGGTCTGATTCCGGCGGCGGTGTCCACTAGTGTCGGTTCGGAAACCGCCAAGCCCTTTGCCGTGGTTATTATTGGAGGACTTATCAGTGCGACTCTGTTAACCTTAACCATGCTGCCTGCCCTGTATCGGAACTTTGAAGAGAACCCAGAAATTTAAGGTATGTTTTATGAAAGAAATCCGTGCGTACATCCAGCCTTTCATGTTGTCAAAATTGACCCAGGCATTACTTGAAATTCCACGCTTTCCGGGCATGAGCGTGTCGGATTGCGAAGGTTTTGGACGGGAAAAAGTGGCGGGCAACCAAGATTATACCCCATTTTTAGCTAAGACTCGCATCGAGATATTTGCCTCGGATGATATGGTGGAAGTGATTTTTGCCACAATCATGAAGCACGCCAGCACCCATCAGCATGGGGCGGGCAAGATTTATTTGATTGATGTGCTTGAAGGAGGCCGCATCACCACGGGCGAACGGGGGCCGGATGTGGCATGAACCCAGCAATTCTCATTTTCAACAAACCCTCCCTAATTAATCCTAAGCGCGACGGTTTGCAACCCCGTTTGCTCGTTCCCAAGCTCCCGCCCTCGCCGTTATACAGAAGTGCCGACAAGCTGGAAAACTCCGTCATATCGGCAGGGATGCCGATATCCAGGGCATGGACGGTAACCCGCCGGTCTCGCAAATGCTTGATTAAAGCTACTTTCCAGCCCATAGTTTCGTGTCCCTGGATATAAGGATGCCTGTTGCGCCCCCGCGTTGCCATCCTTGGACGCTGGATTTCGGCATCCATGCCGAAAAGACGGTCCTCCAACACTTGCGTATAACGATGAGAGCCGGAGCTTGGGAACCACCCAACTTGCCATGCAACCGCCCCCAGAAATCCCCCTAACCCACCCTTTTGCAAAGGGGGTATAATGCTGGCAGTTGGTGAGGGGCTGAAACTGCCCTTAACCTACTGATTCTGTATACACTATAATCTCACTTGCCCACAGCCCTTCCATGCCCAAACGTCTGATTCTCCTGTTCATTGCCTTGGTGCTGATTGTGCCGCTGGTCGGCGTTGGCTTTGTCATCGTACAAACCAAGCTAATCGAAGCAAGGGAATTCAGCAATCTGCAAGCCATTGCCAAGCTTAAGGCCGAGCAGATACAAAACTGGATGGATGAGCGGACTGGGGATTGCCAGACTCTCTATCTATCGAAGAGTTTGGCCCTGAGTATCCAGAAGTCCATTCAACATGCAAATGACAATGAATTGGACAAGACGATGGCGGATCGATTCAACGTCATGTACAAGGCCTATAGCTATCGCAGCATTTTGCTGTTCGATGGCGATGGGCGTTTTTTGAAATCCAGGGGTGAGGACACGGATTTGCCTGCCAATACGAGGGCTTTGCATATCCAAGCAATGACCGACAAGCAAATACTCCACAGCGACCTTTACCTTGATGAATCCAGCCATGCCCAGATGGACTGGGTGGTGCCGGTAATACCTCAA
Organism: Candidatus Methylumidiphilus alinenensis; assembly: GCA_003242955.1. Lineage (GTDB taxonomy): Bacteria > Pseudomonadota > Gammaproteobacteria > Methylococcales > Methylococcaceae > Methylumidiphilus > Methylumidiphilus alinenensis. The sequence goes on from QJPH01000563.1 coordinate 6,875, forward strand.
GATTCCAAAGGAAACATTCCGATTGCCACCATCGTATTGCGTATCGATCCCAATAAATTTATTTATCCGATGCTCCAGACTTGGCCGGTGGCGAGCACGACAGCCGAGAGTTTGTTAGTCAGGAAGGAAGGCGACTCGGTCCTCTATCTAAACGAATTACGCCACCTCAAAGGCGGTGCGCTGAGTTTGAGGCGACCTTTGAGCACCCCGACACCCGCCGCTGTTGCCGTTCAAACGAATCAGCCCGGAACGATGCGGGGCATTGATTATCGTGGCGTTGAGGTGTTGGCTGCCTATCGCCCGATCAGCGGATTAGGTTGGCATATTGTTGCCAAAGCCGATCGCGCTGAACTGTTGGCGCCCATGTGGCAGACGCTGCAGTGGATCATCGGGATCGCCTTTGCCGCCATCGTATCGGTCATGCTGGCACTCTGGAGGTTGTGGTTGCAACAGCAGCGCTTGCAGGAACTTAAGGTCCAGGCAGAAAAGGCCAGAGTGAGCCAACAGATTCAATCGATGGGCGACAACCTCCCGAATGGTTTCGTCTATCAATATGCAGTGGCACCCGACGGGCGGACGCGATTTAATTACATCAGCGCTGGCGTGGAAAAGCTCCGTGGGCTAACGCCCCGTCAGGTGATGGAAGACGGGAACTTGTTTTTTACTCACGTTGATGCGGAATCCCTGCAAGCCTATTTAGCAGAGAAGGCGAAAAGCGCCAAGGAACTTAGCGCCTATTCCGGGATGCTGCTGTTCAACCAGCCGAATGGCCAACAACAATGGCTACGGGTGCAATCCCAACCGCACAGGCTGCCCGATGGTGGCACTGTTTGGGATGGCATTGCCATTGACGTGACGGAGCGGTACCTAGCGGCGCAGAAGATTGAGGCGAGCGAAGAGCGTTCCCGATTGCTACTTGAATCCGCCAATTGCGGCATCTACGGGCTGGATACAAGCGGCAACACAACCTTCGTCAATCCGGCAGCGGCGAAGATGCTAGGCTATTCTACCAGGGAACTGCTGGGGAAGTCGATGCATGCCACGATTCACCACAGCCATGCTGACGGAACCCCCTACCCGAAGGAAGATTGCCCGATGTATGCCACCTTTGTTGACGGGCAGGTACGCCAAGTCGATACGGAAGTGCTTTGGCGCAAAGATGGAAGTTGCTTCCCGGCCGAATACTCCACGCATCCAATAGTCAGGGAAGGTCAATTGGTCGGTGCGGTGATTGTGTTTGTGGACATTACTGAACGCCGCGCAGCGGATGAGCGTTTGCGCCAGAGCGAAGAGCGTTTCCGCAAATTGTTCAATGAATCAAAGCAACCCGTGATTCTGCTCGAAGCTGGGCGTTTTGTCGATGCCAATCCGGCTACGCTGGAATTGCTAGGCTTTCACTCTCTGGAACAGTTGCAAGGCAAGACCCCAGACCAAATTTCACCAGAATATCAACCAGACGGCCAGTTATCGTCGGTCAAGGCAGCGGATATTATCCGCACTGCCTTTGAACAGGGAAGCCTTCGCTTCGAATGGGAGCATATTAAGCTCGGTGGGCAGCATTGCTTCGTTGACGTGATGCTCACGCCTATCAAATTTGGCGCAAGGGCGCATATCCATGTGTCGTTGACTGATATCACAGATAAAAAGCGTGCCGAAAAGGAACTTGAAAATTACCGGCTACATCTGGAAGCACTCGTTAAAACCCGGACGATAGAGCTTGAAAAGGCAAAGCTTGAGGCAGAGGCAGCCAACCAATCTAAAAGCACCTTTCTAGCCAATATGAGCCACGAGATACGCACCCCGATGAACGCCATCATCGGGTTTGCGCATCTATTGCGAAAGGAAATCAAGCAGACTAGCCATCAAGACAAACTCGACAAAATCGTCACATCGGGTAAATATCTGCTTGGCATCATCAATGACATTCTTGACTTGTCAAAAATCGAGGCCGAACGCTTGGCTTTGGAAGAAACCACTTTTCTAATCCCGGCTTCAATTGATCATGTCCACAGTATGATGACGGACCGTATCTACAGCAAGGGACTCAAGCTAATTGAAGAAATCGACCCGCGTTTGGGCAGTTTGCCTTTGCTTGGGGATCCATTGCGCCTGAACCAGATTCTGATAAATTACCTAGCTAACGCGGTCAAGTTTACGGAGCATGGCAGCATTACCCTGTGCGCCAAAGTCATATCCGAAGAAGAACGGGTGACGCTGCGATTCGAAGTGCGTGACACCGGGATTGGCATTAGTGAGGCCCACCAAGATAAATTGTTTGATGCCTTTGAACAGGCTGAAACCTCCACCACCCGCAAATATGGCGGCACTGGGCTGGGGCTAGCCATTTCCAAAAAACTTGCACACCTAATGGGAGGCGATGCCGGCGTTGTCAGTCAACTGGGACAGGGAAGCACTTTCTGGTTTACCGCGACATTCAAACTTGGCAATTCAGATGACTTGCGGGGGGAAGGTGCGGTTCCAATAGGGGTGCGAATTCGAAACGGGGCGCGGATTCTGCTGGTTGAAGATAATGAAATCAATCAGGAGGTGGCCCAGGAAATCCTGCAGAGCTTCGGTCTGATGGTCGATATTGCGAACCACGGTGGCGAGGCGCTGGAAAAAATACCGGGCGGCGGCTACGACTTGATCCTGATGGACATGCAGATGCCGGTCATGGACGGCCTTGAAGCAACGCGCAGAATCAGGCAACTGCCTGCTTGCCAATCCCTGCCCATCCTAGCCATGACGGCCAATGCCTTTGAGGAGGACCGCAGACGCTGCCAGGAGGCCGGGATGAATTGCTTTGTTTCCAAACCGGTCGAGCCTGAGCGGCTGTATGCCACGCTGGCGCGATGGATACCCGAGGAGGAGTCCGGTGGCAATGAACCTGCACAAGAGGCATCACGGCAACCCGATCAAATGCCCAAGGATGAAGCCTACCCCCAAACGGGGCATATCGACAGGGATGCCGGACTAAAGTTTTTCGGGGGCAAAGTTTCGAGTTATCGCCGGTTACTCGCCAAATTTGCCGAGACCCGCCGTGATGACGCGGCAAAGCTAAGGGTCTCGCTGGAAGGCGGTGACTTGCAATCGGCAGAGCGGCTTGCCCACTCCCTCAAAGGCATAGCAGCCACACTGGGCATTGGGGGTGTCCAGCATATCGCATTCGGACTTGAACAGAAAATCCACCAGGGTGCGGGTTATGCTGAATTAGCCAATGATATTGCAGGGCTAGACCAAGCCCTGAGTGCCGCATGTTACGAAATCGGATCGCTTATCCAGCAATTCTCATTTTGAGCCGAAGCCATGAAACACGCTCGTCATTCCGGCCGGGATGCCGGAATCCAGTCACAAGGATGTGGAACTACGGGCTACCGAGCAAGCTGAATCAAACACTTGTGTAATCTACAAGTTACCGTCCATGGCCTGGATTTCGGCATCCCTGCCGAAATGACGGCTTTTCCGGTTTGCCCTGACTTGTGTATTACGACGAGAGCGGGAGCTTGGGAACACAAGCGACAAAGAAGTTATTTTCGGCCATATCCTAAGCGATGCCGTTTAACCCGCGATTACAAAGGCAAGGATGAGTCCTGCGACGACGTTGCCAGCGATGCTTACTAAAAACTCACGGGTAAAAAAGGCCCCCGGACGCATTCTGAATACCTTTGGATTCTTATGTTTTTGCGTAATATCGACTTTCCCCTCCTTGAGTTTCAACGCGTTTGACCTGACCAATTCGATGACTTCCGCTTCAGTGTGGAATGCGGGGTGGTACTTCACAAGCAGGGTTCCGGTGATGACATTGGGTTCGGCATGGTAAATCCCCTTCGCGTTGGCATCACTCAATAGGCATTGCTTGAGCAATTCGGCAAAGGTATCCTTGTACTGGATGATTGGAACCTGCAAACGGATTCTATTGGGAACGCTATTGTGGAGGATGCGTATGGTGTCTTGGATTGTGTAGTTCATCAGTTATAGGAATTCCATCTTTTGTCTACAAAAAATGGTGCCCCGAACACGATTCGAACGTGTGACCTTCCCCTTAGGAGGGGGATGCTCTATCCAACTGAGCTACCGGGGCGGGATGAGGAAAAGGCAGGGCTTTATTGCTACCCTACCGGCGTAATTTTAGCACTGATAGGGCTTGCTTTTCCACAAGCGTTTGGCAAACACTCCCGACAGTTTATCAACACTATTTGACAGTTTGTAGTCGGCCAGAATTGTGGTTCGTCCGGCTTGGGCAATTTGACGCGATTGTTCAGGTTGGTCGATCAAAAATTCTATGGCTTTTGCAAGTCCTTCCACATCGGAGGGAGCGGTAAGGCAACCGTTTGCGCCATTTTGGATTAGTTCGGGGACACCCGTGATATGGGTGGTGATGCAGGGTACCTCCATCGCCATCGCCTCCATTAAAACAACGGGCAGCCCTTCGGCGAAACTAGGCAGCACAAAGGCATCTGCCCGTGTGTAGTATTCCAAAATGCGGTCTTGGTTGACCGCCCCGGCAAATTCGACCGAATTCGACAGGCCAAGGCGTAGGGTTTGTGACTCCAAGGAATCCCGGTCCGGTCCATTGCCGACAAAAGTGAGGCTTGCCTTGCGTCCGGCGGCAATCAGCAGGGCTAGGGCATCCAGCAGGATGTGTTGACCCTTGGCGGGTGTCAGCCTGCCTACGCAAAGCAACTCAAAAACTTCGCCAGCCGGACGTGCGTGCCTGGGTGTGAAACGATCCGTATCGACACCCAATCGGCATATTTCGTATTTATCCCACTGTGAGACCGGCGATAGTTTCATGATTTGACTACGGGCGTAGTGGCTGATGCAAATCACAAAATTCGCCGCTGCAAGTTTTTCAGCCAAACGATAACCCGGCGCATCGTAAAATTCGTCTGGCCCATGGACGGTGAAGGAAAAACCAACGTTAAAGATGCTTTTCGCCAATAGTCCGACCGTCGCGGCGGGGGTGGCGAAATGCACATGCAGATGGTGCAGATTCTCTCGTCGCATCCAGCAACCAAGCATCACCGCTTCGACAAAATAGGCGAGGTTCTTGGCAATCTTGCCCAAGTCTGTCCCGCCTAGCTTGAGCGCCTTGGCAAACCCGCGCCCTAGCCCCTTGGGCTGGGTAATTAGCGTTGTCAGCAAGGCTGATAAGGCTCCTCGCACCCCTTGGCGCTTTACATACCAAGTGTTTTTGGTTTCTTCACGCTCGAGCGCGGTGAGTTGGTCAACGGGCCGGTCCGGGGCATTGATGGACGCGGGAAGGATGCTAAAGCCGAGATGCCGCAGTTCCAGTATTTCACGCAAAATGAAAGTGTGCGAGATGGCGGGATATTGACTGATCAGATAGGCAATTTTGGGTCGATCGCTCATGGTTGCTCCTGGCATTGGCGATAAAGGGTGATGGCCGCGTCGATCTTAACCGGCCAGGCGTAGCGCTGTTCGACCCGCTGGCGACCGGCTAAGCCGCGTTGCCGCCATTGTCCCGGGTTATCGAAGACATCCGCCAAGGTTTTTGCTATTTCCCCTATGACCGGCTCGCGGCCTGTCGAAGGAATCAAGCGGCCAACCTCGTCGTCGATGATTTCCGCCGGGCCACCATAGGCCAAGGCAATGACCGGTCGGGCCGTTGCCATGGCCTCCAGCAAAACCCCGCCGCCGGATTCACGCACCGATGGCAGACAGAAAACATGGGCAAGTGCCATTTGTTTAGCCACTTCGACGAGCGGTAATGCACCCATGAAAACTACCTTCTCTTTGAGCGCCAAGGACTCGGCCAAAATTCGCAACGGACCCTCTTCAGAGCCGGTCCCTACGATGGTTAGGCGAAATGGGAATTGCAGCCTAGCCGATGCTTCCAGCAGCATGGGAACACCCTTAAATGGCAATAGCCTGCCTACAAATAGTATTTCCAAGGGTCTTTCTGGTGATGGCGATGCCGGCCAGTCGCATGGTTTAAATACATCCAGATCAACACCGTTTTCCAGCATGTCACTGCATTTTGGCCCGAATTCAGTTGGAATTCCCGCACGGGTCGCCAAGGTGGCGGTCAGGATTGTCCGGGCATTGCGGTATGAGCCGATTAGCCTGTCCACCCAGCGTCCTAGCTTGCGGATCGGGTAGACCCAGGCGGATTCTTCGCGCATGATCTCGGGATACTCGCTTGGCGAGCGTAGCCCGCCGTTCCAAGGCCCCAAAATCAGCGGGATGCCCAACTTATATAGCCGGGTGGCGGCCAGCGGCGATACAGGCGTGGGCTGGTGGACGATGTCCCACGCTGCGCCTTGTTTGCGAAGGCGGCGCAAGGTTCTAAGGGCAACCCAGTCATAGAGATAAAAATCCATTGAGGAAATTAAAAAAACCGGGTGCTCGCTGCGTGGAAATAGCCATGATGCCACGCGGTATAAAGGCCCGGCAAACCATTCGGTGTCAATATAGACGACTGCCGTGCCGGAAAGTGGAGCACCTGCTTTTTCCAGGGCAGGCCGGTTGCGGATGTGCGTCACCAAGGTGACCGGAAGCTTTTGGGCCAGGCGGGAATACCATTCCCAGCCGATTTGCGACACCGAGCCTAGTCCGGGTCCGCATTGGTAGGCGGATAATAGCACACGCGGGGAGTTCATGGCTGCACCCTCGGCAATCCAAGGCGTTGTAATAATGGTTGTGTATCTTCCAAGAATCGCTGTTGGCGGAAGTAGTCGCCCAACAGATCGAATGCATTCCTGGCAATGGTTTCGCGCTGTGCCGGATGATTCAAATAATGGTCCACCTTCTCGTCAAAATCGCTTAAATCCCATGCCAATGGAATATAGGTTTCATAGGGCAGGAACACTTCCGGGTAACAATCCAAGTGTGACATATCCGGTTTCAACAGCAGGCTACCGGTAAACATAGCTTCAAAATCGCGCCAGCAGACCTCGCCATAGCCGAAAGGGCTGAAGCAGAGCTTGGAATTGAACAATTCTTTGAAATATTCTTCACGGGAAACCCGTCCCCGACAAGTCACTTGGAGGCGGCTTTCAAGGCCGGTGACTTTGTCAAGAGCCTCTTGGCGCATTCTGGTATACCATTCAGTCCCCTTGACTGCGATTCGGGCATGCAAGTCTATGGACCGATTTTCCGCTTTCGGGAACGGGCACAGGAAATAGGGCAGCATATGGTCGGAAAATGCGAAATGGGTGCCAAGCAATAGCTTGTCGCGGAAACCGTTAGGGATTTGGAAGTGTGTCTCGGGGTAATTGAGATGGAAGCGCCGCGCGTAAAAGTCGGTAAGATTGGTGTCGCCTAAGGTCACCCGGTTATATTGGCTGAAATCGCGTAGCGCCTGTTTTTTCAAATAAACGTCCAAGTGTTCGTTAAGGGCTTCCGCATAACGCAGGTCGGTGGGGGCAAACCAATCGAAATAGCCCAACCGGGCTTCCGGCCAAGTCTCCCGGATTTTCCGTGCGAGTGTTTCCATGGATTGTGGGCTAAGGTCTAGCCAAGACTGAAAGCAAACCGCATCCACCTCGACGCGGTAAGGATGCCTGCCATCCTCGAACCGGCTGATTGGCAATTCGCGAAGTTCGACGTTGTAGCGGGTCGCCAACTCATCCCTGTGGAAAAAAAAGGGGAACCACTGGGTTTGGCAAATGGAATCACGTTCGCCGATGAACAATAAGCGTTTCTTGCCTTTATTTTTGGAAAATGGCCACAACAGGCCAGCCCGGTCCAATAGTGCGCGGTGGAGACGCCACCGCCAAATTGCCGTTTTCATATCAGAATCTCCCGCGAATGGTTGATTTTATGCCAAACTGTGAGGAAGTTTAGACTATTGCCCGACTTATCTCTATGCCAAGCTTAAAAACGATTAAACAACAAAAAGCCCTTAAGGTTTCAAAGAACGCCGCTACGCAAATGCTGGGGCGAATATTGTATCTTGCCACTAGGGTGGCGTTGCCGCCTTTCATTCTCCACTACATTTCGCTGGAGGAATACGGCATTTGGGCGACCTGTTGGATCATTATTGGCTATGTCGGGATGGGTGCGTTTGGCGTATCCAATGTCTATGTCCGCTATGTCGCCGAATACAATGCCACCAATCGTCATAAAGAAATCGGCCCGTTGTTGGGGGCAGGGCTGTCAATTACTATTATTTTTAGCGTGATTACCCTGCTAGGGCTTTGGTTCAGCCTTTCTTGGCTTTACGCTGCTTTCAAGATTCCGCCGCACCTTCAACAGACTGCAGCAATACTGATTCTAGGTACGGTCGCAACCATGTTATTGGATATGACTTTTGGCGCATTTGCCTATGTCCTGCAAGGGTTGCAAAAAATCACCCAGCAAACAGTCGTATGGATAGCCAGCTATCTTTTAGAAACGCTGATGATGGTCGTGATGATGATGCAAGGTTGGGGGGTGACCAGTTTGCTATTGGCTTTCGTGGTTCGTTACCTGCTGGCAACTTTGATTTATGTGGTCCTATGTTACCGTGCCATTCCCGGCCTGAAAATTCAGCTTCGCGGGGTGCGGTGGGAAACCTTCCAACTGTTTTTCCGCTATGGCGGCATGATGCAAATATCGGGTTTGCTGAGCGTGTTTCTTTACTCTTGCGAAAGGCTGGTGGCCGGTACTCTGACCGGCGTGTCCGCCGTGGTGCTGCTAGACATAGGCCAGAAATTTCCAATGATGAGCACACAGGTCTTTTCCTCGGCGACCAACAGCTTGTTGACTGCGTTGACACATTATCATAGCTTGAACCAGAAAGACGAAATAATCCGGCTTTATTTACGCGCTTCGCGTTACCTTAACCTGTTGAATGGCTGCGCACTGGGCTTCATGGCACCGTTTGCCGTGCCCATTCTCAACGCCTGGGTAGGCGACAACCCCGCCTATCATGAGGCCGGCCTTATCTTTGTGTGCGCTGCGGGTGGATACCATCTCCACGCATTAACCGGCCCGGCTTCGACCTATTTTCAAGGCATCACTCGTCCGGGTAGTGCGATATGGGGTTACTTGGTTCCGCAAATGTTTTTGCTAGGAACCGGCTTGGAGGGTGCCTATTCCTTACTCGGGCACACGATTCTCGCCGTGGTGGCGGCTGCGACAGGCGCCAGAATACTGAGCAGTGGGCTTTTCCTGCTTTATACCAACAGCCAATTGGGTGTGGGGCAATGGCGGTGGATTCGGCAGGCGTTGCTGCCAGGGCTTGCCCCCTATGGCGTGGGTTATGGCCTTGCCGTTGCCAGCCAAGGGTTTTT
>QJPH01000263.1 GCA_003242955.1 Candidatus Methylumidiphilus alinenensis
ACCCGCTGCAAAAATGTGGTGCAGAAAACGTTGGCAGTCGGCATTGTCCGGCTCGGCGAACAGGGCTTGGCTCTTTACACAAATCACGCCAGTGCCAGGGAACGAAAGTTCGACATCGGCCTGGGCGGGAACATTCATCTTGGCACGAGACTCAAATCTATAATCATCAAACATAGTGGGCCTCCCTCAGGCCGGCATCGAATTCCCAACGTCAGGCTTGATGCCCTTGGCCTCGTTGACAGCGTCGAGGGCAGCGCGCCCACCGTCGATGAAACCTTCCACGACAGGGTTTTCCTGCGGGACTGACTTGGCCACGAACACGGCGGCATAGACGATGCCGTAGGAGATCATATACGAGGTGGTATAGGCAAAACGCGATGTGGAATGGGCAATTTCCGGCCCCATTTGGCTGATGCGCTCCTTCGCACGGGCGGCATCTTCGGTCGCTTGGTTCACTGCGTCCTTCATCGCATCGGCGACGGATTTAAGCGGGTCGGTCTGTTCGGCGGTGGTTGTTTCGATAGTCATGGTATTTGCTTTTGGTTGAGATGGTTATGCGGAATTAGATTTATTTATACCGGAGATGGACTTTTAACACTATTGGTCTTTAGTCCAATACGGACATTTAACGCTGTCTGTAAGGCGGACAGCATTTGATCGGCGGTGAACGGCTTTTGTATGAAAGGGGAGGAATTTGCTCTACAGGCACGCCATTCGTCATCCGGATCGTCCGACCCCGTAATGAAGATCGTGGGCAGGCTGCGATGTTCTGCCGCGAGATGTGCCTTGATCTCGAAACCCGACATCTGCGGCATGTGAATGTCCAAGACAACACAATCGGGTTGATTTTCTTGCAGCCAATCAAGAAAAGCCGGACCGGAACCAAAGGTTTCGGCAGCGAAGCCAAACGAACGGATCAGCCGCTGCAATGCCTTGGCCACGGAGGCATGGTCTTCGATTATTACTATTAATGTAGGCTTCATGCATACACATTAGACCTAAATTGCAGCATTGGAAATTGGACCTTAGTCCAATAAGGCCACCTGTATCAACAACATCGCGAATCGGGCCTCCCAATGCCAAGCTGCATGGCGAGTCTCACCAGTTCCGCAAGTGAACCTGCCTCCATCTTTTCCATGATGCGCGCACGGTGAACCTTGATGGTCTTCTCGACCGTCCCCAATTCTGCCGCAATTTTTTTGTTGGTTTTTCCGTCCACGACATGAATCAGAACCTCTTGCTCGCGGGGCGTAAGCAAAGAGTGCCTCCGTTTGATAGCACTTACATCGACCAGCGAGCGCCGGTTTTCACTGTCGTATTTGATCGCCTCGTCCACCGCACGCAGCAATGCGTCGGCATCCACGGGCTTGGTGAGGAATTCCACCGCGCCCGATTTGATGGCGCGGGCGCACATCGGGATGTCACCATGTCCAGTGACGAAGATGATCGGCAACGAACTGCCGTTGTCAGCGAGGTATTTCTGTAGTTCGTCGCCGTTCAACCCAGGCAGCATCATGTCGAGTATGAGACAACCGGGTGTCTGCGGATCGTACTCATGCAGAAACTCCTCACACGAGGCATGCGCGACCACATGAAAACCGGCAACCCTTAGTAGGCGGGCGAGTGCTTTCCTTATGGCGGGTTCGTCATCGACGAGATACACGGTGGGCTGTTCCATTAAGGTCATGCCGTGCCTAAGGGGAGGGTGAAACAGAAGGTCGCACCGTGTTCGGAATTATTTGTCGCAGTCAGTTGCCCACGGTGGGAACGAATGATCGAATGGCAAATCATCAGGCCAACACCCAGTCCATCGGGCTTGGTGCTGACGAAAGGCTCGAAAAGAGTGTCCAACTGTTCTGCCGGCATCCCTTCGCCGGAGTCGATTATGGATACCCGAATCCCGGCGTTGGACGCTTCGGTGCGGATCGTCAGTTCGCGCTTTTCAACTGAAGAAACCTCCATTGCCTGGGCAGCGTTCATAACCAAATTGAGCAAAACCTGCTCTATCTGCACAGGATCAGCGCTGACTGCGGGCAATTGTGAAGTGAAATCCCTCACCAGCGAGATGTGTCTCATCAGTAGTTCGCTCGCGATCAGACCAAGAACCTTGTTAATCAATTCATTGATGTTGAATTGCTGGATGTGCGGTTTGCCCTGCTTGAAAAGCCCGTGCAAGCTATGAATGTATTCGCCTGCCCGCCGAGCCTCGCTGGCGATATCGTCAAATATTTCGGCCAGTTCAACAAACTCTCCCTGCAAGCCCGCCGACAATCGCTGCCCCACTTGCGCGTTTGTCAAAATGGCTGTCAGGGGCTGATTCAGTTCGTGCGACAAAGAGGCTGACAACGCACCCAGCATCGTTACACGGTCCATGTGCTCCAATTGGGCACGATCTTGTGCGGCCTGTAATTCCACGGCTTTCCTGTCGGTGATATCGATGCTTATGCCGACTAACCGCACCTGCTCACTACGCGAAACTGTAAGCACCTTTCCGCGAGACATGATCCAGCGAACGGACCCGCCGGGAAGCACGATGCGGTATTCGGCCCCAGTGTCCGTCCCCAACTGTAGCGCTTCCTTAACCGTCTCGCGAAGCCGCTCGCGGTCATCGGGATGCACGATAGCGAGAACGCTGACAGAGTCCATGCCTCCCTCTGGGGAAAGTCCGAACATCTCCTGTGCCTTGTCCGTGGCCCAGATTTGCCCACTGCCTGACTCCCAATGCCATAGGCAGGTGTTTGAGGCGGTGGCAGCCAAGCTTAAGTACGCCTCGCTCTCCCGCAAAGCGTCCTTTACGCGCTTTTGCTTCCGCCGCTCGAACAGCAGCCAAGCAATCAAGAAAGCCTGTGCAAGCAACATGACCAAGAGAATGATCATTTTGGTTCGATGCATCTCCCATAATGATAGTTCGCGGAAATGGACAACAGTGCCGTCGCCAAAATATCCGAGCGTGTACACCGCTGCTTCATCGCCTAAGTTGACTGCAGGTTTGGGTTAAATAGTGCTGAATCGTTGACTGGCTCGCTTTAGGGTAAATCTTTTTAAATTATAAAATAATTTTACGGCTTTCGGCAAATATTGCAGCCAGCTCACAGCAATTCTCATCCGGCATGGACCGCCGGAATCTAGTCTCCATGGACGGCGGGGTTTGTGGCCATCCCTGCAATTAGTCGGTTTGTGCAAACCCACCCAGGCATGAGCTATCCTGCCTGATTTACCTACAAATTCCTCAGAAGATCCACCCCATTCTTGAATGATTGGGAGTCGGTCATGCGCTTACGCTCGGGGGATCGGTATGGAAAATCCAGGCCAAAGGCCCCGTGCGTCGGCCAAGCCGTGCCATCGAATCGGACCCGAAACGGGCGATCCGTGGCATCCGTTTCGTAGGCTAGCTTGACCACTGGCGTCCGCATCTCACAGATGCCGTGGGAGGCATTCCATTCTGCGGGCCAGTGCGCCATGTCTGCCCAGATATCCGCCAGTCCGGCATGGCTTTCCGCCCGCATCCATTCCAAATGCTCCGTAGTAAGACGCAGTGTAGTGGGGCAATACAGGTGACAGAGCGGGTAACTGAACGGGTTTACCAACAGCTTGTGCCAGACTGCGCCGTGGACATATCCGCCGTGTAAGGTGATGGTGTCGGTGTCAAATTTTCTCCCAGGCGTCGCTTCGGCGCTTTCCCAGATTGACTCCTGTCGTGCATTGCCTTGCATTTCGTTGTGTCTGGCGACACAGCAGTCCGGTATTCCTGCGGTATCGCCGGGCTGGCTTGTGTGCCGCAGTTGAATAACGACATCGTGGAATACCGGTCCTTTCTCCCCTGGCAAGCCAGTTTGCGTCGAACGCACGGCCAGCCCTAAGGCCTTGGCCGTCTCGGGCAGTTTCATCACCGCGGCCCCCGGGATGCGTATCCGCCGGGAATTCCATACCCCTTGCGCGACGCCGCTAAGCGTAGTGTCGATCAACGCTTGGTTGAGTTGCTTGAAAATCGGCTGCCAATGCTTAAGCGCTTCTTCACTGACCCAGGCAACCGATAAAAAGGGCGGAATGGAAAACTCAAGTCTATTCACAATCCAGTCCCCCTTTGGAGCGCATGTCCGGGCTTTTGCTTTGTTGCGAAGCGATTCGGATCAGTGTGTGCTTGAGCGAGGTGTGCCGATCTTTTCGCCAGTGGTCGAGCAGGGCTTGCTCGAAGGTTTCCCGTGCGGGATGCAGAGAGAGCGGCAATTCGCCCCGCGCTTGCAGCATCTGCTCACAACGTTCGAACAGTGCCATCCAGACCGCGCAATGCTCGGTGCGGTTCCGCCAATCCCCGTTAATGGAGGTTCCGGGGCAGTGTCCCTTGCACATCGAAAAAAACCTGCACCCTTGGCATCCCCCCATGGACTTAGGGGTGTGGTAAAGCGCGATGTAGCGCATGTAATTCACCCGTCGCGCTTTGATGAAATTGATGCCTTCCTTGTTCGTACGACCGCAGTTGCTGCGTTGCCCATTTCCTTCCACGCCGCTAACGGCCGAAGTCGTGTAGGGATCGCAAGCGTTCCAGACACAACTGACCTTATCGTCTGTTGCGCGCATCAACTGCTCGATTTCCTGAAAGACATCAAAACGCAAGGTGGCGAGTTCATCCTCCAAAGCCGAGAAATACAGCATGGCCTCGACGTTTTCTTCCGGGCTGAGGTGGTAGCTGACGCGGACCGCGTCGTTCTCCACTTCCAGCAAATGCAGGCGGGCCGAGCGGATTCCCATGGCATCCAGTTCCCGGAACCAAGCTGCCATCCGTGGCAGCTTGTCCCAGGTCGCGTTGCCCCGGTGCAGCGTGGTGATGATTGAAGGAGGGATGCCGGCTTGCACCAACATCGCAATCGCGTCTTCCGTGCGTTGGGTGAGCGAACGGGTCTTTCCCAAAGTCCCTGCCCAACGAATATCGTTCAGATCTTCAGGCCCATCGATCGACAAACCCACGCCCACCTTGTACTTGAGGAAAAGTTCAATGTGTTCGGGGGTAATCAGCGTACCGTTGGTCTGCACCCCGTTGCGGACGTATTCCTTGAGGCCAAAGGCCCAAAGTTCCTCCAGATCATCAAGGGGAACGAGCAGCGGCTCGCCGCCGAACAGCGTGAAGCCGCCACCCTCCTGCCGCACGGCGGCTTTCATGGCCTCCATGTCGTAGCGTTTGACGGGCGGTTCGACGTCACGCTGCGGGTGCTGATAGCAATACTGGCAGCCGATGTTACAGGCGACACCGAGAGGGCGGAGTTCCGTGCCCATGGTGTCAGAACGGAATGTCCTGGTGCCGCTGGCCCGTGTCACCATGCTTGTTTATGATGTGCAGTTTCCTGATTGATACGTCAGCATGCGCATCCGCGTGCTCATTCACGCTCAGTTGTGCCGTGAAACTAGGGTTACTGAGGCTTATCTTGGCATTCACCCCCGCATTGCCGCCGACTTCCACCGATCCGCCGGCGATACCGATATCGATGTGGGGGCTGATATCCAAATGCGGCGAACTGGCGTCGGCATGTACTTGTGGCGGCATCGCCAAATCGAAGTGTTGATTGGGGTTGATGTCCAGCAACGATACGGTGAACTGCGGAGTACTGAAGTTAGTCCCGGCATCGACATCCCCATGCGCGTCTTCATGCGTAAAGATATGGTGGTCAAAGTGGTAGTTGATGATCTGCCCGAGATCGGCATGAAAACTATGCGCTGGAATACATTGGCTGACATCAATGTGGAAATCGGGGTTGCCGTCGATATGGACACCGGCCTGCAACTGTGCAAGCAGGGAGATGATGCTGTCTACCTCTTCGTTATATGCATGGGCCAGCACATCGAGCACAAAGTCGCCGTCGCTCAGCAAGCCAGCACCCAGTGCCTGTAAGTATTTGGTCACATCGCTGAAATAGTTCCCGAAAATGGTATTGGCGTCTTTGACGATCGCTGCTGCGATGGCTTCAGGAAGGTCTTTAAGGTTGTTGAGGTTGCCCCCCAGATCGACGCTTACCGAGAAACCGTGGTTATTCCAACTGAACGTGCCATTGACCTTCGCGCTCAAGCTGGTCCCATTGACCGATACCGAGAGCGACCCGTCAAGACTGTCTTTGATTTGGATGGTACCCAATTTGTAGTTGCCAATGGTAATGGTCGGGCTCACATTGAGGTTAACATTCAGCGTACTGGTGAAAGACATGTTGTCTTTGCCTGAGAAACTCACGTTAACGCTTTCCAACAGGAAGCCTGTGTTGTCGCTCATCGTGAGCGCCAGCGAACCGCTGGAGAAGGCAACGCTGTTTTGCGTGGTCAGACCGAGGATGTTGGCGTTCAGACTGCCTGTGAAACTCTCTGAACTCGTGTCGAAATCGAAGCTTGCCCCGCCGGGCTGCACCCCGTTACCGCCCGTGCCATTGCCGGTGACCGTGATGTTGCCGTTCCACAGGGATATCGGATCAATGTCCAGATTGCCCGTGATGCCCGAACCTTGGTTGATCATTAATGCCGCGTAGGCATCGAACCCCCAGAGGTTAATGCCCGCGTTGAATCCGACACCCGGCTGACAGGCACTGCCCGACAGCGGCCCCACCGGAACGGTTTGCGACTTGTCGCACCAGTACAGAACCAGCGGACTGAATAAGAGACCGCTCAAGCCCCTAGGCAAGTGAATGGAGGGATCGATGACCGCGTTGAAGATAACCTGCAAGCTCAGGCTGGAAGAATTCAGATAGAGCAGCGACGGATTGGGAAAATCGTCATCAAAGTCGATGGCCAAGGCAAACTGCTCGGTCAGGGTATTCTGGCCCAGCATGAACCCACCGGCAAACAGGAGACCCACGCCCGTCAAAGCACCGAACGAGATATCCATACCGAAACCGATGTCGAGCAGGGTGAAGCCTGTTATCTTGAACGGCTCCGCGATTTGCGTAGTGCTGCTCAGTGTGGCTTCGATATTGCCGGTTCCATCGTTGTAGCTAAAGGAGGTGGCGCCCGTGACCGTGATCTGCGAAACCCCGGGATTGCCGGGGATAGTGGTCGGAATGATCAGATTTCCGGCGAGGCTGGCCGATACCGGGTTGGTTTCAAAAGTGAAGTCAACGTCGCTGAATGTGAGTGCCTTGGGGCCTGTGGATCCCGGAAAAGCGAAAGGTCCCGGAATAGTCGCGGTCAACGTGATGTCATTTTGCGCCGTGTTGATGTCGATGGTCGCGTCGATTTCCGTGCCGGACAGCCCCTCTGCCAACGCGTTGGCAATCTGAGCGACCGACGAACTCCCCGTGGTTTCCGTTAACGTCAGCGTCGAAAGGAACATGACACCTTTAATTACACCGGTAACCCCAGCAATTTGCACAGTGGGATCGGTGAAGTTGGCAATAACCACCACTGAATTGCTGAAGGTCAACACCGCGAAGGGTTGCAGACCACTCCAAATATCCGTCAGGTTCACTGACGAATTTAAGGCTATTCCCAGGGCCGCCCCCCATGCGCCATTGTCGAAATCAACCAGGAGAGTCACATCCCCCCAATCGGAGTCGGCCGTCAAGCTCAAATTGTAATTCTTACTATGGAGGTCCAAGCTGGCGCTGAGTTGGATGTTCGTCAGAGTCAGATTGGGGATGACCGAAGGAACTCCCGTGATGCTTGACAGGTAGTGTGTGATCACATTGCCGAGAACACCCGATTGACCGGTGGATGCTTCGAACGTCCATGTAATACCATCGGTGCTGTCGTAATTGAACGTCCATGCCAAGGCAAGACTGACCGAAAATAAGTTGATGTTGCCGTTCAGAACCAATGCGCCGTCACCGCTCAAGCTAACCCCGGTGACGGTCAGGTCTTGATTTCCGATCACCTTATTGATGAATCCAGTGAGATTGGCTTCCGTGACTAGGCTGTTCGGCAGCGTGATGCTTCCGCCAGTGATGGCGCTTTGCAACTGGGACTCGAGAATTTCTAGTGGTGTACTCATAACAATGGCTCCTCACTTGAAGGTATTGCAGCATTTTCTGAACTAGGCCGGGACCCTTTATGTATGCACATGATGAATCCTCTATTTTAAAGTGTTGCAGAATTTCACAAGTCTCTGTATATGCTAACATGCGTGGCAAGTCAAATTAAAAAATATGAAAATCAAGTTCATCCGTCATCCGGTGACTTAGTGGGGCAGCGAGGAGGCGAAGATTTCACAGCCGGATCAACAAACGCTGATAAACTATTTCCAGCAAACATTGAAGGAACAGCTTGCTAGAACCCCCCAACCCCCTTTTGCATAGGGGGAAATGTATTGCCGAGCGTATTACGCTAAGTGGTGCGTAACATCAGTAACTATATTTTTTATAATGAATATCCAATAGGAGAGCAATTCGTGAAAGAACTTCCACCCCATACCGCCACCCCGTCAAGGCGGACAAGTTTGGCAACCGGCATCATCCTAGGGCTTGCACTAGCGGGTTTGGTGGGTCCAGCGCACGCCGATGACAAGAAACCCGTTTCCCAAACTGCGCCAGCACCAAGCGACCAGAAAAAACCCAACATCGTTATAATCTGGGGCGACGACATCGGACAGGCTAACGTCAGCGCCTACACCAAGGGCGTCATGGGTTACAAAACTCCCAATATTGATCGTGTCGCCAATGAAGGTGTCATCTTCACCGACTATTACGCCGAACAAAGCTGCACCGCCGGCCGCTCCGCGTTCATCACTGGGCAAAGCGTGTTCCGCACTGGCTTGAGCAAAGTCGGCCTACCGGGCGCGGATGTCGGCTTGCGCAAAGAAGACCCCACCATCGCCGAGTTGCTGAAGGCGCAAGGCTACGCCACCGGTCAGTTCGGCAAGAACCACCTAGGCGACAAGGACGAGTTCCTGCCCACCGCCCACGGCTTTGACGAGTTCTACGGCAACCTCTACCATCTGAACGCCGAAGAGGAACCGGAACTGCCGGATTATCCGAAGGAAGCGGATTTCCCGGGTTTCCGCAAAAAATTTGGCCCACGCGGTGTGATTCATAGCTTTGCCAACCCGGATGGCACTCAGAAAATCGAGGACACAGGGCCTTTGACCAAGAAGCGCATGGAAACCATTGACGACGATATCGCCGCCCGTTCCGTCGAGTTTATCGAAAACCAAGTCAAGGCCGGCAAGCCGGTGTTCATCTGGGTGAATTTCACCCATATGCACTTTCGCACCCATACCAAGCCGGAGAGTTTAGGCCAGGCCGGACGCTGGCAAAGCCCCTACCACGATGCGATGATCGACCATGACAAGAATGTCGGCACCGTGCTCGCCAAGATCGACGAACTGGGCATTGCCGACAACACCATCGTCATGTACTCGACCGACAACGGGCCGCATATGAATTCTTGGCCCGATGGCGGCATGACGCCGTTCCGCAGCGAGAAGAACTCCAACTGGGAGGGTGCCTATCGCGTTCCGGCGATGGTGCGCTGGCCCGGCCACATCAAACCCGGCACGGTGTCCAACGACATCATATCTCACTTGGATTGGGCACCGACCCTACTGGCCGCCGCCGGGGTTCCCGATGTCAAGGATAAGCTACTGAAAGGCTACAAGGCAGGCAATAAAAGTTTCAAGGTACATTTAGACGGCTACAACGTCCTGCCGTACCTGACCGGACAGGAGCCAAAGAGCCCACGCGAGGAATTCTTCTATTTCTCCGACGACGGCGACCTGACCGGGATGCGTTACGACAACTGGAAGGTGGTGTTCGCCCAGCAGCGGTCACCGGGTACTTTGGCCCTGTGGGGCGAGCCCTTCGTGAAAACGCGGATTCCGTGGCTTTACAATCTGCGCACCGATCCTTACGAGAAGGCAACCGTCACCTCCAACACCTATTGGGACTGGTACATCGATCATGTCTTCCTGTTGACACCGGCACAGCGCTACGTCGGCCAGTTCCTGGCGACGTTCAAGGAATATCCGCCGCGACAGAAGGCTGCCAGCTTTACCATCGACCAAGTGATGGAGCAGTTGCAGGCACCGGCCAGCAAGTGATCCGGCGGACCTGCCGCCGAATCCGCTGATAGTCCGAGTAGGGCGGATACAAGGATGTGATCCGCCGGACGGTATGCCCCCCACAATCGCATGGCGGAACCCCTCCGTGGTTCCGCCCTTACGATCCTTAAAATGCTCTAAATATAGTGGAGATTCTAAAGTGCCTTTTCCAATGCGACCCTTTGTATACTGGTCCGGTGTCTACAATGCCGGGCTGTCCTTGCTGTTGCTGTGTCCGCCGCTGTACCGGGTGCTCGGTCTTAACATCTGCGCACCCATCTGGGGCTGGCTGATCGCCGGTTTTCTCGGCTTCACCAGTGCGGTGTTGATTCTGGCTGCCCGCGACCTCCGCCGTCGGGCTTCCCTAGTGTATTGGGAGGCACTGCTGCGCTATGTCGCCGCGCTGTTGCTCATCCCCGCTGGACTGTTCGGCGATATCGGGTTGATTGCGACACCGATGGGCTTGGGCGACCTCGCTATCGGTCTGGTGTACATGTTCGGCTTGCCCAAGGAACTGGGCATCTCCCATCACGCGCTGTTGTGCGACCGTCTGGAATAACGGCCTTGGTCATCGTTCAGCCCACCAAATGTGGAGTGCGGCGACTTGTCGCCGCTTTCCGAACCATGCGGCGACGAGTCGCCGCACTCCACAAACTCACCCATCGTGCTGAATGATGACCAAGGCCGGAATAACAAACCCTTTCACACTTTGGGCTAACCTAAAAACTAAGTTACACATGAAAAAACTGATTCATCCGCTTTATTGGTTTGGCATCCTTCTGTTCCTCGAGTCGGCTACGACTGTAGCTTAACCCGTGCGTTAAAAAGTGCATCCTATGATAAGAAAGACCAACCTATCCTTTTGCATCCCTAAGCCTTGCCTTGCCGCAGTGCTCCTCGCCTTGTGGGTATGCCAACTGCTGGTCGGCCCCGCCTTTGCCGGCGAGGCGAATCCTTTGCAACCAATCGACACCTCCAGCCCCCGGTCCACGCTTCTAGGGTTCCTTAGAGTCATGAACGAGGCTTATCCGAAGGGCTACGGATTATTACAGACGTATCTGGCTTCGCCGAGGCTCTACCTTTCGCCGGAGGAGGTGTCAACCCTGCAGGAATACCGCAGCAATTTGATCACAGCCGAACGGTCTCTCGACTTGAGCGACCTGTCGCCATCGATGGCCCGCGAATCCTCACGGCGGCGCACCATACAACTGAAGGAGATATTTGACCGCATCGGCCTCCCGCCGCTCGAATCCGTCCCGGATGAGCAAGCGATGGCCAAGGAAGAGTTCAAACGCTGGGCCGTTCCCGGCACTGATATCCATATCGCCCGGATCGAAAAAGGACCGCGGGCGGGCGAGTATCTATTTAGTGCGGAAACGGTGGCCCAGATACCCGAGTTCTACGATAAAGTTAAAAACCTGCCCTACAAACCCGGTGCCACCGCCGGCTGGCACGAGTTCGGCACCTACAATCCAATGGGAGTGGCTTTGGCTTTGTACGAGATTGTGCCTCCGCGTTGGGTGGTCGACCTACCCCTGTGGACACGGGCAAGCTTTTTTGACCAACCGCTGTGGCGCTGGTTTGGCATCGTGACCGTGCTGGGTGTCGGCCTTGCGGCTATTCTGCTCTGCCACCGACTCAGTCGCCACTGGGCCGGACAGGCGACGTCTGCCAGTCGATGGGCAGATTTGCTCCGGCCTATCAGTGTGGTGGTCGTGTCTCCGTTCGTTGTTTTGGTTCTTACCGATGTATTGAGGATCTCGGGGATTATCTACCAAGTCGCCACGCCGTTTTTGTGGACGGTGTTCTATTTTTCCCTTACCTGGACAGTCTGGGTAGCCGGGAGCGCGGTCGCGGAGAGTGTGATCTCTTACGAAAAACTCCGTGCGAGCAGCATCGATAGCCAGCTCATACGGCTTGTGCTGCGTCTAATGACCACGGTGATGGCGACAGCGATCCTCGTCGCCGGGGCCGACCAAGTCGGGTTGCCAGCCTACTCGGTGTTGGCTGGACTCGGTGTGGGCGGTCTTGCCGTCGCCTTGGCAGCACAGCAAACCCTTGCCAATCTACTCGGTTCCATTATAATCATGGTCGAGAAACCCTTCGCCATAGGCCATTGGATCAAGGTAAAGGACATGGAGGGTATCGTCGAGGATGTCGGTTTCCGCAGCACTCGCATCCGCACGTTCTACGATTCGCTAGTGACGATTCCGAGCAGCCAGATGGTGAGTAGCACGGTCGATAACATGGAATTGCGCGAGTACCGGCAAATTAAGACCCTTCTCAACCTGACTTACGACACGCCAGTTGAAAAAATCGAGCGCTTCATCGGGGGTGTCAGGCACATCATTGAGACACACCCTGACACCCGCAAAGACAACATCCAAGTAGTGTTCAACGATCTCGCACCTAATAGCTTGGATATTCTGATGAACTTCTTTTTGAAAGTGCCCAGCCGGATGGACGAACTCATGGGGCGGCAAGCGATTCTTTTGGACATCCTGCGTTTGGCCGAGGGTATGGGAGTGCGCTTTGCATTCCCGACACAGACTTTACACATCGAGAGCCTGTCGGGTGAACTACGAACCATAAGTGACGGCCCAGTCGGTCTGCCAGTAAAACCAATGCGGCAATGAATGGGGCGTCCATTGGATGACCATAAAATTTGGGAACGATTGGATCCATCTGATTGATTTTTCGCTTTGTTTTTCAAAAAATGTATTATATTTCGGAGATGTTTTAGCATGCCCCATCCTTATTCGACATTCAAAACCTTAAGTATCGCATTGGCCTTCACAGCGGCATCAGGCTTCCAGTGTGCTTTGGCCGTGGAAAGCGATGCCAAACCCAATCCATGGGCCTTCAACCTTTCGCTCTACACATGGCTGCCCGGTGCAAACGGTAACTTCTCCGCCGGACCGTTAAGCAAGTCGGTCGATGTAAACTTTATCGACATCGTCGGGAAATTGAGCAACTTCCCGATGGCCTTCAATGGACGCCTGGAGGCGCATTACGAACGGTTTGGGTTCTTCTTGGATGGCAATTACATGGACATGGACTTCAAGCCACGCTTTGACGGGGGAATCAGCAAGGGTTTGTCCAGCCAGTTGGGCATCATGGATTATGGCGCGACTTACCGACTGTTTGGCCCAACCGCTGCCGAACTTGGCACCAGCAGGGACGGGAAGGCACGCTCTAATGTTCTTGAAGCCTATGTCGGCGGTCGCACTATTTGGCTGGACAACCAAATTCAATATGGATACTCCGCCAGCGCGTCGGGCAGCAGGTCGTTCACCGCTCCGCTATTGGGTGGACGCATCATGGTGAATTTCAGCCCAGACTGGTTTGGGATGGTTGATGGCAATTTTGGTGGCTTCGGCGCGGGCAATGTGAGTTTCACTGGCGGTTTACTGGGGATGGCGGGCTACCGCACGTCTCTGTTCGGCCTGCCCACCTCGATTGAAGCCGGCTACAAGGCATTGCGTGTGAATGCGGGTAAAGGCAATCTGGAAGCCAATGCAACGCTGAACGGGCCTTTCATTGGGCTGACAGGCTATTGGTAAATGGTGTAATTTGTCTAAAAACCATATCCGCGCCCATGCATGATCGCCTCTTTATTGATATAAGATATATTTATGCATATATTAAGAAAAAATAACTTTTATTTATGCATTACTCCCTGTATAAAGTCTGGATAAAGTCAGCCTCGATATGAAACGGGCCGCACCGTGCCCCCAATATCCCGCTGAATTTTCCGAAAACGCCCGACAAACGCATGAATTTCGTGACAAAGGCGTTTTCGCTGATAGAATTTACCGTTTACTTCCCATCCCATAACAACACACAACAGGAGCAGAACATGCCTTCACGTCGTGAATTAGCCAATGCCATCCGTGCCCTCAGCATGGACGCCGTCCAGAAAGCCAACTCCGGTCACCCGGGCGCGCCGATGGGCATGGCGGACATCGCCGAGGTGCTGTGGAACGATTACTTGCGCCACAACCCCGCCAACCCGAAATGGCCCGACCGCGACCGTTTCGTGCTGTCGAACGGCCACGGCTCAATGCTGATTTACTCCTTGCTGCACCTGACCGGCTACGACCTGCCAATCGAGGAACTCCAGCAGTTCCGCCAGTTGCATTCGAAAACCCCGGGCCATCCCGAGTACGGCTACACCGCCGGCGTGGAAACCACCACCGGCCCGCTGGGCCAGGGCATCACCAACGCCGTCGGCTTCGCCATCGCCGAGCGCGCCTTGGCCGGCCAGTTCAACCGCCCCGGCCACACCATCGTCGACCACAACACCTATGTGTTCCTGGGCGACGGCTGCCTGATGGAAGGCATTTCGCACGAGGCATGCTCGCTGGCCGGTTCCTTAGGGCTGGGCAAGCTGATCGCCTTCTATGACGACAACAACATTTCCATCGACGGCGAAGTGCGCGGCCACGGCGACACCCCCGGCTGGTTCCTGGACAACACCCCGAAGCGCTTTGAAGCCTACGGCTGGCATGTCATCCCCAAGGTTGACGGCCACGACGCCGACGCAGTCAAGGCCGCCGTCGAGGAGGCCCGCAAGGTCACCGGCAAGCCGACCCTGATCTGCGCCCAGACCATCATCGGCTTCGGCTCGCCGAACAAGCAGGGCAAGGAAGAGTGCCACGGCGCGGCGCTGGGCAATGACGAAGTCGCCCTGGTCCGCGAGACCTTGGGTTGGAACTACCCGGCGTTTGAAATCCCCGCCGACATCTACGAAGGCTGGAGTGCGAAGGAAACCGGCGCGAAGTACGAGAACGAGTGGAACGACCGCTTCGAGGACTACCGCCGCGAATTCCCCGAATTGGCCGCCGAGTTCGAGCGTCGCGTCATCAATGGCGAACTGCCGAAAGACTGGGCCGAGAAGTCCGCCGCCTTCATCAGTGCCGTGGACGCGAAGGGCGAGACCATCGCCAGCCGCAAGGCTTCGCAGAACACCCTGAACGGCTTCGGGCCGCTGCTGCCGGAACTGCTGGGCGGCTCCGCCGACCTGGCCGGTTCCAACCTGACCCTGTGGAAAGGCTGCAAGGATGTCAACGCCCCCGGCCATGACGGCAATTATGTCTACTACGGCGTGCGCGAGTTCGGCATGTCGGCGATCATGAACGGCATCGTCCTGCACGGCGGCTTCATCCCCTACGGCGCGACCTTCCTGATGTTCTCCGAGTACGCCCGCAACGCGCTGCGC
This sequence comes from Candidatus Methylumidiphilus alinenensis, assembly GCA_003242955.1. Classification (GTDB taxonomy): domain Bacteria; phylum Pseudomonadota; class Gammaproteobacteria; order Methylococcales; family Methylococcaceae; genus Methylumidiphilus; species Methylumidiphilus alinenensis. Next base: position 15,228 of record QJPH01000263.1, read on the forward strand.
ATGGCGGCGCTGATGAAGGCCCCGACCATCTTCGTCTACACCCACGACTCCATCGGCCTGGGCGAAGACGGCCCGACCCACCAGCCGGTCGAGCAGACCGCCACCCTGCGCCTGATCCCGAACATGCAGGTATGGCGCCCGGCCGACGCGGTCGAGTCCGCCGTGTCGTGGAAGGCGGCCATCGAGCGCAAGGACGGCCCGTCCACGCTGATCTTCTCGCGCCAGAACCTGCCGCACATCCCGCGCACCGCGCAGCAGATCGCCGACATCGCCAAGGGCGGCTACGTCGTCAGCGGCGGCGAGGGCGTGCCCGACGCGATCATCATCGCCACCGGCTCGGAAGTCGAGTTGGCGGTGAAGGCCGCCGAGGCGCTGTCTGCGAAGGGCAAGAAGATCCGCGTGGTTTCCCTGCCGTCCACCAACGTGTTTGACGCGCAGGATGCCGCCTACCGCGAATCCGTCCTGCCTGCCGCCGTCACCAAGCGCGTCGTGGTCGAGGCCGGCGTCACCGACTCCTGGTGGAAATACGCCGGCAGCAACGGCAAGGTGGTCGGCCTAGACCGCTTCGGCGAATCCGCCCCCGCGCCCAAGCTGTTCAAGGAATTCGGCTTCACGCCCGAGAATGTCGCCGCCGTGGTCGAGTCCATCCTGTAACACCCCTTAGGGTTCCCGCGCCCCGGCGCGGGA
>QJPH01000261.1 GCA_003242955.1 Candidatus Methylumidiphilus alinenensis
CTCCCCGGCCCCGGATACGCATGGGCCTACCATCCCCGCTACGGGTGGGGCTGGCGCCATCCGGCCTACGGCTGGCATCGCGGCTGGCGTTAATGCGGGGTGGGGCCGCAAGGATTGCTGCGAAAACGGGTAACAGCGGCCTTTTGCCCAATTCTGGCACAATCCTTCTGGCTCCGGCGTTTTCGCTTAAGCGAAAATCGCAACACTTTTTCCCGTGGAATAAAACGGCGTTTTGCGGGGTCCGCAGGGTTTGGCCAGCCGCACGGCTTGACGTTCGGTGTTTTTTATCAGTGATGCACTGATATGTGAAACCGAATAAGACAACAAAGCAAGACAACGCCCCTTGTCTGGCGTACAGTATCCATCAGTTTTCCAAGGCTTAGGATGCTTTTCATTGTTGGCGAATTCCCGTGTATGTGCCGTAAAATATTGGAATATATAGATATATTTACAAAGGTTTGGCTGTGTGAAATTCTATGGGACTTTTGTGACGTTTGTTTAAATGTACCCCATAATCGAGGGGTTGGGTAAAAACAGCCTCTTTGACAGCCCTGCCACCTACCGGTCAGTCGCGCCCGTAGCGACCGCCCCAGCCGTTGTTGCTCGCGCCACTCATGTTCGCGCCTTTCCTCCCGGCCACCGCCACCCCATCCGCGCAGGCGTTACCTTATGTGTCCTTACTGTACACAGAAAGCATACCGTATACTGTCCGCATACAGAACTCAGACGACATACAGAACACCTTTGTTATCGGCATAAATACCGTTTCCCCGGATGAAGCCAGCCAGAACGGGGGCGATTCTGCCATCCATTATTTTTAGCTCTCATGATTTGTCATGGATTATGTATAACACAAAATGCGTTCATAATGTACACAGTCCGCAATCAGAATACAGAATGAATTCTGTATACAGTCTGCACACTGGATGCATTAATCATCGACATCAACGCCAGTTTCCCGAATGAAGGCAGCTAAAGCCCGTTCAAGCACAACGCCCTTTTGTAACTTGAGTTTGGTTGCAACTTTGTCGAACAAGTTGATTGTCTCATCAGAAGCTCGGATAGTGGTTGTACGGTTTCGCCCCGTCGTCCAGCGATAGGGCTTGCGCACTTCAACTGCCTCTTGCGTTTCATCCTGCTTCACCGCAACGCTATCACGGCTCACAAACCCAACTCTCTCACCAACCGCCTTAACTTTATCGGCTGACGGGAAATCGTCATTATCAAATTGGGGTTGCCCCTTTCCATGCCGAAGCTCTTCAACCTCGTTTGCCAGTATGTCGGCGATAGGATTAAGTCGTTTCTCGTCTGCCATTATGCAATCTCCGCTACATTGGGTTTGTCATCTTGACCATGATCCAAGGAATCAGGATGCTCAACCGGAAGGCCGCGAACGATCCTTATGCTCTCCAAAGCAAATTGCTCTGAATTGCGAACGGCCTTATCAATATTTGAGCTATGGGATGACGTGAGTTGGTAGAGCGTCTTTCCGCAGGAAAAAATGGCTTTATACGCTTCGCGCTCAAGTAATTGTGTGGTGAACACTGGGTATCCGGCTTCCTTAAAATTCTGCTCAATACTGGCAAGCGTCCGCCCACGGATTGCCGGGCTTGTCCTGGTAAACAGGATTGCAAAGGGGATTTTCCGTTCAAACGCTTCTTCCTGATTGCGGACCAGCCGCACGGCTTTTGCCGCTTCGACAGCATCAAGATGTGAACCCTGAACGGGAATCACAACTAAATTGGCTCTGCTGATGGCATAACTGACCGTCACGGATGCCACGCCCTCAAGATCGACAATTACAAATTCGCTGTTAGCCGCCGATTCCTTGATTTCAGCCAAGATAGTGCTTTCATCCTTATTGGTGACAACCTTTAAATTATCTGGAAGTTTTGCATGGCTGGCCCATCGGGTAAGCGGCCTGTTGGGATCGGCATCAATCACCGTCACATTCGCCCCTGTGTTGGCTAATGCGTTGGCAAGAAGACAGGCGGACGTGGATTTTCCAGCCCCACCTTTTGAACTGGCGAACACGATGATCGGCATACTCCCCCCTCAGATTTTTATCTTGGCGAAGTGATGAAAACAGAATGAATACAGCCTGTCAACATAATACTGAAAGCATTCAGGTTTCAGAAAGCATACAGTACACAGATGACAGGCAGAACACTGATAGCATACTGAAAACAGAACGCTTTCAGTGTTCTTTTTGTACACAGTATGCAAACAGTGTACACATCATAATATCAATATATTGAATCATTATAAGGATGCATTTCGTTCCTTATTGCTCAAACCTTCAATTAATTCTGACTTCCGCATGGTTAAACCTTCATTTTTTTCGCTTACGCGAAAATTCCGAGTTGGGGTTTAAGTGTAAGCCCAAAATGGATAATCCCAGCCAAGCAGGCAAGGCCGGGGCTTCGGCAGACTGGCTCGCTCCGCTTCGCGTCTGCCTTGCCCCGGCCTTGCCTGCTTGGCTTGGCTCACGACTGAACTCGGGCGCAACGAAAGCCAGTGTAGTAGTAGCGGTAGACGGGGACGCTGTAGTAACGGTACGCAGAACGGCAGCTCCTCGCGTAGTTGAACCAGGACCCGCCGCGAACCACACGGGCCGCGCCAGTTCCCTGTGGGCCGACCGGGTCAATCTGCGTGTCTTCGGTATACGCCCTCATGCCGTCCGCGCACCACTCCCAGACATTGCCGAGCATGTCATGCAAGCCCCACGGGTTGGGCAGCTTCTTGCCGACTTCACGGGTGCCGGATTTCGGGTTGGGGTATTGCATCTCCGGCCAGCTTGATGATTTTTCGCCCTCTGGCAGGTCGAATCCTACGCCGCTGTTGCCACCGTACCAAGCAATAGGGTCTAAGGCCGGGGCGTTGTTTTGCCCAAGAATTTCGATTCCGCCGGTGTACAGTGCCGTGTCGGTCCGGGCGCGGCAGGCGTGTTCCCATTGGGCCTCGGTGGGCAGCACCAAATCCAAGCCGGGTATCTCGGCGTTGATACGTTGCAGGAAGGTTTGCACGTCGTCCCAACTGACCTGTTCGACCGGGCGGCGAGGGCTTTTGAAGCGGCTGGGGTTGGAATGCATCACGGCTTCCCACAAGGCTTGGGTGCAGGGGGTGTCGGCCAGCCAGAAGCCTTTGGTGATATAAACGGTGTGCCGGGGATGCTCTCGCTTGAACCATTCCTCTTCATAGCTTTCCTTCGCCAAGCCGCGAGTCTCCTTCTCCGGCGAACCCATCATAAACCGCCCCGGCGGTATCCAGCGCAGGCGTTGGGTGACTTTTTCCATGGTGAATGCGACAAACACGCCGCGCCTGTCTTGCCCCCACTCGCTGGCCCATGCGGGCGGGTTGCCGGAGGCTAAAGGATGCCAAGCGGTGTCGATGACGGGCGTGGTTTGCATGGTATCGAACCGTTTAAAAAAAGACGGCCCACCGGCGAGCGTTCGCGGGGCATCCGCCTTCCGCTACTAGCACACCGGGGGCCTTTGGGTTTTGGCGACGGCGAACCGACACCGTGGATGGCGGCCTGTTCAGGTTCAAGCCGTCCGGCTTGGTCGTGAGCTCGGGCGCAACGAAAGCCAGTGTTGTTGTTGCGGTTGTCGGGGTCGTTGTTGTTACGGTACGCAGAACGGCAGTTCCTCGCGTTGTTGTTCCAGGACCCGCCGCGAACCACACGGGCCGCGCCAGTTTCCGGCCGCCACCCACAAGGCAGACTTTACACCAAGGCCAGGTCTGCATCAAGCGGACTCCTGCGCAGTTGTTCCCGCCGCCACGTCACGGCATCGGCATGGGCGGTGATGGCATAAGCACTGGCATAGCCCGCCTGCAAGCCGAGTGCGTCAATCAAACCGTCGCGGTAGGCGGTTTCCCATTGTTGCCGACACTCGGCATAGCGGCGTTTGCGGCGGCGGGACAGCAGCAAGCGCCCTGGCAGGATGCGGTAGCCGCAGAAGCTCAGGCCATGCCGACTCTGCCCAACTTGAACCGGCTGCTTGATTTCAAGCCCTAAGCGGTTGTGCGCATACTCACCTGCCGCAATCAAGGCATCGCGCACCGACTCGCGGTCGCCGCCCCACCAGACCATGTCGTCCATGTAGCGCACGAAGCCGCGCACCCGGCAAGCTTCGAGCAACAGCCGGTCGAGGCCGGACAGGTAGTAGTTGGCGAATTGTTGGGAGGTCAGTGCGCCAATGGGCAGGCCCTTGCCCGGTGCGGCGTGGTGGGCATTGATGATACGCGCCATCAATGCCAGTAGCGGCTGGTCTTTGAAACGCCGCGCCAGCAACTCGCCCAAGATGGTGTGGTCGATGTTGGCGAAGTAGGCGCGGATGTCGATCTTCGCGTACCAAGGCCAGCGTTGCAGGTGGTGCTGTGCGCGTCGCACGGCGGCCAAGGCCCCCTTGCCGGTGCGGCAGGCGTAGGTGTCGGCGACTAGGCCACGGTCCAGCACCGGCCCGACAGGGGCCATCAGCGCATGGTGCAAAACCCGTTCGGGAAAACAGGGGGCATGGATGATGCGGGGCTTGGGGTCGCGGATGTGGAAGCAGCGCATTTGACCGACCGTGACCGTGCCTGCCAGGATGTCTTGCCGCAAGTTGGCGAGCCGGGTTGGCAAATCCTTTTTGAACTGGATGACCTCCGTGCGATGGCCCTTGCCGAGCGCTGCGCGGTGGAATGCCGCCGACAGGTTGTGCCAGTCGGCCACCGCATCAAGGCCGACCCCGCTACGCTTCATGGTGCATCCTGCGGTTGGGTGCTGAACGCTTCGCGCAACTGGCGCAGGAACGACTCGGCGTACTTTTCCATCCGCGCATCGCCGATGCCTTGTATTTCGCGCATGGCCGCCGCCGTGACAACCCGGCGCTGAACCATTTCCGCCAACTGCTCGTTGGTGAATAGCGCGTAGACTGGCAAGCCTTCCTTTTCGGCAATTTCTTTGCGGAGTGAGCGCAGACGGGCATAGATGGTGAATTCCGCCTCGTTGAGCACTTCCCGGTAATCGACCTTGTCCTGCTTGCCTCGCCCGTTGTCGCTTTGTGGACGGCCCTGCCCTGCCGACTCAAAGCCGACGCACACCGCCCACGCGCTGTTGGCGCCGTCTTGGGCCAGTTGCCGGTCAACGGACAGGATGCGATGTCCCGCCAAGAAGCGGTTCAACTCGTCGGCGGTGTCGCCGCCGCCATATATGGGTATCGTGAAAAATCGCAATTGCATAAAGGTATTGAAAACTAAGAAAAACCGTCATTCCGGCAGGGATGCCGGACAAATCGGCAGGACAGACGATTTGCACGGCATCGCCGCCCGAAGGGTTCGGGACAAGGATGTCCCGAATGCATCCAGTGCCATGGACGGTAACTATCCACCGCCGACAATCTAGCTGAAATTTACGGCATCAAATCTAACCATAAATCTTGCCAATCAGGATTGGCCTGTTCAATCAACCCCAGTTTCGCGGTGCGCTGCCATTGTTTAATTTGTTTTTCCCGCATAATCGCACTCTCCATCCTATCATGCGACTCATACCAAACCTTGGACGCTGGATTCCGTCATCCCTGCAGGAATGACGGGTCTCCAACACTTGTATACGACGACAAGAGCGGAAGCTTGGGAACAAGCGCCATTCGTCGTTCCGGCGAGATGGTATTTTTCGCCGGGAACGCCCGCCAGGGCGGGCTTATTCCGGCCTTCTTCGCGCCACGCAACCGGGGGCGGCCCGGCCCTGTCCGCTCCGCGGCCGGGCCGCCCCCGGTTGCGTGCGCTCCGTTCTTGGCCCTCCGGCCTCACGCCTGAACTCGGGCGCAACGAAAGCCAGTGTTGAAGTAGCGGACGTCGGGGTCGTAGTGGAGACGGCACGCAGAACGGCAGTACCTCGCGTCGTCGTACCAGGACCCGCCGCGAACCACACGGGCCGCGCCAGCTTCGTCAGATTGCCAAACGCTGCCATCCATCGGTGCTAACTCGTAGTTTGAATGCCATGGGTCTTCGACCCATTCCAAAACATTGCCAAGCATATCATACAGCCCCCACGGGTTGGGTTGTTTCTGACCGACTTCGCGGGTGCCGGACTTTGGGTTTCGGTATTGCATTTCCCCCCAGTCCGATGAATCATACCCTTCCGGCAATTCGTAGCCTTCGCCGCTATTGCCGCCGTACCAAGCAATGGCATCCAAGGCGGGAGCGTTTCTTTCGCCCAGAATCTCGATTCCGCCAGTGTACAGGGCCGTGTCGGTCCCGGCACGGCAAGCATACTCCCATTGCGCCTCGCTCGGTAAGGCCAAGGCCAGCCCTTGGTATTTCTCATTGATGCTTTGCAGGAAGGTCTTGGCATCGTCCCAACTGACTTGTTCGACCGGGCGCAAAGGGCTTTTGAAATAACTAGGGTTGGAATGCATCACCGCTTCCCACAGTGCCTGTGGGCAGGGCGTGTCAAAGAGCCAATAACCTTGGCTGATCGTGACTGGGTGCTGTGGACCTTCGGGACTCCAACGCCCCGGCTCGTTATCCGGCGAACCCATCATGAACCGTCCTGGCGGAATCCAGCGCAGGCGCTGGATGACCGGTTGGCCTTGCTTGGATTCGATGGCGATGTCGGCCCACAGCCCGAAGCGGTCGCGACCCATGGAATCGGTCCAATCCGGCTTGCTATGTATCTGCCGGAAGGTCAGCCGCTCGCGGTCGGTGAGGATGGCGAAGGCGCTGCACTGTGGCAATGACGTGGTTGCCTTGGGGGCGGTGTCTAGGCGGAGTAGCTTGGCCGCAGTCTCCTCGCCCCTCTCCCCAACCCCTCTCCCTGGGGGGGAGAGGGGCTTTGTGATCGTTCCCACGCTCTGCGTGGGAACGCCTGTTAGGCCGCTCTGCGGCCCTAGGCGCGGAGCGCCATCGGCTGCGTTCCCACGTAGAACGTGGGAACGATCAACCCTCTCGGCTGGTCGGGCCAAGGCAGACTGGCTCGCTCCGCTTCGCGTCTGCCTTGGCCGACCCGCCGCTTGCTTGCCTGGCTCACGACCCTGAACTCGGGCGCAACGAAAGCCAGAGTTGAAGTAGCGGTCGTAGGGGACGAGGCTGATACGGCACGCAGAACGGCAGAACCTCGCGAGGTCGCCCCAGGACCCGCCGCGAACCACACGGGCCGCGCCAGCCTCGGACGACTCCCAGGCACTGCCATCGGTCGGTGCATTGTTGTAATTGTTGTGCCATGCATCCTGCACCCATTCCCGGACATTGCCGTGCATCTCATGCAAGCCCCAAGGATTCGCGGGAAGACTCTTGACCGGGACCGTCTCTTGCCGATACAAGCCTTTCTTGCCATCGGCATAGGGGCGGTTGCCATTATAGTTGACCTGCTCGGGGGTGATGTTGCCGCCGAAGCTAAACGGCGTTTCCGTCCCGGCTCGGCAGGCATATTCCCATTGCGCCTCGGACGGCAAACCCAAATCCAGCCCCGGCATCTTGTGGTTCAAGGCTTGGATGAATTTTTGCGCATCTTCCCAACTCACTTGTTCGACGGGCAGGTCCGCGCCTTTAAAATTACTTGGGTTCTCGCCCATGACAGCCTGCCACAAAGCCTGTGTGCATGCAGTGTCGAACAGCCAGTAGCCTTGTTGGAGGTTGACCTCATGCTGCGGACTCTCATCGGAAAAACGCTCCGCCTCCGTTTCCGACGAACCCATCATAAAAGTACCCGGTGCTATCCAGCGCATCCGTTGGGTAACTGGTACCTTTTTTTTATAGATAATATTTCGGTCATGTTGGGAAGAACTGTCATCGTCATTAAAATATGAACTATCATCATGGCTTTCCTGAATCTCAATATTCACCGAAAACTCCACCCAAGCACCATATTGATCCCGGCCCCAAGCACTCGCCCAAGAAGGCGGTTCGCCGGTTTCCCAAAATTCGTCAGAGACCGACTCGGTTTTTGAAACCGAGTCGGTCTGCGGCTCGATCTTAACCCAACCGTTACCCGACTCGACCGTGCCTAGCGGACTGCCCTGTTGCGTCAATCGGGTCGGGTCGGTTTGCTCAACGGTTTGCAACTGATCCGTGACTTGGCTTAGCATCAAACGCCTAATCCGGTCGGGCGGGACATCCGTAGGCAAGAAACTCCGGTCGGGTTGAAAGTCTTTATCCTTTTCATGCAGGGTCGCCGACAGCCGGTTTAAGGCTTTGCCCACTTCGGCATCGGCATAGGCGGCGGAGGTCAGGCGACGCTCGCAACGCCGATACCACGCCAAGGAGCCGCTGGCGATGCCTCCTGCCACAAGGCCACGGGCGCGTTGGCTAAACTGCACAAAAAATTGGCTGGCTAAACTCAAGTCTTGAGCCTTGTCATCTTCCGGCAAACATTCGCGGGAAACCGGTTCCAAGGATTGAATTTCTTCAAACCAGATTTCCTGCGGGAGCGGGCCGCGCCACTGGCGCAACACAGCCAATACCCGGCGTTGCAGCGCCTCCGGTTCGGTGGCAAAGGCGGCGCGGTATTCTTTCGCCTTGTCGGGGGCGAGGGTAGCCGCCGCCGCCGAGTCGCTGGTCAAGGCCGGGTGCTGCCAGACATCGGATTCGGTGCCGCTGTCTGCCTCGTCTGTGGGCAATAGCAGGCGCACCGCTCGCAATAGGCCGGGTTCGATGCGCAACGCGGGGGAGACGAGGCGCAACAGCCGCTCGGCCCGTTGCCACCGTTGCTGGGGGTCCGCCGCCGAACCGGACGGCCGCGCCCACGGCAACAGCCGCCATAGGTCGCGCAGTGCCTTGTCGCAGCGTTGCGGCGGACAGGGCAGCAAGGCGGTCGGCTGGCAACCCGCATCCGCCAGTTGGCGACCAAAGCCTAGCCAGAAATTCCGCACTTCGAGGTTCCCGTCCGTCAAACAGCCCAAGTCACCCAACACCAACACCAGACTCCCCGGCGGCGGCATACGGTAGTCACCCGATGCAGAGCCATCCGTCAACAGCCTAGGCGCGGTCAGCCCTTCCCAATACGCGGCCCGTTCGATTTGGTGGGAAGCCAGCAGTCTGCTTAAAGCATGACCGGTCACTTCCTGATCGGCCCAGTAAGGAACCAAGCGGTCGCTGCGGTCGGCAATGATCTGCAAACGCGGACCCCAGCGGCGGCGGCGTTCGTAGGGAACCCGCTCGATCTGCCGCCCACGGGTCAGCGTGGCGACGACTGCCGGGACATCCAAGGTGCGGGTTTCATGCCATTGCGCGGCCTCGCAGCGCAGACGCGCCTGCAATTCGCGCCAAGGCGCAAGCAGGGGGATGCGAAGCGGCTCGGTAGGGCGGTTAGTCCATTCGATTTCCCCCGGCTCCACGGGCTGTTCCACGGTTTCGGCGGCGGCGATGGGTTCATAGGCATCAACATACCAGAATGGGATGTCGGTGAGGGGGATTTCCTCTATAGGGGCAATTTGGTCGATTGAACCGACTGTGAGTTGAGCCTTTTCGGTAGACTTTACTGTATCGATGGCTACTAACTTCACAGCCTTTACTGGTCTGAATCCCAGCAATTCGGCGGCAATCTGGGCCATTTCTTGATCGCCCTGCCGCAATGCCCGTACCAAGTCGGCCCGGCCACACGCCCCCAAGGGTCTCACTTGCCCGGCTCCGGCCTGCGCTTGAAAGCATCCGGGTGTTTGGCCAGCACGAAGCCCGACACCTGTTCGAGCAGGGTGGCGGCATCGTAACCGGCCGCCAAACCTTCTTCATCGTCCAAACCCAACACGGCCCGCACAAAATCCAGATATTCCGCCTGTCCGGGCAAGGGTAGCCAATGTTCGCGTCGGGCGGTTTCCCGGTCTTGCACCAACAGTTCGGCGGCACTTTGCAATAGGGCATCGGTGGCCTGGGGATAATGCGCTTGGGGAAAATGGGCTAGGGCGCGGGCCATCAGATGGGCAATCAACTCGTCGCGCTGTTCGGGCAGACGCAAGTGCAGCACGAGGCAACGGCGGATGAAGGCATCCGGCAAGGCGCGTTCCTCGTTGGTGGTGATGATGACCAAAGGCGGCTCGCCCTTGGCTTCCACTGGCTTTTCCATGTCGGGCGGGGCGAAGCTGCCGGAACCCAGTGCTTCCAACAAGCCATTGGGTACATCAGATTCGGCCTTGTCGATCTCATCAATCAGCACCAGACAGCCGTTGGACGGGTCGCCGCCGTCCGCTTGTAACGGCGGCTTTTGGCCCACTTTTATGGCCTGTGCCAATGCGTTGAGCCAATCAAAAGCCCACCACAACGGGCGGGGTTGCAGATAATTACGAACCGCCAACTGAGTTTTTGCCGATTCGGTGCCTTCCCCCTTGTCGTCGGCACAGCGCAAAGCCCCCATCAATTGAGCGTCGGCCAAACGGGCAACAGCATCATAATGCCAGAGCAAGTCGCGGGATTCGGTGCGTGAATCGACTACACAAGGCACGAAGGTTCGGCCTAGCGACTTGGCGGCGGCGCGGGCCAATTGGCTTTTGCCTATGCCCGGCTCGCCGCGCACCAGCAGAGGGCGCTTAGCGGCAAGTGCGGCGTTGATGGCGGCAATCTCGCGGCGGTCCCACACATGCACTGGCTCGGGGACGGTGGGCGAGGCAGCAAGTACAACAGTGTCGCCGTGTTGGGCGGTAAGGAATTTCATTGGGGGTTCCGTTGTTTTTTGGGTAACAGTTCTAACAGGGGGCGAAAATTGCGTTTGTCGGCCTTGCGTATCTCGAAGCCTTTATTAAGGCAAAGACAAATCAGGCCAGGGTATCGCGCCCTAATAGTGCGCAACACGTTTTCAAATCTACCCCGGTCTTGGGCCTCCTCCGGTTCGGTCACAATCAGATAGTGGGTGCGGTTGTTGCTTTTGGCCTGAAACTCGATCTCCACAGCGGCGAGTTGGATACGTTCAGGCTTCGAGTATTCGCTGACATCCTCACCGGCAAAACGGCGAACGATAAAATCATCCACGGCCTTTTCAAATTCTTCTGGGGAACCAAACTTTTTCTCCAAATGCTGTCTCAGCGCAGTGATTGTTTTCATGCCGTCAGGATCAAACCCACATTCAGGGGGTTCCGGCAAGCTTAGCCTACCTTTGGGGAAATCATCTTCCCCTTCACGGTCACAGAACAAAGTTTCCCGCCCGTCCACACCGGCCATGATGATTTCAGCAACCGTGGCATAGGAGGCAGGCAGGGTCAGCAAGGCAAGACCGGAGTTATTGCGGATGTTTTGCACGGACTCCACCACACCGTGGTCGTAAATGGCGGGAAGGATGGCCTGGACTACGGCGCTGATTGGGTTTGACTTGGAGATACCGCCGAGTTTGCGGAAAGCTTGTTGGCAATGAACGATCAGTTGATCAAACTCAATCCCCAATAGGCGATTGACTAAAACGGACAATTTTTCCTTACCCTCCCTAGCTTGCCAGCCTTCGGTTAGGTCTGGGAATTCGGCGGCAATGGCATCAACGCAGTCTGTCGCAGACTCAAGCTTCTGCTCGATTCGTTGCCGCATCCGGTTCAGCCGATCCTGGCGTTGACGGTATCCCACCTGCTGGCAAAAATCCGCATCATCCCGCAGCACCTTCCACATCGGCACGGCTTGCAACCGCTTTGCTTCCAAATTAGGCGGCACTTTGACAATCACGCCGAAAATGCGCCCATTGACGACGACGGGGCTACCTGAAGCGCCTTGCCAGTCTTCAGCCAAGGGCGGCCCGGCATCTGCTTCGAGGGCAAAGATAGGGTCGCTTTCCAGCATCGAAAAAACACCGCCCTTCATAGGAAAAGGCTCACGCACCCCGTCACGTCTCCCCCCAACCCGTGGAAAGCCGACGCTTGCCCAGCGCATGTCATCCAACGGCTTCTGGTCACTGGGAAATATTTCCCAAGGCGAGACCTCGGGCGGCAAATTGCAATCCAGCAAAATCAAATCCCACGGCTTGCCATCCCAAGCAACAATGCCTTGAACCGACTGCCAAGCGGAGACGGCTTTGGAGTGATGCCAGCGGATTTCTATCGGACGGCCTTCGTCGCTTTGGGCTGATGTTGGAAATACGGCATGGTAGGCAGTGAGGATGCGGTTGGGGGCCACCGGGTAGCCGGTGGCAACATCCCCTTTTTTGCCATCACTCCCCGCGTGCGGGACGAAAATTTCGGCTATCGAATCTTTCCACATGACCGGAAAACGCTATTTTTCCTAGAAGTTTGTAAGCTATTTTTCCTCCGGACTGGAAATCAGCGTCGAGCCTTCACCGTCGGTCACTGGTTTCATTTTAAGCTTGATGGTGTGCAGCTTTTGCGCTTCAACTGAACCATCCGCGCTGGCATCGACGACCCAGAATTTCATTCCGACTTTGCCTGTGGTTTTTTGTGTCGTGCCGACTTTTAACTCGATTTCAATGTCTTCAAGCTTGAATTGCAGTTTCTCTTCCGCCGCTTGCCGTTGCGCATCCATCAACTCTCTGCGCAATTCTACGAGCATTTCAGCCAATCCGATCTGTTCCATAAGTTTCTCCCAATCTATAAGATTCTGATAATGAGTTATTTATTCGTCTTTATTCGCTTAGAGATTTTCGCTTAAGCGAAAAAAATGTGCCGCCCTTCGCTAACCTGACTAATCGGTGGATCCTTGGCTGTGAAGTCCTCGCTCGCGGTCAGCCAGTTTTAAGATGCCGCTTGTGCTGTGGCGGTTTGTGCAACTTAGGCACTAAGGCGCACAGCACACCAAGGATGCACAAAATAAGATTTTACACCTTTCCGCGCTTGGAGCGCGGCCCCGGATGACTCCGGGGGCTGTTGGGGCGAGGGCAGGACAGCCCGACTGCGGGACACAGCCGCACCTACCAAGCTTTTTGCTGTTAATCCCTTTACTGCCGCCATATCACACCCAAACCGCATGGCATAATTTTGCATACACACGCAAAACTAAACAAAGCAAAACCCCACTACAGCTACGCTCTGAATTGCTGGCAGTGTTTTCAATCGCCTCCTCCGCAACCGCCACAACCACCGCCGCCTCCATCTCCACCGTCCCCATCTCCACCGCCAGAATCACCCCCCCCTCTTATGGCATCTTTTGAACTCTTCAGCACTGCTTGAGTATCGGCCAAGGCAGTACCTACCAATGCGCCCAAACCGACCGTCGCTACTAGGTAAAGCAATCCATCTGCCGTGTTTTTATCAAAATTACGATGATTACGCTTTGCGTAGCCCAGCACAGCATCGCCGTAGTGGCTTCTACTCAACCGAGTGACACTTTGTCGTAGTCCAATAAAGAAAAATACAATCATCATCCAAGTTAGATATCCAACGGGTTTTCCAATTGCCAGCCCATGCTGTAAACGAATAAAACCAATAATCAGTAAAACTAAAAACAGTAGGCCACTTATCTGTTGGGCTTTCTTAGATTGATCGAATGCAACATATAGACCCAGTGTTTCCAAGCGATTGCAAAAAAGGTTTTTTGCGGGGGAAATTGCCGCGAGTCGAATTTTTTCAAGCGTGGCATTCGGCTTAGCTGCTTGCCTGAGAATCTCTGCCTCTAGCGGCGTTTTAGCGTCGTCAGGCACAAGTAACTTTAAGCTTGGCTTCTTTTGCTTAAAAAAGCCCTGCTTGCCTTTATCCAATTCCAAGCATCCGCGTTGTAGAAGGCTAACTAAGGCAACATCCACCGTTTGCTGTGGCCCATCCGAAAGATAGGCTAACTCCTCAGGCGTGAGTGTCACATCTAATGGCTTGCCATTGCGATCCGGTTTGCTCATAATCGAACGAATGGAGCGAGAGACAATCGCCAAAAATAGCCCTGATAATCCATAAAACCATAGAAACCCCGCTGCATCCAGCTTCATTGGGTTGATGCTATCGGGGACACCCGCACAACTGACGATAAACAAGGGCATGGAAAGTGTCACAAGCATGGTCGCCCCTCGCCAACCAATATTCCGCCAAGACTTGGGCTTGGCCACCAACCAATGTTGCCGGACGTTGACTCGGGCATGATGTAAGTCCTTGCCGAATCGTATTTGTGAATCAGGCCATATATCCTCCGGGGGTTTATATCCAAACAATCTTTCGTAACTGGCTAAGGTCTTGCCATACCAATCGTTGAATTTTCCTTGTTCATCCCCCCCGCCGCGTGTAGGCTCATGATGTAAGGGCTTGCCCAACACCTTGGGACAGAACTCTTGCCAATAGGAGCGGGTGTAGGTTAAATGCAGATGCCAAGCCTGATCAACTTGATCGGATGGCGTGACAGGATGTCCCGCAACAATGGCAAGAAATGCAAACTTTTTGTATTCCTCAATCACGCGATGCGTAAACGTGTCAGTCCAACGATTTTCCCTAGCCAGCCTTTTACTAAACGACAAGCATGAATCTGCCTTGTCAAGTTCAAACGCTTGTATGTTCTTAAACAATTCAACTTCTTGAACATTCATACTCATACCTCATTCTGCGTTAATATTGGAAGCAAGCCAGCAATGTGTGGGGCTTTGGCTAGGCCGTCCGCGCCAGCGGTCGGCCTTTTTGGGGGTCGCCGCGCGGCGGGGGTCTGTGCCGTCGAGGAACGAGACGCACAGTCCCCCAGGAGCGCCAAAAAAAGGATTTCACACCTTTCCGCGCCGGGAGCGCGGCCTCGGCATGGATGCCGGCGGTTTTTTGGACGAGGGCAGGGAAAGCCCGACTACGGGACACAGCCGCATCTGCCAAGCTTTTTGAGCAAAACCAAAAAATCCTAAAACCTACCAAACAATGGTATAATTGAAAGCCTTACCTTTAGGATAACTCCTAAACTTAAGATGACTTTTGGCCCGGTTTGGCTTGCCCACACCGGGCTTTTTTATGGGCTGGAACCATCAGCAGAATTAGCGCGTTTAAGCCTTTCAACCTCGGCTTGAACGATCTCAATCAAATACTCTGGCGCGTCGATGCAAACGCGCTTCCACCCGTCCGGCAAGTCCAATTCATCCCTAAGATAGCTTACCCCGCCAAGTTCAGCCAGGCGCAACGACTCCTTAACTTTCTGGAAAGCCTTCCAAACGATATTCACAGCACCGCCCACAGTCTGCTTGTCCCAACCGTGCGGCCTAGCGATGTCCTCCAATTTTTCATTATCGACCAATGCGGCCCTAGCCGCATTTAGGCGGCTTTCCGACATGCTCAAAAGCGGGACCACCGCGTCAAATTCTGCGGCTGACATACGCCTTTTCTTAGTGTTCCCCTTTCCCCTGCCTTTTTCACTCATAGCGTTAATCTCATATTCTTATTATTCTTTAAGTTCCAATAAACAAAAAAATGGAAATCCTTTTCCATTAAACCACTTTAAACTAAAACCTTATTGCTCCTTTGCCCCATGGAAAATATCAAGCATACTAAAAATCATACAAGGCGTTGCCCCATGCAAATAGGCAACCAAGGCAAAAGCGCCGTCTCCATCCTTTGAGAAAATGCCTTTCCTAAAACCGCTCAAAACGTCCATTGCAAGGTTTTTAGATTTTTTTCCAGCATTGTAGTAAGGTTTCAACCATGAACTTATCTCGCTCTTGTCGCTATCAGCAAGGGAATCCCAAACACGAGAAGGCAACTCGCCCCTTTCTATGCGGCTGTAGGCTATTTTCAAGACTAGGCCAATGGAGTTTCCAGCCTCTATAAATCTAGCGGGTAAAAATCCTTCATCTTCCGTGACAACATCAATTCTTTTAGGCGTTGAAACGGTTTCCAACGTGTTAGGGTTGTTTTGCTCTGGCTCAACGGCCTTGACCACAACCGGCATTTTAACCTTATCCAAATCTCCCGAATTTAGGTTAATCATCCTCTCGGCTAGGGTTGCGGTGGCATCCTCGGCGAGTGCATCAAAATTCTGCCTTGTCTCTGGTTTTGGCTGCTTGCTTG
>QJPH01000349.1 GCA_003242955.1 Candidatus Methylumidiphilus alinenensis
CCCAAGTAGGCAAGGCGGGGTAACATAAACCGGCAATTCTTTGGTTAGAACGTCGAGAGTTCCAGATTGCAGATACTCGCGGAAGCTAGAGCTTCTAAAGCCGCATTCCCAAGTTGATGCCCTCATCGTTATACACAAGTGTTTAAGGCCCGTCATTTCGGCAGGGATGCCGAAATCCAGCGTCCAAGGATGGCAAACTGGGGGCATCGACAGATGTCCCTGCAACCGAGAACATGAAACAACGGGTTGGCAAGTCGCCTGAATTAAGCACTTGTACTGTCGGATGGTTACCGTCCATGGCCTGGATTTCGGCATCCCTGCCGAAATGACGGCTTTTCCGGCTTGGCTGGTTCCCAAGCTCCGGCTTGGGAACCCTTATCTTGCAAGCTCATATTTGGACGTACTTCGGGAAGCTGGAGCTTCAAAAACCCCATTCCCAAGCAGGAGCTTGGGAACGAGCAAAGTCTACGCGGCAGGCTCTAGGCCTCAGGTCGGGCACGTCTTCATCCCGCATCCCCCCGGTGATCAGCCAGTAATTCTGCCTCTTTTGGAGGAAAGAATCGATATATAAGGTCGGGCACGTCTCTTTGCGTTGCGCCAGACATTTGGGCAGTCGGTCGGAAAAGTCTGGCAAAGGAAAAGATGTTGCCCCACCTACAGGGCTAGGAAAGTAGGAATCACTCCCCCACCAACCACTCCACCTTATAACCCCCCTGCCCTTCCACGCCGAGTTTTTGCCATAACCAGGAAAGCAAGCTTTGCAACTGCTCGTCAAGTTGCCAGGGCGGGTTGATGATGACCATGCCACTTCCAAACAAGCGTAGTGTATCCATTGAATTCAAGATAGAAAACTCCGTCATCAGTATTTTTGGGATGCCGCTGCGCTTGAGGCGGCGCAAGAAGTCGTCTGCCACATAGCGGTCCTGTAGCGGATACCAGATGGCGAAAATTCCCGTGGGCCAGCGTCGGTAGCCCTCTTTCAATGCTTCCAACAGGCGATGCCTTTCGTCTTGAAGCTCGAATGCCGGGTCGATGTGGACCAGCCCTCGCCGTTCGGGGGGAGGCAGTAGAGCCTTGAGTCCGGCGTATCCATCCTGATGCTCGACTTTGACTTGCCGGTCTCCGGCAAATTCTGCTGCAAGGTTATCCGCTTCGTTAGGATGCAGTTCGCACAGTATCATGCGATCCTTTGGCCTGAGATAATGCCGCACGATGCGTGGCGATCCCGGATACCAGCGTAATTCGTGGTCTGGATTGACAGTCTGCACGATATTCAGATACTCCTTGACATCATCAGGCACGTCTTCCAAGCCCCAGAGTCGGGTAATGCCCGTTTCATATTCCCGGTTTTTCCGCGCCATGGCCGATTCCAGATTGTAAGAACCGGCCCCTGAATGGGTATCAAGATAGAAAAACGGTTTCTCTTTGTTGAGCAGGGATCGAACCAACAGGGTCAATACCAAGTGTTTGAAAACATCGGCATGGTTGCCGGCATGGAAGCCGTGGCGGTAACTGAGCATGTGATTATCCTTGTGCGATTGTCGTTCCAAGACCCCTCCAACCCCAAGCCACTCCGAAAGTGCGTTGGTTTTGTTGAATGTAGCCGAGAATGCTTGGCTTAAACAAGAGGTTGTGAGTATGTCATGGGCCAATGCTATTGTTTCTTTTGCATCCACAATTTGCCAAACCCCCAAACCAAAAATCATGAAGCGAATGAAGTATCAGGCAAATCGTATATGGTTCTTAACGTTGCGTCGTTGCGCCGTTGCGTGAGTCAAAAAAACTTTGCTCAACGGCACGGTCAAACAGTGTGGCGAGGAAGCAAAAAGAAAGTTTCACGCAACGGCGCAACGACGCAACGTAAAAGACTCAATCCCCCAGCTAGGACAAACATTCAATGGCTTAGCGTCGACAAGGCTTCGATTTTTCAACGCACTTATGGAGAAGCTTGCCTTAACCCCCCTTTGAAAAAAGGGGGTTAGGGGGTTTTAAGTGTTACCGGTTGTTCTCCAAGCACCGGAAAATGCCATCGGGTTCTTGGACCGCTAGTTGCACGATTGTGTTGGCACGGTCCTGGGTATTGGCGACAGCGTAAATGCGTAGCTCGTCGGCATTGCCGGAAGGTCTGATATGGGCCACGTCCCCATTGTTGAAGTAAATGCGCACACCATCCAAATAATTGATGCGGACAATATCGCCAAAATCAAGCACCGCTGTGAAAAGTTCCTTTAGTTCTTGAATGAACGACTCAATAGCATGAATTTCGGCTTCCAAACCCGCCAACTTTAAACCATTTTCATCTAACAAAACCATTCCGCTTGTCTCAATGACAATCTCGCTGATTCTGCTGTCCGATGGCGAAAACCGATTAATGATTGTCTGGCTAATCGTGCGCGGAAATGCCTTGAGCAAGGCCGCCGAACCATAGCGTTTCGGCAAAAATTCAAATAATTGGCTCAAAGTCAAGCCTTTTTCTTTTGCCGCAAAAAGCACTGCTAGGATAGGCAGCATTGCGTCGCGTGTGGGCAAAGAGGCTAGGGTTTTGCCATTGCGGGTAAAATCAGAACCGGTCAAGAATCCTCCATTGGCTTCGAACCCACAAACGGCGCGTTTGCCTTTGGCAATGGCCTTCTCCATTCCTGCAATGACAAAGGGCGATCCAATTTTGGTTTTAGGTGCGATGATATCTTTCAATTGACCCAAATCAATTGCGTCATTGCAACTGATGGGAACGACTACGGCATCCGCCCCGAGAAACTCGGCAGTGACCATACCTACCCTATCGCCTGCAAAGAAGTGAACCTCGCCGTTGTCAACGCCCAAGATCATCGGCCTGTCGGTGTCACCATCAGTGGAAATGACCGCGTCAATCTGCCCGTGGCTGGCTGCGACTTGATCGTGCAAACTCTGGATAGTCGCCAGTTGTTCCCCGTCCATGTTCTCTGTGTCTATGGGTATGAAGGTTTCGCTACGACCGGCTGGAATCACCTCGGCACCTAACTGGCGCAGTAGCTCCACGACAATATCGCGCCCGACAGCCGAATGCTGGTAAACAACAAGCCGAAAACCGGCAAGGGAAATGCCATCAAAAAAACCAGTATACCGTCGCACATAATTATTAGCACCGGCAGTGTCCACTTGCATGAGTTCATGATGCCCCGATTTGAAACGTCCATTCCCGTCAAAAAGCGATTCGGAGAAAGGCTGCGCATAGAGCCTTTGCCGCACTTCCAGAACTTTTTCGTTAATCGGAAGCTCATGCTTTTTTAGCAATTCGCCCCGCGAGGTGTTGGTTTTATAGCCATTGCGGTCAAACGGGATGTGGCTACCGGTGACCATGATGCTGCCCTTGACCTTGGAAAGTGCATAAAAGGCCAATGCCGGGGTGGGTATCTGACCAAGATTGACCGGTTTCATGCCTGCATTGCCAATGGCTTTCTCGATGGCCTGTGCAATTTCTCCCCGGTTCTGCTGTTCGGCGACGTATCGGCTGGAACTCGGGCGCAAATCAAAACCGTAAAAGAATTCGTCCCCTAGTGAAATTCCACCTTCGCAGAGGGGGAGCGAGAGTAGGTATTCCAATTCTGCCAAGGCGTTTAGATAAACTTCCAATTGGGTGAGATGGACAACTTCCCCCCTTCTTCCGCTAGTTCCGAACTTCAGTTCTCGGGGTTCGTGGGTCAGTTTGGAACGTAGAGTGTCCGAAGAAGAAGATGTGTTCATGGAGTAATTCTCTTTTAATTGACTGATGTTTACGCAACAAGGTAAGGGCGCAACCCGTCATTGTGCTATTGCGCCCCTTGTCGTCAAAGTGAGCGACGGCGAGCGGGAAAAAACGGTCAGGCCCGTCACTGTAAACCTGGACATTGCCATATCACCCATCACTTGCGCTTTTACGTTGCGTCGTTGCGTGAGACCTTCTTTTGCCTTTCAAACAATACGGTATGTTCATTCAATGGGCGAAGATTTTTTGTCTCACGCAACGGCGCAACGACGCAACGTTAAGTGCAAAGCAGAATCTACAAGGCCCCCATAAACTGAAGATTGACATCATCTTCGACAAGTTCCAATTAGCTTGGACGCTGGATGCATTCGGAGTATCCTAGTCCTACGGGTTTACGCCTAGGGGGAAATGCTGCCTACCAACGCGCATAACATCATCTAATTGATATTCTCGATAACCCAAGAGCCGCTGGCATTCCAACATAGCACCTGTCCTGTTTCCTTCCATTCCGCCAGAACGAAGCGACAGGCTGATTTTCCATCGACACCGAATTCATGTACCGCAGGTCGATGCGTGTGGCCGTGGATCAAAATTGACACACCATTACATCGCACATTGTCAATGACCGTTTGCGGGTTGGCATCCATAATCACTTGGTTTTTCTTGCCCTTGTCCAACCCGCTCTTAAAGCGATACCAACGCGCATACCATTGGCGGACGAACAAGGGTTTTGACAAGGCTTTGCGCTTCCATTCTTCGGCGCGAACCCGAATTCTTGCCTCTTGGTAGAGGATATCGTCGGTACAGAGCAAATCACCATGGGTCACTAAGGCAGGTTTGCCGTAAAGATCAATAACAGCGTAGTCGCCTAGCCTCCCTGCCCCAGTTTCCCGGTAAAAGTCTGCCCCTACCAGAAAATCGCGGTTGCCATGCTGGAAAAAAACTGCGGTGCCGGAAGTAACGAGTCGTCTCAGTGCTGTTTTGACCTCGTGATTGGGGCTTGAGTTGTCGTCATCGCCGATGTAGGCATCAAACAAATCGCCAAGTATGTATAAGCGCTCCACACCAAAGGCACGGCCTTCAAGGAAGGATAAAAACAGCATCGTTCTTTCGGGACGGGCCGCGCTAAGATGCAAGTCGGAGATAAATAGGGTTTCGGCAATCATGGGCCATGACAGTCCGGGTCTTATAGGTCTAGACCGACGCGGTTTTTAAAACCGAGTCGGTCTTTCTCTATTATTCGCTGACTACAGTCGCTTTGTTAATCACGATAGGCGTCTTCGGGACATCCGTGGGGAAAGGGCCGCCAGAACTCGTCGGTATCTTGCCGAAACCATCCACCACGTCCATACCCTCCACAACTTCCCCAAACACCGCGTATCCCCAACCCTTCGGGGTAGGACTTGTGTGATTCAAGAATGTGTTGTCAATAAAATTAATGAAAAACTGCGCCGTAGCCGAATTTGGGTCACTCGTCCGAGCCATGGCAATGGTGCCTCGTTTATTGAGCAGGCCATTATCTGCCTCGTTCTTGATGGGATCATGGACGGGCTTTTGTTTAAAGTCGGTCGTAAAGCCACCTCCTTGAGCCATGAAACCGGGTATGACACGGTGAAAAATCGTGCCATCGTAGAAGCCTTCCTTCACATAGGTCAGAAAGTTTGCGGCACTGACAGGTGCTTTCGCTTTGTCCAATTGGACAACAAAGTTGCCTTGAGTGGTTTCAAATTTAACTTGTATGCTGTGTTCGGTCATTTTTTTTGATGCCTTGTGGGCTTTCGCTGCCAATGAAGCGTCAGAGAAGGCCAATAGAAAAATGGAAATGAAAAGGCTAGTAAGCAATCGCATGGATGTTCCTTGATGCTCATTACAAAGGGGGTGGCTGTTAATAAAGCCGGTGTTTGCACAGGCATTTTAAATCAAATGGCCTACCGGGTCGAGTAGAGCCTATACTAATAGATTCTGCTTTGCTCTTAACGTTGCGCCGTTGCGCCGTTGCGTGAGACAAAAAATCTTCGCCCATTGAATGACATGCCGCATTGCGAGAAGGATAAAAGAAGGTCTCACGCAACGGCGCAACGACGCAACGTAAAAGCGCGAGTGATGGGTGATACGGCAATGTCCAAGTTGACAGGGCTGCTTAAGCATAAACAGAGTCCACGAAAGGCACGAAAAACACGAACAAATGCATGTCTTGTTCGTGCCTTTCGTGTTTTTCGTGGACAATGCTTTTGGTAGATTCATTATTAGAAATCACCTTACTGGTTAAACCGCTTAAAATTCATCCCGGCGGCCACTTCATACGGCGCCCCCCCAGAAGGTGCAAATGCAAATGCTGAATTTCCTGTCCGCCATCGTCCCGGCAATTTATGACCGTCCGATAGCCGCTGTCCGCAATACCTTCCTGCCTTGCAACCCACTGTGTTGCAAGCAACAATTCACCGGCCAAATCCTTGTCTTTTAAGTCTTCAAGAGTCGCAACGTGTTGCTTTGGAATAATCAGCACATGGGTGGGTGCTTGCGGTTTGATGTCACGGAATGCGAGAATGAACATATTCTCATAAACAACCGCCGGTTTGATTTCCCCGGTGACCATTTTGCAAAATAGGCAGTCGGTCATAGTTTTCTCCTCAGGGTTTGACCTGCAAAGCAGGCATGGTATTAACATAGAATCGTAGTGACTGTATTTGCTTTATGAACCCCAATCAAAGTTTAGATGGCAAAGAAGGAAAAGAGTCGTTCGATTGCCCTCCCCCCCAAGATATCCTGCAAGGTGAAGGGGTTTTGTCTCGCATTATTTCCGCAGAGCCTTGCCCATTGTGCGGAGAAGCGGTGCATTTGCAATTTTCAATGCTTGAACATTTTCCTGCCGGTGTAATACTGACCTCGGTTCCAGAGCAGAAAGTACTTTATCAGAACCGCCGTTTCATTGAAATGTTCGGCTACACTATCGACGAATTCCCGACTTTCGAGGAGTTTTGTCATCTTGCTTATCCCGATCCCGAATACCGCACATGGTTCAGCGGTGAGTGGAAACGCCGACTGGTCACCGCCATTGGTAAACCAATGGAAATAGACCCTATGGAGGCGGGCATCACCGCTAAGGTTGGCACAGTCCGGTTCGTCCGCATTCATGCAACCCTGCTCAATGGAATAAACCTTATCACTTTTTTCGATTTGACCAATCGCCGGAAGACAAAGGATGCATTGCATAGTAAGACGCAAGAATTGGATAGGGTCAAAGCAATAACCGCCGAACTCAATCAAGCCAACCTCGGTTTGCGGGAAGTGACCGAAAGGCTGACTTTGGCGACCAAAGCCGCTGACATGGGGGTGTGGGATTTGGATTTTAGCAACAGCCTAGTGACTTGGGATGACAAGATGTTCCAAATCTACGGGTTCCCCAAAATGATCCCAATGCCACACGAGAATTGGAAAAAGTCCGTGCATAAGGATGACTTTGCAAAAGTCTGGTCTTCCCTTTTGAGGACAGTGGAAAACAAGGCCTACGATAAGGTTGAGTTTCGAATTTTCCGCCCCGACGGCCAACTACGATGGATTGCAGAGGCCCAATATGTCGTACTTGACGACCAAGGGGAAGTAGTCCGACTCGTCGGTACTAGCACAGACATAACCGATCGCAAACTTGCCCAAATACGCCTTAGCACCAGCGAACGTCATTTTAGGGCTTTTTTTGAACGGCCCCTGGTAGGCATGGCGACCATGTCTCCCGAAAGAAGCTGGCTGGAGGTTAATAACCAGTTCTGTCAAATGCTGGGCTTCAGCCGCGAAGAATTGCTTCGGCAAACATGGGATGATTCGACCTTCCCAGTGGATCAGGCCAGAAACCAGGCTAAATTGAATCTCATCTTAGCCGGCAAGATTGACGACTATACAACAGAAATTCGCTGCCTGGGCAAGAATAAGAACATCCTATATGCCCAAATCTCCGTTAGTTGCCTCCGCAAAGAGGATGGATTAGTTGAATATTTGGTTGTGCTGGTCGTTGATGTGACGGGGCAACATGAAGCCAAAGAGCAGTTGCGCAAGGCGGCTTACCATGACGCGCTGACGCAATTGCCCAACCGTAGGCTGCTCCTAGACCGGTTGCAGCAAGCAATGGCAAAAGCGCGACGCGAAAAAGGCGCTTTGGCCGTTTGCTACCTGGATCTGGACGGCTTCAAGGCCATCAACGACAAATTAGGCCACTCATCCGGCGATCAGTTGTTAATTCAGGTGGCAAACCGACTTAAATCCTGCGTTAGGGCGGGGGATACCGTAGCGCGTCTGGGCGGCGACGAATTTGTCATCCTCCTCAATAAAGTGGCCGATGTGGACGAATGCCAACAGATATTGGAACGCCTGCTAAAATCGGTGGCGGACAACTATATCATTGACAATACCGAACAATCTGATATTTCAACCAGCATTGGCGTCACCCTGTTTCCAGGCGACCTCGCGGACCCGGAAATTCTGTTGCGCCATGCCGACCATGCCATGTTTGCTGCCAAGCAAAGTGGTAAAAACCGATTTGTTTTTTTTGATGGGATTGAATAAACTTTATCGGAATGAAAGAACTCATTTGGCAAGGCAGCAGTTATGATGACTTAAAGGCATTCCCGATGGATGCAAAGCAAAATGCCGGTTTTCAATTGCACAAGGTACAACAAGGCGATGATCCTAACGACTGGAAACCCATGCCAAGGATTGACACTGGTGTGCGGGAAATTCGGATCAAAGTGGAATCTGGCGAATTCAGGGTGATCTATATAGCTAACATTGGCCCGAGAATTTATGTGCTACATTGCTTTCAAAAGAAAACCCAACAAACCAATCAGCGTGACATAGAGTTAGCCCAAGCACGATTCAAAGCGATTAAGAGGTAACCCATGAATACGACCGAACACGAAATCCAACATGTAACCCCGATTGGGCGCAGCGTTTTTGAAGACTTATTTCCACCAGACGAAGCGGCCGAGTTGGAAATTCGCGCAGTGCTGCTCACTGGGTTATCTCATTGGTTACAACATTCCGGCATCAAAGAAGAAACAGCGGCGCAGGTGCTGGGCATAAACCAAGCCCACATTGCCGAAATCAAGCGAGGCGAGATCAATCGGTTCACTCTTGATGAATTGGTAAGACTTGCATCTCGCGCAGGATTGCATCCACGTTTGCAGCTAAAGGCAGCCTAGAGGGATAAAAAAAACTCCGGGGTTTGATGTTTGTTGGCTTTTTTCATAGGAAAATATCAAGTCCTAGCCCTATTTTCTAAATTAGCCGTTATGAAAAAAATATCAGCCGAACGACCTAACGTTGAAATAGAACCGCCTGGCCTTGAATTAGACCTTACTTAAATTTTATCCCATGCAACCGCATTTCGATATCAAATAAAAACTCCAGTGCTTCAACATGGCGCAAGGCTGCCTTGACCGACAGACCCCATGTGTAAAACCCATGGCCTGCAATAATATAGCCATAGATTTCGTTTTCATGCTGGTCGATATAGTCGTCCACCTTGGAAGAAAGCCGGGGGATGTTCTGGTCATTGGGGAAAATCGGCACGACAACGCGGGTTTCGTGGGTATTGATGCCCTCCAGCGCCTTCAACAATTCGCTATCCTCCAACACTAACTCATTGGGAAACAGCCTGGAAACCAGCGTGGCATTCGGCGAATGGGGATGCAGCACCGATTGCACCCAAGAATAACGCCGATAAAGGGAGGTGTGCAGTAGGGTTTCCGCAGACGGCTTCTTGCCGTCCAGTGATTGGCCTTCCCCGTCTACCCGCATGATGTCGCCCAACACCAATTCGCCCTTATGCTTGCCAGAAACAGTGATGGCGATGCTGCCGTCGGACAACCTCGCAGAAAAATTGCCGCTCGTTGCAGGCACCCAGCCACGGGCATGGATAAAGCGGCCTGCCTCGATCAACTCGGCGGCGCGTGACTCGAATTCTTCGGTGATGGGCACGATGGTTTCCTGTATTTTCATTTTGGCTTTAGACCAGCTCGGCTTTGAAAACCGAGTCGGTCTTCTTAGCTAAGGTGATCTACAATAATGAATCTACCAAAAGCATTGTCCACGAAACACACGAAAGGCACGAACAAGACATGCTTTTGTTCGTGTTTTTCGTGCCTTTCGTGGACTGTATTTTTTGCCTACGGATCAGATTCTTGATGGGATATACTTTCTCTGAAATCACCTTATCATCCATAAACCCCCAACGGATCATCTGGATTGACACCTTCCATGAAAGGTTTGGCCCGGTCCTGATTGGTCGTTTGGTAGACTTTACCCACCCAATTGTTCAGGATTGCCTCCGCAGTGTCGTGCCAAGTATTGTCAAGACAGGGTGCGATCAGTGCCTCCGGAAAGCGTGGGCAGGGTGTATTGGATTTTTTGGATGCAATCACCAAATCGGCATATTCATCCAGAATCGCCTGGGATAAAGGCGAGAAATAATTTTCCGGGAATGGCGGGTAATCATCCCTATCGCCCGAAGCAAAAAGCATCACCTCCCGCTTGTATTCTTTCAGCAGGCTAATAGTGTCATACTCTGGATGCCCTTGAAAAAAAACCAACCTGAAACCGTCGTGGCTGACTGCCAGATGAACACCTGCCTCGTCGCTTTCCACCAGCACATGCAAACCGGCTTCCTCGAACTGGTCGCGGCTGATTTCGTTAAAGCGCGAATGGGGGACATCGAAGCGGGTGTTGACACCCACGACCAGTGGATGATGCCTCTCCGTCAGGCGATGGGGAAACACGCCCCAACGCTTGGCTGGAAGGCGCTGGCGCTTCTTTCCAAAGCGAAATTCCAGCACGGCGTGGGTAGTCAGGCAGGAAAACAAGGTTGAAGTGACATTTTCGTAGGCCCAATCGACCACTTTGACCAGCGGGTTCCAAAACGCCTCTTTGGACAAGTCCGGTTGGGTCACATTCGCCCCGGTGACGATCAAGGCATCCAACCCCGCAGATTGGATTTGCTCGAAAGTTTCGTAGTAGGATTGTACATGGGCCAGACCTTCCTGGCTTCTCTCCAATTCAGGCAAGGTGAACAAATGCACATAGAACTGTGCAATCTGATTGCTGTCGTTGATGAGACGCAAGAACTGGCGTTCCGTGGCACTCAAGGCCGCATCCGGCATTAGGTTGAGCAATCCGATATGCAATTCCCGTATATCTTGGTGGATGGCCAATTCACCGGGTATGACAGTTTCGCCTTCCTGTTGCAAATCATGGAAAGCGGGAAGTTTGGTGTGAGCGACTAAGGGCATGTGCGTGTGACTGTCTTTAAGGTTTCTTTGCAATGGCTGATTCAACCAACCGATGAAAACTGGCTTCGTCAGTTACCTTGGACAGTTCCTCGGTGGTGACAGTGTAGCCATAATCATCGGCAATCCTCTCGTAGCGCGGGATGCGGGCATCAAACAGCCGGGGAAACACCCAACGCACAAAATCATCGGGATCAATCATCGCGGCATAGGGCAAATCCCGCTGGACAAGATAGACAGCCAATTGCCCGTCTAAAAACTCCTCCCGATAATACAATGGCTTGGGGTCGCTTTCCGCCCTGGCAATCAAGCGCTTCTCATCGGCCTGGGTCGTTCTGACATAAAGGATTAGTGTGTGTTCGGCCAGAATATCCAAAAGTTGCACGTCTTCCAGTTCGCACAAGCTACCGCCGGCATCATTGAGGAATTTGTCGTAGCCATAAATCGCCCTGGCTTTGAAAATAAAGTCAGGCACATCCCGCAAGGCGCTGATTTCCGCATCCTTATGCAAAAGTTGCCGGTGTTTGAACTCCTTCAGGCTCAGGCCGCCTTTTCCGGGATTTCCCAATTTCCCGAGAAATGTCGAAACAGGGGTCAGGTTATCTACGGTGATATTGTTATTGATATGAATTGAATCAGAGCGCAACAAATCCCGAAGCAGGGGAATTTGCATCAATTGCAACTTGATATTGTCTAGTATCGGCTCTCCAAGATAGCGTGTGCCGATACGGTAATCCACCGAATAATGAAACCACCCGCCTTGCTTGCGCAGTAGGTTGGCCAAACGCGTCTTGCCGACCCCAGACATGCCAAGCAAGGTGATACTCTTGTTTTTCCAGGCACTGTACTGTTCGACGCTAAGTTTCACCTGTTGCTCCCATTCAATTAAATTTTGCGTTAATAGTGACGGTAACTGTAATATCTGACTCAGAGCAGCAATTCTCAGTTTGGGCCAGAAACGATAAATATAACCTCGTCATTTCGGCAGGGATGCCGAAATCCAGCGACCATGGATGGCAAGCTTGTTGATTATGATGGGCTTTAATCCGTTGGCTTGTTACCGTCCTTGGCCTGGATTTCGGCATCCCTGCCGAAATGACGGGGCTTTGTGCCAAACCGAGAATTCCTAGACTCAGGGCTTTGGAAATTTTAACAAAAAACATATTTTATCTCATCGTTGACCCATGAGTTAGCCAATCCACTCTCTTTCTGCTATGTTTAGTTTAACAATGCCATAGCAGGAGACAAAAAATGACTGTCGAAGATCGTGATCAAACCCAAACCGTGCGCCTGTCGGTGCTGGGCATGCGCTGCGCGGGCTGCGTCGGCGAGGTGGAAGGCGCGTTACGCGCGGTATCCGGCGTGACCAGCGCGGACGTGAATTTCGCTGACCACACGGCCTTGGTTAATGGCCAAGCCGACATTGAAGCCTTAAAAACGGCTGTGCGGGAAGCCGGATTCGAGGCGGCGGTGATGGAGGGCTTGGATGACCTCGGCGGTCAGGAAGATCAAGAAGATGCCCGTTACCGGAGTTTGCTGAATAAGGCCAAGGTGGCGGCACTATTGGGTGTGCCGCTGATGTTGGGGGCGCATTTTGGCTGGTTCCCCGAACTGGGAACAGTGGCAGGGGCGAGGTTCTGGAGCATCGTGTCGGCTTTGACCTTAGCCGTCATGTACTACTCAGGCGAACACTTCTACGTTGGGGCGATCAGGTCATTCAAGCTCCGCCAAGCCAATATGGATACGCTAATCGCCTTGGGCACGGGCGCGGGTTGGCTATTTTCCACCGCCGCCATCGACTTTTCCGACATCCTACCCGCAGGGTCCAACCACGCCTATTTCGAAGCAGCGGCGATTATCCTAGCGTTTATCAACCTAGGCTCGGCCTTGGAAATGAAGGCTAGGGGCAAGACCTCATCAGCCATCCGCCAATTGATTGGCCTGCAACCACGCACGGCACGAGTAGTAAGGGAGGGACTAGAAATTGATGTGCCGATAGCCGATATTGGCCTGGGTGAAACCCTGCGTGTGCGCCCCGGCGAAAAAATCGCAGTGGATGGGCTAGTGCTGGAAGGCCATTCCAGTATCGACGAGTCGATGCTGACTGGCGAACCCATCCCGGTGGAAAAGAATGCTGGATTGGAAGTCATCGCAGGAACCATCAATGGCAACGGCAGTTTCTTGTTCCAAGCCACGCGCATTGGCCGCGATACCTTGCTTGCCCAAATCATCGGCAGTGTGCGGCTTGCCCAAGCCAGCAAACCGGCCATCGCCCGTTTGGTGGACAAGGTGGCGGCGGTGTTCGTACCGGTGGTGGTGGGCATTGCCGCCTTCACCTTCTTGGTTTGGTGGGTCTTTGGCCCCAGTCCCTCCTTGGGTTACGCCTTCGTCACCGCGATGACCGTGCTAGTCATTGCCTGTCCTTGTGCCTTGGGATTGGCCACGCCCATTTCCATCATGGTCGCGGTCGGACGGGCGGCGCAAAAAGGCATCCTGATCCGCAACGGCGACGCGCTGCAATCCGCCGGCAAACTGACCTGTGTGGTGTTGGACAAAACCGGCACGGTTACCTTGGGCAAACCTAGCGTTGCGTCTGTCGAAACCGCCGAAGGGTATGACGCGGATGGTGTGCTGCGACTAGCAGCCAGCCTGGAAACCGGTTCCGAGCATCCGCTGGCAGGGGCCATCATTGCCGAGTCCGACCGGCGCGGCTTGGCACGAGTGCCTGTGCAAATGTTCCAAGCGATGTTGGGGCGCGGTGTGCAAGCCACCATCGAGGGACATTCCGTGTTGTTAGGCAACCAAGCTTATATGGATGAAAACGAGGTGGATTGCGGCGAATTGTCCGGGCGGGTCGGCGAACTGGCTAAACAGGGGCAGACCCCGGTGCTCTTGGCGGCAGACGGCAAGGCGATTGGTTTGATTGCAGTATCCGACCCGATCAAGGCCGATTCAGCCGAAGCCATTGCCAAACTCAAGGCACTGGGTGTGCGTGTGCTGATGGTGACTGGCGACAATCCAATCACGGCGCAGGCCATCGCTGCACAAGCAGGGATTACTGAGGTGCGCGCCCAAGTGCTACCGCAAGACAAGGCAACGGTAGTTAAAGAATTGCAAGGACGGGGTGAAGTGGTGGGCATGGTCGGCGACGGCATCAACGACGCGCCGGCACTGGCACAGGCCGACGTGGGCTTCGCCATCGGCACGGGTACGGACATCGCCATCGAAAGCGGAGACGTGGTCATCATGCGTGGTTCTTTGTTAAAGGTTGCCGAGGCCATGATCCTATCACGGGCGACCGTGCTGAACATCAAGCAAAACCTGTTTGGCGCGTTCATCTATAACACCTTGGCTATACCCGTCGCCGCCGGTTTGTTATACCCGGCCTTTGGTTTGTTGCTCAACCCGATGATTGCAGGAGCAGCGATGGCGATGTCCTCGGTGACGGTGGTTAGTAACGCTAATCGGCTGCGTTCAAAATAAAAAGGCGACCAAGATGACCGCGTTCCCAGAAAAAGGCATAGGGAGACTGAACGCTAACAGCAATTTCAGCTTGGCTCGAAGCCCCGTCATTTCAGCAGGGATGCCGAAATCCAGGCCAAGGACGGTAACAAGACAATGGATTTAAGCCCATCATAATCAACCAGTTTGCCATCCATGGTCGCTGGATTTCGGCATCCCTGCCGAAATGACGGGGTTATATTTATCGTTTCTGGCGAAGCGCGAAGGGGTTTGCAACCCCCCTTCGCTTACGTTTTGTTTGTGCAACCATGCCTTGCCAAACTACAAAACGTTACGGACAAGATTACAAATCCCGTCCGGCGGGGGCATTGTAGCCCGGATGGAGCCGCTTGCGGCGCAATCCGGGTCTGTGACCACGTTCTCCCGGATTTTCGCTCGCCAAGCGGCTCCATCCGGGCTACTGCCTATGCGGTTGCGTAAAATCAGTTAAATAAGAGTAACATGCCCAAGCAATACGATGTATTCCTCAGCTATCACTGGCGCGATCAGGTGCAGGTCCATGCCTTGGCTGACATGCTGCGTGGGCAAAATCTACACGTATTCCTTGACCGCTGGTATCTGACCCCCGGCCAGTCTTGGTTGCAGGAATTGGAACAGGCACTCTCAGCCTCTGGCTCGGTAGCGGTGTGTATAGGTCAAGGGGAAATGGGTTCGTGGCAACAGCGGGAGAAAAATTTCGCGTTGGACCGCCAAGCTAGGGAAGCCGGCTTTCCGGTGATCCCGGTCCTATTGCCGGGCGCGGAACCGCCGCTGGGTTTTTTGCAGCAAAACACTTGGGTGGATTTCCGTTCCGGCTTAACCGATAACTGGTCGTTGCGCATCCTTGCCGCCGCCGTGCGCCGCGAACCGCCGGATGCAGTGCTGCACGAACGCCAGCGTGAAATCCTGTCCACCCTCTGCCCTTACAAAGGACTCCAATTTTTCCGCGAAGAAGATGCCGAGTTTTTCTTTGGTCGCGACAGCGCGATAGTCTTACTACACAAATCCGTACAAGCCCGTCCATTCGTTTTTTTGGTAGGTCCGTCGGGCAGTGGCAAGTCCTCCGTGGTTCGCGCCGGTTTGGTTCCAAAACTCCGCCGTGAGACACGCGAACCTTGGGAAATCGTCACGATGGTCCCCGGCGACCGGCCTTTCCATAATCTGGCAGCGGTATTGTTGCCACTGCTGGAAACCGATTTGGGCGAGCTTGACCGGCTTCGCAAAACCGGCGAACTGGCGGCTGAGCTTCAACATGGCATCATCGAACTACGCGATGTCGTCGGGCGCATCCTAGAGAAACAAGTGGGTACCCGCCATCTACTGCTAGTGGTTGATCAGTGGGAGGAGTTGTACACC
>QJPH01000574.1 GCA_003242955.1 Candidatus Methylumidiphilus alinenensis
AAATCAACACTAAGCGTCCATCCAACAGCAGGTTGCGGTGTTCGCGGTTCATAGCCGTTCTTTCCAGGCTATCCGCCATGATGCCGATGGCCTTGCCCCCGGTTTCCAACGCACCCCGCATCGCTGCTTGGTCTATGCCCTTGGCGCCGCCGGAAACCAGCGTCCTACCCGATTTGGCGCAAAGACGTCCTATGTCCATCGTGTAATCGAGAATGGTCTCATCCACATGCCGCGAACCCACCACGGCCAACCCGCCGGTTTCCAGCAGGCTCCTGTCGCCGCAGCCATAAATAACCGCCGGGGCATCCTCGCGCAATCGTGTTTTCAGCCGACGGGGGTATTCGGCATCGGCCCTGCTCACCACCCAGATGGCACGGGTTTGCCAGTGTTCGACCACTTGGCTCAACAGAAAGCCGCGATCAAGCAAACGCCTTAATCTCATTTCGTCAATCACGCTGGTGCAGGCGCTTAATAGCTCTGCCGATTCGGGCGATAAGAAATCCGCCGGTTGGCGTTGCAAGTCGCGCAGATGGCGGGCCAGTCGTTTGTATTCGCTTAGGTTCAACAGTTCAGTTGAGACCGTAACCTTGCCAGCGATTAGTGGGGCGGTCAGCAGCAAAATGGCTTGTGTGTTCGGGGACAAAGCGGAATTCATTGATCGGGTCCGGTTTGCGCCAAGGCCAAAGGCCAAACGTCACCTCCCCGGTGGGTGCGCAACAACCAAGCGGCAACGGTCAGCGTCCAGCGCGAATCCACCATGTCATCCACCAACAACACTGGTCCCCGGCGAGGCAGCCTATCCACACAGATAGCCAGTGAACCGTCAAGATTGTGTGCTTGCTGAACGCTGTTGGCCATGGTTTTTTGCTCGGGCCTATGCTGGGTTTTAGCCAGCACGATATGAAACGGCAGTCCCAAAGCCGTTGCTAGGCGTGCTGCGAAATCAGGCACAAGATTGGGGTGGCGCAAGGACGGAATGCAGGTTACCCAAGTTGGACCGACTTGTGGATTCCACTCACGGAACAGATTGGCGCAAGCCTCGACGAGTTCGTCCGCAAAACGTCCATCGTGGAATTTGCCCCGTCGCACCAACTCACCCCAGCCAGCGTCACCCAATAGACACAAGGCTTTGCCCGGTTGCATCTGATGTTCGGTGGCGATTTTGCCTTTTACGCCATACTGCGGCATACCACCGGCAGGCCATAGTTTGCGCGGTTCAACGTCTAAACTGGTGCGGCGCAGGAAGGCAATGGCATCTTGTAGCAGCTTGGGATCGACTTGTGATGGCAAGGGCGGCAAAGTCGGCGGCTTGACCAGTGAAGGGTCGCCGTCGAGTGCGTTAATCAGGAAGGCCATGTGACCCTCCTTCAGGTCGACGTACTGCTGCATTTGCGCCTGTTCCTCGCGGCGCAAAGCAGTCAGTCGTTCGGCCCTGCGCCAAATGTTTTCGCCCAGACGGGCTGCGGTCAATTGCCATTTGCTTTCATGTTTGGCGATGGGTGCGGGCGATTCGAGGGCGAGCAAGGCAATGGTCTTCTCGATGCGGGTATAGCCAAGGTTGACCCGTCCCATCAGTTCAGGGACCGACAAACCGTGAGTGGCCGCTTCCAATGCCCGGATAACTTCGGCAACCTCTCCACGAGTCGGAAAGGCACTCTTGATGAAGTAGTCGTTTATATTGGTTTCTTCCTCGCCACTGAGCAATACGCCATAGGCGGCATCCAAGGCGCGTCCGGCACGGCCCACTTGCTGGTAATAGGCAACCACCGAACCAGGTGTCTGGTAATGGATCACAAAAGCCAGATCGGGCTTGTCGTAACCCATTCCCAATGCCGTGGTGGCAACTAGCGCTTTGACCCGGTTATCAAGCAGGGCTTGTTCGAGCGACTCCCGGCGTTCGCCCGTCTGCCCAGTGTAAGCCTCGACGTTGAAGCCCTGCCATTTCAGCCAGTCGGCGACTAGATTCGCGTCACGAACAGTCAAGGTGTAGATGATGCCATGGCCCGGCAGGGTGGACATTTGCCCAGCCAGCCAAGCCAGACGTTCTGCCTGACCTGGAAGGCGCAGGGTTTGCAGGGTCAGCGAAGCGCGGCTTAGGTCGCCACGCGATACTTCCAAATTGGGTCCAAGCACCGCCATGAGGTCGTCCATTACCCTGTTATTAGCAGTGGCCGTGGTCGCCAGCAGCCTTAAATTCGGTGGCAGCGTTTTGACGATGCGTTCCAGTAAACGGTAATGCGGGCGGAAATCATGCCCCCAATCGGAAATGCAGTGTGCCTCGTCAATGACTAGCAAGGAAATTCGTGCCGCTATGCCAGCCAACACTTGAGAGCGGAAACGCCCGTTCGCCAAACGCTCAGGTGAAATTAGCAGAATGTCGGTTTCGTCCCTGTTGAGCTTTTCCTCGATTCCTTCCCAGTCGTCTTGGTTGTCTGAGTTGATCGAGGTGGCGCGGACCCCGATGCGTTCGGCGGCGGCGATTTGATTGCGCATCAAAGCCAGCAACGGCGAAACCAGTAGGGCAGGGCCGTGACCGGCTTCGCGTAACAGTTTTGTGGCGATGAAATACACAAAGCTTTTTCCCCAGCCCGTCTTCTGCACCACCAGCAGACGGCTTCGGCCCTCGGCGATATGGCGTATTGCGTCTTCCTGGCCTTCGCGGAAATTGGCATCATCCCGACCCGAGCCAAGGCGGAGAAGTTCAAGTGCATGTTGATGATTGTAGGTATCCATATTTGGCGTTTTCAATTTATGTTTCAATATCTGTGTAAAAAATATTGTCAGCGCCGCCGGCTTGCAGGGAGACCCGAATAAGCTCCGCTGTAAATGAAGCCTCAAGTCCAGCCGATAATTTAGCCTTGGTCCCGGATTCATCAGTTTTAATGAATTTTTGGATGATGGGGATGATTTTTTC
Organism: Candidatus Methylumidiphilus alinenensis; assembly: GCA_003242955.1. Lineage (GTDB taxonomy): Bacteria > Pseudomonadota > Gammaproteobacteria > Methylococcales > Methylococcaceae > Methylumidiphilus > Methylumidiphilus alinenensis. The sequence goes on from QJPH01000574.1 coordinate 2,915, forward strand.
CTCATACACGGATTCAGGCAATGGAATTAACGTACCCGATGACATATGGTAATCCCCAAACGGCAGGACTCTACCAGTGACCACAAGCCCAGGGAATCCGGTTTCGCTTAAGCTGATATCGACTAAGTTAATGATGTCATGGCTCAACAGGTCTTGCAGGCTTGCACCTTGATGAGGCTGGATGTCAATGACTTTAAATGTCGAATAAAAGGAATCCGTCATCGCTTGTAGGATGACCATTTCGACCGAGCCGGGTTCAGGCGGCGAATTATTCAGATATCGTTCGATGGCGTTTTTTCCGCCACGCCGATAATGGTACAGGCAATAATCGTACAGAATGGCAATCTCGTCGTCATTGTTCAAAATCAATGTGCCGGCTTTATATAGACCCAGCTTCTTACCGCATTCAGGCACGGCAACTTTGGGTAGTTGTTTAACGAGGGTCAAATTCAATTCGCGGCTGACCGAGCGAAAATGCCGGTAGCGGTCAAGCAGCTCCTGATTGTCGGTCTGGGGCTTTTTTTTGAGGGAAAAGGGCCATTTCATGCTTGGATTCCTAACTAATGATATTATTGAGTTGTTACCGTTCACCCTCTCACTGCCATAGTTAAGCGCCGATGGAGTGCAAGGCTTGCCTTGCGAAGGTTTCCAACCACTTGTAAATCCGAGCAAGGCAAGCCTTGCACTCCATGTTTAGACTATGCACTCTGCTTAAATTTAAATTGAATTCTATTTAGAATAGCCTACTGACAATGGCGGTGTAATCGGCAGAGTCTGCCAGCAAAGCCACTACAATGAGTAGGATGTTACGGAAGATGGGCCGCTGGAAAAAAGATTGATACACCACGTTTTCCGAGTTCTCGATCATGCCAATCAATTTTTCCAATTGCGGCCCCTTGTTACGGCTCGAATCGCTTTTAAGACCATTGCAATAGACCACGCGCTGCCTTAGCCATTTCAATGCGCTTTTCCGTGCTTCATCGGCTTTGCCTTTCAAGCGGTAATCACAATAAATCAAAATACCCAGGCTAAAGCCAATGATCGCTTTCAGCGCAATGGGCATATGCCAATTGTCAAAATAAGTGGAACGGGCGACGACGATCATCACACTCACGATCAGCGGATACCCGATGATACGGTAAATGCCTTCGGTCAGTTCGTTGACGAAACGCATGCTTACCCATTCATGCAGTTCGTTCTCGCCTATGGCTAATTTCTGCGCATAAAACCTGCGTATTTCGCGAGGCCATTCGGTGCGCTCGTCTGGCTTATCTTCATGTGGAAAGGATTTATCCACCAAGTTAATCGCGTTATTTACCGTATCAACTACAAGGAAAAGCAGAAGTGCGTAAGCCGGCACCAATAATCCACGCATCAATACATCGTCTAAAGCATGTATGAGTATGCCACGGCCTGGAATATTGGGCATACCAAACGTGTAAACCAAAAACAACCCAATCCCAAAGAATATTATTGCCATGACCATAGGGCGAAACATTCGCCGTTTTGTATTCCACCAATCATCCCAGAGTTTCAATGGTTTACAACCATTATAATCCGACTTTTTTATTTTATGGGTATCCAACCATTCTGAAATGCCCTTAAAACGATAAACATCAATAATTAAATAGCTAGTCACAACCAATGCAATTAACCTTATTCCTTCTGTCGGCCACATGCTGATGCCTTCAGATAAATAATATTGCTCACCGCCATCTAGCCATCCCGTTGGTCGTGCCACCCAAAACAACCATGCAACAAGCACAATGATTAGTATAATTGAGAAAATAAATACAACAAAAGATTGATTTTTTTTATTCTCATCATTAGAAGCAATTTCCGTTTTAATCCGATGGACGATTTCCACAGAATTAGGCCATCTCTTTGATGTACTTATTATTATTAAGCTTACAAAAGTGATGATTTTGGAGTGAAACACGAGAGGATTAATTGCAAATTTTCCAATGATTATAAGATAAATAAGCCCTAAAATGAATAATAAAATTAAAAGTACATATTCTTGAGTTATAAAGCTACTTGTAAAAATAAGTAATTTAACAATGATCGGCACAAAAATACAGATACATCCCATTAAAAAAATAAATGATAAACCATCATAGTTACTTAAATATTCACGAGATACACGAAAATGATAAAGTGATAAAGGAATAATAATAATAGCCAGTGGAAAAATTATAAAAAACTTTAATATATGTGTTTCATGCCCGTTCTCCTGCTTATCTGATAAATTTGGATGAATGCTAGGGAAAGCTTTTTCACTGCTCGATACAGGAGGATTAAAGCTAATATCGGAAAACTGTGTTTTACCGACTTCTTTGATGCGAGGATACATTAGCAAATTATCAAATTCTTCTTGTGAATTGGATGCTTCAGTAAGAAATTCTTTATATTTTTTACAATCTTTATTATCTTTTTCTTCACAATATTTATTATCTTTAGAATATTTTCCAAAAAGCAAGTGGTTATTCATGGCTGCATTGGTATTCGCCATACTCGCAAGAGCCATTTCCGTTGCTAAAAAATAAGCGCTTTGTGTGCTGTCACGGAATGGCGGAATATCCCGTTGCAATGGACGATCCAGTGTCAGGTCAAACGTTGAAGCCAAAAGCAAATTTCTAGCCCATTTATAATCTTCTGGATGCAAAAAACGGGCATCCAAGCCATTGGTAAAGTAGATGGCATCGGGGAACTTGTCGTGCATCGCCTCTAATATTAACAGCTTGTCGTATACATCGCTGCCGAGAATGCCGATGGCTTGGATTGCATGGGCGGTGAGTTTATTTTCATTCCTTATTCGTTGGTCCAATTCGGCAATCTGATTGGCCATGCGCCGCACATAATCAAACTGGCTATTCCCTTCTGCATCTTCAAGATTTTCAACACCTCCAGACTTTACGCTGTTGCCTTTATATTCGCTTTTAGAACTACTGGGGGTTGGCTTGTCCCCGGATTTTGCTTTTTCTCCATCCAAGCCGCGTAAATAACTAAACCGGAAAACACATTGAAATTTTTCATCATATATTTGACTCCCGTCTTGTAAATTATTCCAATCGTCAAACATGGCCTTTTTATTTTCGTCCTTATCCTTATGTTTTATGCATGTATTTGATGATGGGTAATCCTCCGGCCCTTTTTCTGGAAAAGGCTTAATCAACTCTGCTGCGAAAGTGTCTGGCAAATGCAAACCGTATAAAGTGTCCCATTCGCTAAGCAAAAGCACCCGGCTATTTTCCCCAAGCTCAATGCCACGCTTAAAAAGCTCTTGTTTGATTGCAACCGCTAGATATTGATCCGAAGAGTTGACTCGGACAAAATTCAGATGACTTCCTGACTTTGCCTTAAAATAATGTTGAAGATTGTTGTATTTTGGGCCGACAAAGTTTTCAGGATGTGTTAAAGCTAAGGAATAATTTTCATCAAATGATTCCTTAAGTTCGGGTACGCCTTTGAGGAGACTAGAATCCTGAACCGATGCACTGGGGGAATAAAAGCTTAAGGGTAAATTCTTGTGATCTGATGCTTTGTTTGTTCCAAATTCCCTAACCATATCCTGTAGATTATCGGAGTCGTAGGGTCCAAGAACTTTAGCATTAACTTTAAATGTAATGGGTTTTTGTGGATCGTTTGCTGTTTGGATTCTATTCAATAAATCAACCAACAACTCATGCGGTTTGCCTCGAAATTTATCATTATCGAGCCATAATATTAATACCGGGGGTAAGCTTTCTTCTGGCTTATAGGTCATCCACTCATAGGCTACATGCTGTTCCGGTAGCGTTTTATCATTTTTTGCAATTTTAAAAAAATTGATATAGTTGGGGTTCTCCGGTGTGTAACGCAGTGCCGCGTTAAATCCAGACAATGCCGCATAACGGAGACGGCGGCGGATTTCACCATCTTCATAATAGGGTGCGCCGGGCAGCATCACCGCCAACACATTCAGTTTCCCGCACTCGTGCTCCGGCTTGCAATGCTCGCCTTCATTGACGAGTTTGAGCTTCGCCTCGATATCCGCGTGTAATTTTTGTAATCTACCTGTGCCGTCTCCCTTGTCTGACTCAAGATTTTTCTCGATATGTTGCTTGACTGCTTCAAAGGGGTCTTGCCAAAGCCGGGCATCCACATCGGCAATGGCTGGTTTAGCATCGGGCTTGCTAGGGCGGGATTCGTGATAGGCATGTTGACCAACAAGCAATGTGCCAGCCAGCAGGATGAGCAACAAGTTATTAAGGTTAGGAAACCAACCCCCTGAGTTGCCGCCTGAATTGTCATTAGCCATAAGATGCGCTTCCCGGAAATGCTATTTTCTATTAGAAATTTAAGGGGAATATTACGCGCTAACCACTCCCATTTCAATCAAATCATCTACGCAAGAGTAGGTCTGGATAGCCTAGCGTAACCCGACAAAGCCTGCTCGTTGACACCCCAGACGATTAAAGCCAAACCGTCACTGACATTAAGTTATGTCCCGTGACCTTTCACGCCCCTCGAAAAGGCATCCAAACCGCTAGGGAGTGATGCGCGGTATAGCCCAACCCACTTTAGGTAAGTGATTAAGGCTAAACCATAATGTGCATCAAAATCTGTATTGTTTCAACAAAAGGCGGCGTCGGCAAGACCACACTGACCGCCAACCTCGGGGGCATCCTAGCCGACCTCGGGCAGCGTGTGCTGCTCATTGACGCCGACCCGCAACCTACCCTGTCCACCTACTATGAGGTGCGCGAGGAGTCCCCGTCCGGCATCTCCGAACTGATCGCCAAGTCGCAGGTTGGCGACTGCTTCAGCCGGACCGTCATCGACAACCTCGACCTCATCTACTCCAACGACCCCGAAGGCCGTCTGGCGGACTGGATACTGCACGACCCCATCGGGCGGATTCGGCTCAAGCAAAACCTCGACCACGATTTATTTAAAGAACGTTACGACATCGTCCTGATCGACACCCAGGGGGCCGTAGGCCCGCTGCAGGATGCCGCCGTCTGCGCCGCAGACTTTCTCGTCTCCCCTATACCGCCTGAAATACTGTCCGCCCGCGAGTTCGTGCGGGGAACCTGCGCAATGATCGAGCGCCTCAAGCCCATGTCCTACATGGGTGCGCCGATAGGCCCGCTGAAGGGGCTGATCTACCGGCAGGACCGGACCGTCGATGCCAGGTTCATTGCCGACGAACTGCGTTCGGAGTCCTTCCTGCCGAGCAAGGGCGCGATGGACATCCTTGACACCACGGTCCCCGCCAGTGTGGCCTACCGCGAGGCGGCGACCCATCGGATGCCCGTCCACCGGTACGAAACCAAGCGCCGGGGGGCCAGCCCCTGCGCGGCTGAGGTCATGCTGGAACTGGTCAAGGAATTGTTCCCCCATCTCCATCCTGTCGAAGGCATGGCAGCGGAAACGCAGGCACAGGAAGTGCCGCACCGGAGTGAAGCGCCATGAAACCGACCCATGGGAGAATGACACGAGAAGCCGTTGGCTCCTTGCTGGGACTTCCCGGCCTAGGCAAAGCGCGTGAACTCCCGCCCCCGGACGACCCGCCCGCATCGACCTTCCTGATGGTGGACATCGGCATGATCGACCTCTGCGACCTGAACCCCAGGCAGCAGAAAAACGAGGCATTCTACGCCAAAATCAAAGAGTCGATACGCATCGCCGGGGTGGACATCCCCATCCCCATCACCCGCCGCCCCGGCAGTGCGCGGTACATGGTGGCGGCGGGCGGCAACACCCGGCTCAAAGCCCTGATGGAATTGAACGGCGAGCATCCCGACGGAAAAAAATTCCAGCAAGCCCCCTGCCTATTCAAGCCGTACACCAACGACATCGCCATCCTCGCGGCGCACCTGCGCGAGAACGACCTGCGCGACGACCTGGTTTTCATCGACCACGCCATGGCCATCGTCAACCTCAGGCGGATGCTTGAGGAACAGCGCCGGTCCGACGGCGGTGACGGCGCGGCAAAGGGCTGTAAACTTGAAGAAACCGAATTCGAGCAAATCCTGACCGAGAAGATGGGGCACCGCACTTCGCGGCGCGAAATCGGGCGGATGCAATACGCCGTGTCGGTACTCTGGCCGGTGATACCGAAGGCCCTACAATACGGGGCCGGATCGCGCATCGTCGACAGCATCGGCAGCCTAGATTCCGCTTGCACCAAAGTTTACCACGACATTCTCGACAACCAGCCTGATCTGGAATCGCGCCCGGAATTCGGGCCACTGTTCGCTGATTCCCTGCAAGTCCATGACGCCGATACCTTAAACCTGGATACTGTAAAGGACGAACTGGTCCGCCGCATCTCCCAATACACAAACACCCCACAAAACCATGTGCGGCTGGCGTTGGACGAGCAGCTATCGACCCGGCTGCCACGCACCGATTTAAAGCCTCAACCCAAGCCTATCCGCGCCGCCGCGCCGAAGCCTACGCCGGTCAATGCAGCAGGTCGGGGCCAAACCCCCCCGGTTTCCGGCAAAAATGCCGGTTCGCCGTCGGCAATAGACGCGCCTAGTCTTGCCGGTTCGGAACCCTCGCAGCCACCTGTCTTGGCCGAGCCCGCAACAGACGAACCCGCCAAAGCCAATGATTGGGAGACTATCTGGGCGGACGAAGAAAAGAGTGGAGTCAGGCAGCCTGATTTTCAAGCAATTGACCTCACAACCCCCAGGCATCACGTTTCGGACGACTCGGTTTTACATCACGAAACCAATGTAGTTGGCCTTACCCAACAGGACACAACGGCCGCGCCCCTTGGGCTTGACGCAATCGCCGGGGTTGACGCTTTCCCCGAATCTGACGACTTTCTTGTCATTGAGCCGTCTTACCCCATTCCCGATTTGGCCTCCTCCGATTTGCCCCCCTTTGCAAACGGGGAAGAAGCAGGGCATGAAGGCCAAGACGAATCGGAAGACACCTTCAATGATACAGACGCCATGCACTCTGCCTTGCCTGGCCTTATATTTAGCCCGGCACCAAAGGCAGTGGCTTCCACGTCTAGCGCATTTCCAGCAAGCCAACCGCTTGGTTTGACCAGTGAGGACTTCCACAGCCTCCCGGCATGCGAAATCCCGCCTGCCGGCGTGTTTCCGTCCCCGTCCATTCCAAGCTTTGCCGAGCCAGCCAGAGCCCATGCAAGCCAAGACAGCCATGAAATTCAAAGGCCGGATGCGCTTGATCCGCAGCGCAGACAGATTGCAGCCAACGCCACCCTGCTAATCCATGAGGCAGGCGTGACCGGGCTGAGGGCGGTGCCCGACCAACGGGCCGCAGGCGGGTTCACCGTGCTCGCACAGAAACCCGCGGCTTCGGACAAAGAAGGCACACTCTGGTGGTTCCTCGACGCCCTGTCGGGTGCTGCGGAGGAACCTGCCGCCCAGCCGTCCACGCACTCCCTGATCCGGCAACTGTTTTTGCAATTCGACGACGGCAGCCCGCCGTCCGGGCAGGTGCTAATGCGGCTGTTCCAACTGATCGAGTCCGTCGTAGCCTACGCCCGCGCTGCCGATCCTCGCGGCGAGGGGGGCACGGCTCTACACAGGGATCAAGGGCGGGGGAATAAGCGATGACACCCCAACAAAACATCAACATGTGGTTTCTGATCTTTGCGGGGCAACTCGCGGCAGACGGCCAATACCAAACCTTGCTGGACTTAGGCTTCAAGCGCGAACACATCGGCATCCTGCAAAAGCTGAGGCTATCAGATGTGACTGGCATTGTCGGCAGCGTGACCGGGGCAGTCATCCAGGCCAAAGTCGACCCGGCTGCAGTCGATATCCTGTTTCGGATTGGCGACCGGCTGAGGACCGAACGCGAAGTCGAACTGGAATTCATCAAGGCCGGCGCCAGCCAGCGGTTGATGAACGAATTGTTCGGCATCGACGTGCACCAATACGTCTTGGACAGGGACCTGCTGGGCATCAAGGGGACCGATTCCGGACGCAGGCGAAAAATCGCCGATGAAACCGCATCATGGGTGTGGATGCTGTGGCATAGCGACGGGGACAAGGGCAACGACAAGGCAAGCGAGATCACCAAATACTTGGACACACACCGTGCGACCGGACTGTCGCTGCGCGATATCGAAAACATCATCCGTGACAACGACACACAATACAATCAAGGCCATGGCGGAACAAAGAAAGAAAAAACAATCCCAGAACGGCGCAGAAAGGAAACCCATGCAACCTGCTGACACCTCTGCTGACGCCGGCAAAGCGGCCGCAGACACCCGCCCGGGCGTCCTGCGCAACAAGGCCAGCCTCACACTCCAGACGACCCATGCGCAACGGCTGGTGCAGGGCAGGGAAGGTGCCGGCGGCAAGCAACCCATCATCGGCCTGGACGGCTTGGCCCGCTATGCCGCCCAGATATCCAATTCGGCCGCCGCCGGGGACCCCTACGCGGACCTGGCGTTGCTGAGTGTCGAGGGGTTGCTGGCCGATACCCAGAAAATGATCCGCAACCTCATCGGCGAAATCTCGGACGTACTCGACTCTGTGCCCGCCGTGGAGGTCGAACTGGCCCAATCGGTCGTTCCCGTCCATGTGCCGTTGATGTTCGCCACGCCTTACGGCTTCCTGGGCGCCTACTTGCTCGCCGATTACGACGAACTGGTGCGTACCGTGATGACCGCCCGCCATTGCGCGTTCATTGACAGGAACCGGGCCTTCGGCCATCTGCTCCGGACGGGCCGCCCGATCCGCCGCCTATTCTGCCTGGGCCCCACAGTCTGGCGCTACACTGGGGTCACCCGCGAGGACATCGCCAAAAACACCAAGCTGGCCCAACAAGCCAAGGTGGTTTACGCGAACATGAACATCCACGACATCCCCGCCGACGTTCTCCAAGGGTCCAGGCGCGGCAGGTACGCCCCTCCGATACGCCAGACCCCCGCCACATCGGCGGCCAGTTACCTTGAGGAGGATGGCGAATGAAGCCACTCTACAGCCTCGGCATCGACGGCAACCGCAAAATCCCGATGGAGTCCATCCGATGAGCCATCTCCCGCAAGACAAAGGCAGACTGGACGCCACTGGCGCGGAGGCCGCAAGCCCCCCCGACAATGTAGTGCGGCTAAACATCCAACCCAAGCGCCTGGATATAGCGGCCGGGCAGCAAGACCTCGGGTTCATGCAGCCGGTCGATCCGGTCGCGGGCGCAGGAGACAACCCGCCTGCAGGCAAGCCGTCCCGTTTCATGAGTCTAGCCATGGAAGAAGGCAAAAAACTGAAGGCGGAAGCCGGGGCGATGGCAAATCCACCGCTTGGACAGCCCCGCCAAGACCCCCCCGCCCCTGCCATAAAGGCGAAGAAGCCGCAGCGAGGCAAGGACAGGCGCCAACAAACCATCCCCTTCGACATGGAGAATGCCGGTTCCAGGGCGGGCCAAAGCGGAAAAGCCCCGTTGCAACCCCCGCCCGCCAGTGCTTTCAAAGGGGAAGCCCAGGGCAGGCAATCAGCCGCCGATGCCGGCCAGTCGGCTGGGCATGACCGCGAAATCGCCTTTTGCGCCCGCGAGCAAATCCTCGTGACCCTGCCGCACAGCGACTACAGGCCGCCCGAAGCGGACGACGGGGAAGGCGGCGAATTGAAAATACTGGTGTTCCGGCGCAAGAACGGCAGGGTGGCCATGGAGATCACCTCCGGCACGGACGCAAACGGCAAGCCGATCGGCATCCCCTACGGCAGCATCCCCCGGCTTCTGCTGTGCTACATCGTCAGCGAGATCAACCGGACCCACAGCGCCCGCGTCTACCTCGGCAAAAGCCTGGCCGAACTGGCCCGCCGGCTGGGCCTGGAAAGCAAGAGCGGCGGCAAGAAAAGCGGCATCCGCCACCTGCAGGAGCAACTGCGGCGGTTGCTGGCGGCGAGGATCGTCTTCATCATCGAAGACGAAAGAGGCGTGTCCTACCACCACAACATACTCGCCAACCGCTGCATCCTTTGGTGGAACCCCCGCGATATCGGCGAGGACCTGCAGGCGGAATTGGAAAGCTGGCTGGAAGTCACCAACGCGTTTTATGAAATCGTCACCAACAAGCCGGTCCCGGTGTTCCTGGAAACCGTCATCGCGTTGAAGAAGTCCCCCTTGGCCATCGACCTCTACACGCTGCTGTGCCGCGAGTCCCATGCGGCCTTCCAGAAAAAGTGCGGGCGGACGATAGAGTGGAAATGGCTGAGGGAACAATTGGGCTCGGATTATGCCGACTTAAGGCATTTCGTTACCTATGCAAAAAACGCACTGGACATGGTTTGCGAGCACTATCCCAAACTCAGGGTGAAAATCGTCCGGGGCGGCATCGAAATCCTCGCCGACACCCAGCCCGACGTGGACATTAAGCGGACATGAAGCCATGACACCGACGGCAACCGGCATGCACCTGATCGGGCCATTGACCTGGCAACTAGGCTTTTTCACCGGGCTAATTCTCACCCCGTGCTTGTTGCTAAAAGGCAACAATCGGAATGCAATGAGTTTCCTGCTTGATTGTGGTGCATGGTTGAGGCTTGTTTGTTGCCAAACAACAACAAAACACGCGGGATATCGCCTGTGGATAAGTCACGCGGCATGTCTGGAGTTTAAACGCGGCATGTCTGGAGTTTCAACGCGGCATGTCTGGAGTTTCAACGCGGCATGTCTGGAGTTTCACGCGGCATGTCTGGAGTTTAAAACGCGGCATGTCTGGAGTTTGCTCGCCTCCGACTCCTTATATATCTTTTTCCTGTATTTATCCTATATAAAAAGAAGGCGCGTAAAAACACCGTGTTTTTGCAAGAAACCGCCAATCGCGCCTCGCAGGGCGAGGCGCGGAACTTGCCCGGAAAGCCTGTGCCTTGCGGCATGGCCAAAAAACTTTGAATCGAGGGCTCCGCCCCTGGACCCCGCAAGGCGGGAAAAGCCAAGGGCACACATAAATTAAGGAAATAACGGCTTTGCAGTCACCGGCACAGCCGAGCAAAAAAAAAACCGGGCGGCGTAAAAAAAACAAAACCGCGTTTGCAAAAAAAAAAACGAAAAAGCAAAAGCTTTTTTTAAGGGGGTTGCATGAAACCAACGGCAATGCAGAAACGAACAGGGCAACCGCACTTGCCAGCACGTCAAGGGCAAAAGCCCCTGTCCAGGGGGGCAATGGCGAATGGGCATGCCTATCGGCAGAAACCACCGCCATGGCGCATCAGGCATTGGTTATTTTTTGACCAATCGCCAAAACCCGCGCACGGCAAGGCCGGGAATGGAAAGCGCAGCCGTTTTTGCACAGAAATTGTGGACAACTGCGGGGTGGCGGGGTGGCCATCCGAAGCCTGTGAACCGCGTTATCGCGCCGACGGACAAATGGACGGCAAGAAATGCGTTGTAGATGGCAAAAAAACCGACGCACAGGCGCAAGGCGGCTAAAAGTGCGTCATTACTATACACGTATGGCAGCGAATGCGAAAACATCCTTAAATCGAACCCTGTGCGTTTTAAAATAAATGACTGGGACAGCCGCGATGAAACAAAAACCAGGCATGCCCGATTGCCACTGCGAAGCCGAAGATACAAGTGAATCAGATATTGTGAATCAGATATTTAATTCAGCAATTGACCTTTCCCCGGCGGTCGCTGGATTGCTTGAACTGATCAACGCAGCGCTTCCCGCCAGCCGCCTTGACCACGACCTGCTGGAGATGGATATCCCGAAGGGTGCGTTGCACTGGGGAAGCACCGAAGCGTTTCCTGACAAGCACTGGGGCGACCTGGCCTTGCGGATAGGAGCGGACCGCATTCTCGTCGAGGCAAAGCTTGCATTGCGGGTCTCCAGCAATATTTCTACGGCTCGTATCGTCGAGAGGGGATGGGATATCGAAAACACCTTCTCGGCCTATGAAATCGTTGGCGTAAGCTTATGCCTGACCGATGCAAGGCAACTATTTGCCTGCCTAGTGTCTGGATTCTATCCCTGGTCGATCAACATTAGGACTATCGAATGAAGGCTGTCAAGGCTGATATCAATCCAATCAATATTTTGGGGGTTCCGAGCGACATGCCCAAACACATAGCAGTAGGCGGAATTGCCGACGGCATCGATAGCGGCTTCAAGCGTTGCCATCAAGAAGCCGCATCCGGAGAAGGCGACCAAGCTTTCGTTGCTGAGAAAAACGCTAACCGTGCACAAAACCCCATCAGGCTGTCTCGCCCTATCTCGGAATCGTACACTATATCCCGATTTCCATTTCTTCACCTTGACATAGCCTTTGTATATTTTTGGATAAAATTCTACGGTAGAGCAATATCTCACTGGCACGACATACTTCCAAAAGGTCCTAGTAGCAAGGCTCCCTATCCTCAAAGGCGTTACCCTGAGTTTTTCATCATCCATTCCCTCATAGCACCGAACTATATTATAAAGACGCGAAGTCGAACGCGGATTCTGCTCCATATAAGCTATGTAGGCATTACTCCCTTGTCATTCCAATTTAGGCCAATTTTGCGCAGATTTCCCGCTTCTGGGTAAATTCACGATATGACGCAGGAGGCTTTCCATTTGTTGGGGTGTCAACGGTGGGCCATGTGCGAGATGCTCTTGCACACGCTCGGCCTTGCCCTGAAGCGTAAAGGTGCAGGGCAGATGATAAAGGGCATCCTGGCGAACCAAGTGGATCAGATACTCGGCCGGATTGAACGTGGGCGAGTAAGACGGGGTGTGCAGGAA
>QJPH01000192.1 GCA_003242955.1 Candidatus Methylumidiphilus alinenensis
GGCCAATGCGCCTCGTTCGTCGCCCCACACACGCTTGAGGCGATTGTCAAAACAGAATCGAACTTTGACCCCCTCAAAATAGGCATCAATGGCGGGGCTAAATTGGAAAGGCAACCGGCCAATGTCGGCGAGGCTGTCGTCACGGCCCAATGGCTCTTGGCTAACGGCTACAACATTGATCTTGGCCTGGGCCAGGTCAACTCGTCGAACATGAACCGTGTCGGTTTGAGCGTCGCCGATGCGTTTGACCCTTGCAAGAACCTCAAGGCGGCGGGGACGATCTTCAACACTGGCTTTCAAGCCGCCATGCAGCAGTACCCGGAAGGCCAAGCCTTGCAGGCGGCGTTATCCGCCTACAACACCGGCAACTTTGTGCAGGGGTTCAGCAACGGCTATGTCGGCAAGGTACTCAGGAACATGCCGGACAAGGCATCCACTGTCGATCATTTCCCGGCATCGGTTCAACCAATCCCTTTGGCCAATGCCGCGCACAAGCCAACGATAGCCGAAGTCATCCGGCCAAAGGCATCAGCAACGGCGCAACCGGCTACCGTGACCGTGGGAAAACCCATTGAACAGGCTGAAAGAACGCTTTCCATGGCTGATGCGGATAAACCGGCAGCGCGGATAGAACCTGCAATCAATGTCTACAACGATTCCTTAGCGAACGGTCAGGGCATCATGGTTTACGCACGATGAAGCTCATGATTATCGAATCGCCCGGAAAAATCCCGAAACTTAAAGCCATACTCGGCGATGGCTGGCAGATCGCCGCCAGCGTCGGGCATGTGCGCGATTTGCCGAAGAAGGCAATGGGTGTCGAGCCTCCAGACTTCAAACCGCAGTATGAGCTTATCGAGCGCGGGGTAGCCGTCATTGCCAAACTCAAAGCATTGGCTAAACAGGCGGATGCCGTTTATCTGGCAACAGACCCCGACCGCGAGGGCGAATCCATCAGTTGGCATCTACAGCAATGCTTGAGGCTGGACAACCCGCTGCGGGTGACGTTCAACGAAATCACGCCGACCGCCGTCAAGGCGGCGCTCAACAACCCGCGAACCATCGACGTGAAGCGGGTGGCGGCACAAGAGGCCCGTCGTGTTTTAGATCGGCTGGTCGGTTACATGGTAAGCCCCGAACTCAGCCGACAAACCGGGGAACGGCTTTCGGCTGGCCGGGTGCAAAGCCCCGCTGTTTTCCTGGTGGTCGAGCGGGAACGGCAGATACAAAGTTTCAAGGTCACAAATCATTTCGGTGTGCAGCTATTTTTCGCGTGCGCGAAAAATCAAAGTGAACCGGCACGCGATTCCGCGCAAAGCGAATATTCGGCGGAATGGCTGACAAAACCAAAATTCGTCACGGCTGACCCCCCGTATTTCATGGACAGGGCGTTTGCCATGGCTGTTGCGGAAGTCAAAACCGTTGTTGTCCTAAGCTTCGGGCAAACCGAAGCCACGCGCAGCCCCCCGGCCCCGTTCACGACTTCGACCTTGCAACAGGCGGCAAGCGTAACGCTCGGCCTTGAACCAAAAACAACGATGGAGTCCGCGCAAAAGCTCTATGAGCAAGGCCACATCACCTACCATCGCACCGACAACCCCAATGTCTCGGATGAATCGTTGGCGGATATTTATGCCGTGGCTGTCAAGATGGGTCTGGACATGGCTGAAAGGCCACGGAAGTTCAAAGCCCCTGAAGGGGCGCAAGAGGGTCACCCCGCCATCACGCCCACCCATTGGGAAATTGAAGAAGTCGGGGAGACTGCCGGCCAACGCGCCCTTTACGCGATGATTCGGCTAAGGGCGATAGCCTGTCAACTGGCGGATGCCCGTTACGCCGTGCGCGCGGCGCGGTTTGAGTCGGCAGTTGAAAAAATGGCAGGCATGACCGTTGAATTTGAAGCCAAAGGGAGAACGCTGGTTGACGGCGGTTGGCTTAATTTACTGGACGGCGACCAGGCGGATGAAAGCAAAAGCGACGAGCCGGCCAACCCCATCCCTGACCTCGCACCAGGGCAAACCCTCAGTGTTGCCCATGGGACGCTGTTGGAAAAAAAGACCCAGCCGCCTAGCCGGTACACGCAAGCCAGCTTGATTAGAAAGCTTGAGTCGGAGGGGGTCGGCAGACCGTCAACGTATGCGGCCATCCTGGACAACATCATCGGCCGCGCGTATGTGAAAACGCAAAAGAAGGCCCTGGTCCCCACTGAAACGGGGTGTTTGGTTTCCGACTCGCTGGCCGGGAATTTCAAATTCATCGAACTCGGCTATACGCGGCAAGTTGAGCAGGACTTGGACCGCATCGCCAGCGGGGAAGCAGGGTACAAGGCCACGATTCAAACTGTCCATGCCAATCTTACCCGCGACATTGCCGCGCTTAATTTGTCAGTGGCCCCTAAACACCCATGCCCTGCCTGCGGGAAACCATTGCACCGGATGAAAGGAAAGGACGGCTATTTTTGGGGCTGCACCGCGTATCCAGAGTGCAAGGCGACGTTGCCGGATGATGAAGGCGAACCAGGCACGGCAAAAAAACCAATGGAACTGTCCTCTTTCTTGTGCAAAACCTGTAACCGGCCATTGATCCATAAAATCAAGGCAGGGCAGGGCGGGTATGATTTTTGGGGGTGCTCTGGTTTTAAAGAGGGTTGCAAGCAATCCTATAAAAACCTGAATGGTAAACCATACTATGACGTGTAAAACCCAAAAGGAACTAAGGCATGACTATCTCTGAAACTGACCTTGCCATTAGCGTTAAAAACAAAGCGGTCAGGAACTTTATCATTACACAAACCGCTAACGGGAAGTTTCAAATAACCATCGAACTGACTTGGAGGAGGGAAATATTGAAGTTGATGACAGCCCGGAAAACGGTGCGCGAATGGGTAAGCCTTGACAGGCTTGTGGCACATATACACGAAGCTTACGGAACACCACCACCGATCACCCTTATATTATGTGAAACCGAGAAACTATGCCAATGAAATACAAACCGCCAAAACGACTTGGAAATATTTTTATACTGATCGCCATTAGCGCCGTCTTCTTGCTGCCGGAAACGGCCATGGCGACACCGTGGGACTCTACGTCACAACAGATTCTGGCAATCTTCACAGGGGGGCTTACCAGGACCATTGCCATTATCTCCGTCATTGCCTGCGGTATCGCGGCGATTGCCGGAAAGCTGTCCTGGGATTGGGCCATCAAAATCATTGTCGGCATTGTCCTGATCTTTGGCGCGGCCTCCATTGTGGATTACATCATTGCCGGCGCGACGGCCTAACCATGTGGCAACCGGAACAAGACGTGACGGTGACGGTTGACCCCTTGTTTGTGGGCCTGACCCGACCGGCCACCATCCTTGGAGTGCCGTATGAGGTGTTTGTCGTCGAGTTCGTGCTGGTGTCGGTGATCTTTTTGGGGGTTGGCGATCCGTTCTACATGTTGCTGCTTGCGCCATTACACGCCCTTCTCTATCTCGTCAGTTCACAGAACCCCAATGCGTTTGGGTCAATCATGATCTGGTCGATGACAAAAGGCCGATGCAAGAACACTCATTTTTGGCTCGGTGCTGCCAGTTTCTCGCCGCTCGCAACCAAGAAATGGGTCAAGTGAGATTTTCTGATTTTCTGAGATTTTCGCGACGCGAAAATTTCACCTTAAGGAATTGCACTTAAAACGACAGGAAACGGCCTACTTCGCAAGGGGTGGGCTAAACGGGAAAAATCAATCGAGAAAACATTAGGATAAAGGATTGAAAAATGAGTGCCAAACCTAAATATGCTGCCGCCCTTAAAAACGAAGTCGATGCTTCGGATTTTATCCCGTATTCAAGCCATGTCACCCAAGACATCATCAAGCTTGAGAGTGGGGATTATCTGAAAATCATCCGGCTTCAAGGTGCGGCCCATGAGAGCGCGGACATCCAGGACATCAACATCTGGCATGAACAGCTTAACAACTTCATGCGTAACATCGCATCCCCCCATGTCGCGGTTTGGTCCCATGTCGTCCGTAGGGAATATGGCGAATATCCAGACGGTGATTTCATGCCGGGTTTCTGCCGCGAGTTCAATGAAAAATACAAGGGCAGTGTTTCCGGCAGGAGGATGCTGGTTAATGAGTTGTACCTGAGCATTGTGTACCGGCCCGAGCCGGTGAAGTTCAACCGGTTTATTGAACTATTCGGTCAAAAGGAACATGAGCGCAGGGAAAAACAGTTGGAGGAAATCGAGTCGATCAATGACCTAGGCGGTGCGGCCCTGTCCTCGCTGGACCGGTACGAACCGGAAATGCTCGGCTGTTATGAGCATAACGGTTTCATGTTTTCGGAAATGCTTGAGTTCCTCGCGTTCCTTGTCGATGGCGAGTGGCGGCGGTTTCCGCTGCCCCGTGCCGAAATCAAAGACATTCTGTGTACGTCGCGGCCTTTCTTCGGCAAGGGCGGCTTGATGGCGCTGAGTGGTCCGACCCGGACGCAGTACGCCGGCATTCTGGCGATTCAGGATTATCCAAGCAATACCTTCCCCGGCATCTTGAACGGCTTGCTCTCCCTGCCGTTTGAATGTGTGCTTACCCAGTCGTTCACCTTTTTATCCAAGGCCAACGCGATAGGCCGGATGACCCGGCAACAGGCCCGGATGGTCAATGCCGGGGATGTTGCCGAAACCCAGATTGCCGACATTTCGGCGGCATTGGACGATCTGGTGTCCAACCGCTTCGTGATGGGGGCGCATAGCCTTGCGCTGTTGGTGTATGCGGAAGACCAAAAGGGCTTGAATGAAAACATCAATGCGGCGGGTTCCGCCCTGTCCCATGTGGGTATCAAATATGCGCGGGAAGAGGCCGGTATTGCGGGTTCGTTCTATGCCCAGTTGCCCGGAAACTTTAGTTACCGGGTGAGGGTGGGCGACATTACCAGCCGCAACTTTGCCGGGTTCTCTGCCTTCCACAATTACCCGATTGGACAGATACGCGGCAACCAATGGGGCGACGCGGTGATGATGTTTGTCACCACGTCGGGTAGCCCTTATTACTTTAACTTTCACCGTAATGAGGGTAGGCAAAGCCATATGGACCCCAACCATAGGGATTTGGCCAACACCATGGTCATTGGGCAGTCCGGTTCGGGTAAGACCGTGCTGGAAATGGCCTTGCTGGCCATGTCGCAGAAATTCAACCAACCGGCCACGCCGGCCGCTTACGTTTTGTTCGATAAAGACCTTGGCGCATCCATCGGCGTGAGGGCCATGGGCGGCAAGTATTACACGGTTAAAAACGGTGTGCCTTCCGGCTTTGCGCCGTTCCAGGGAGAACACTCCGGCGAACCTGTTTTTTCTGGAAGCACTCGTTAAAAAACTGGTGCATCGTGACAGCTTGCCTTTGACCCCGACCCAAGAGCGGGAGATCAGTCAGGCCGTGGCCGGTGTCATGGGTGCGCCGAAAGCCAGAAGGCGGTTAGGTTCGATTCTGGAATTCCTCGACTCCACCGACCCAAACGGCTTGCATCCGCGTCTGGCCCGGTGGTGTCGGGGTGGACCCTTGTATTGGCTGTTTGATAACTTGGAATACACGCTATCGTTAGAGGGCAGTTTTTTGAAGCCATCGGCAACGAATTTAGGGGGCATGTAACGGCTTTTTTTTATCAGGCGCATCGCGCCTTTTTTTGGTCGATAAGGCTACGAAAGCCGAAGTTATCCACAGGGCGGCGGTTCTGATATTTCAAAACTTCCTCTGATTTCTGATAATTCGCGCCAAAATTTTTAAAAAACAAAGAATATATTTTAATAAATTTCAATTAATTGGAATCATACGGTAACAAATTGGTGGGGCTTAATGTGACAAATTGGTAGGGTTCGTGTGATGGATTGGTAGGGCCAATGTGACAAATCGGTAGGGTTCGTGTGACGGATTGGTAGGGCTAATGTGACAAATCGGTAGGGCTGTGGATAAAAGTCATGTGGGCTACGGTAACGAATTGAGGGAGTTGAGTAGTTTTGTGATATATATTAAAATTCAACTGTCACATTAATCACAATCACGGGTCTTCCCATGCAGCCGTTAAAACGTCAAACTAGAACGCTTGATCAACGACAAACAGAAGCACATATCGTGAAACCTGCCGAACTCATCGACATTCGGGAAATATCGAACAGCCTCACGCTTGCCGACAGGCGAATCTACAACCTGTTGATTGCCAACGCTTGGGATAACATCAAAGAACCTATCTTGCATCCCATCCGGCTTCATGAATTACGCTCTAGCAATCCAGACAATGCCCGGCCACGGGAAAGCCTCCGGCGCTTGATGAGAGCGGTGATTTCTTTCGATGTAGTGGAAGACGGCATCAAGCGTGAAGTGTTGTCCCAACTGTTGGGACCGTGCAAACTGGATCAAAACCCGCAAGGCTTGGCGTATTACACCTTCCCCGAACCGATACGGGCCGCGATTGCATCCTCCACGGTGTTTGCGCGGTTGCAACGCGATTTAATTTACCAACTTCGTAGCAAATATTCCCTGAGCCTATATGAGATGCTGCAAAAGCGCATCAATTTATCTTTCAAGACCAGCGAGGATTTCACCATTGAAGACTTGCGGCAAAAGCTTGGTGTTGAAAAGGAAAAATATCCTATTTATAGAGACCTCAACGCACGGGTTCTTAAACCCGCCATTCTCGAAGTCAACGGGATTTCCGACATTGAATGCTCAATCGAGCCAATTTTGGAAGGGCGTACAACCGTCGGTCTGCGCTTGTCATGGCGGAAGAAGACCACCGACGAAGCGGTGAAGAACGCCCCGGCCTTGCCCAAGGCCAAGGCGGCGCGGGTAGACAGGACGGCCTTGCGGGTTGTTGGCAATGAAACCGAAGCCGGCCCAAGCCCAAACACCGGCAAGCGGCTACGCGAACTGAACACCCGCGAATGCGAGCAGCTTAAGAAGACCTTTTTCGGTTACGACATTTACCAGTTTTACATCGAGTTCCAAGACTGGCTGGAACGGACGGGCGGGGAAATCCCGAAGAACCCGGCGGCGGCGTTCACCAACTGGCTGAAAAGCTATTACAAGATCACAGGGCCGTTGCAGAGATAAGCCAACACATAGGATATGCCGACGAAATTTGACATTTTTACCCACTCAGCGTATGAAATACGCTAAATTCCATTTTTTTATTCCAACAAAAATAAAACCATGTTTATCTGGCAACCAGCCAATGCTATAGGACGTTCATCAAGCCTTGATGGATGCCTAGCCTCTATTGTCAGTCGCCTATCAACCACTGCTAGACATCTAGCGACCATTGCGAGCCATCTAGCAAGCGCTGCTACACATCCTTCCGTCATTGCCAGTCATCTAGCAGCGACTGCGAGATGTCTAGCAACCACTGCTAGACATCTTTCAATCATTGCTACACATCTAGCAGCCATTGCTAGACATCCTTCGATCATTGCTACACAACTGGCAGTCATTGCCAGACATCTAGCGAACACGGCTAGACATCACGCAATGCTGGCTAGATGCCTATCGAACACCATGCATCATCCATAAAACAATAACGAATCATGAGGAACGAACACTTATGACTGCTTCCTACTACCTGCCCACCGACGATGCCGGCAAAGCCGATTTTCTCGACCATCTTGCCGCCACCTTGCCCAAATATGCCGGGTTGCTGGAAATCAGCGATGCCGACATTGCCACGCTGCAAGCCGATGCCGCCAGCTTTCGCTATACGCTGCATACCCTAAACGACATGCAAGCCTATGCCCAACATTGGACGGCTTACAAGAACGTGTTGCGGGATGGCGGCAACGGCAGTGCCGAATGGCCGGTTCCGCCTTCGCTGGACCAACCCATCCCGCCCGCCGTCGCCCCCGGCATCATCCCAAGGACAACCGCCTTGGTGGCACGGATCAAAACCCTGAAACACTACACGCCAGCCATCGGGCAGGATTTAAGGATTATCGGCACATCCCATACCGTCGATCCGAGTTCATGGAAGCCCTTGTTAAGCGTCCAAATCAAGGCGGCGCATCCGGTGATCTTGTGGACTAAGGCTAAGGCCAGCGCGATAGAAATATGGGTAGACCGCAACGACGGCAACGGTTTTGTCTTCCTCATCATCAACACCGAGCCGAACACCACCGACCCCACTCCGCTACCCGCCCCCGGCACCAGCGCGGCATGGAACTACAAAGCCATCTACCGCTTCCACGACGAACAAGTCGGGCAGTGGAGTGATGTGGTGAGTGTGACGGTGGGGGGTTAGAAATTTAAAAGAAAAGAACTATGGAAGATACAAATCCTACGACTCCATTGATTCAAATCTTACATCAGGCCCTAATACAAGCTGATAAGATGGCTAAAGCACCCAAATTCGGTCAAGGCCAATTAATTGCATGGGTGAACAGAATTAGAGTGCAGCTTGAAAAAATTTATGGAAAAGATTCATTGAATCTTGAATATTTTCCTCCTATTTCTAGAGGAACAACGATAATCAATATTCATGGTGAACTCGAAGAACGGGTTGCATATATTAGGCTATTAGTTCAATCACTTGAGTCGCTTCCATACAAAACAAAGGCACAAATTCAGAGGAGACATATTTTTATTGGTCATGGTCGATCTCCTTTATGGAGGGAACTGAAGGACTTCCTAGCAGATCGCCTTCATTTACCCTGGGATGAGTTTAATCGTGAAGCAATTGCAGGGATTTCTACTTCTGAGCGTCTTGAGCGTATGTTATTTGAAGCTGCATTTGCATTTTTAATTATGACAGCCGAAGAAGAGCATTCGGATTTGAAAATTTATGCTAGACCTAATGTCATTCATGAGATTGGATTATTTCAGGGTAAATTAGGTTTTCGTCGTGCAATTATTTTATTAGAAGAAGGTTGCACAGAGTTTTCTAATATTATCGGATTAACTCAGATTCGCTTTCCAAAAGGCGATATCGCTGCTCGTTTCGAAGACATTCGTAAAGTACTTGAAAGGGAAGGACTTGCATAATGTGGTAAGTTTAAAATGCTTGAATTATAATATTTTAGAGCAAGTGATAAGGCCGTTGAGTAAAATAATGGCTATGCTGTATATTGCATGTCACGCCTATTGTAAGCTATAAAAATATGCGAAAAGAAAATACTCTGAGTGGAATATAGTTAAATTTAAGTTTTCTAGACACCAAATTCCCGGATTTGACTTGAACCGGGCTACGCTCGACTAAAAAGCTATTCCGTTAAATTAAAAAGAAAGGAGAATTTTATGCTTGGATTTTTCAAATCCTATGATGAAGAATATCTGGAATTATATGAGTATTTAACAAAGGAATGGGAGATGAAGGCAGAATATGCAAAACCATTTCTCAATGCATATAAGAAAGACATTGGTGAAAAACTTTTTGAAGGGAAGAAGCGAATGGCAATTTTAGAAAATAGCTCAGATCCTGAAGCACGACTCATAAGCATTGCTAATAGTGGACAGGAATATGATTTCGCTTTGGTTGGTCAAGCATATCAAGCATACATGGTTGATCTTCGAAGAGGGCATCATGTTGGTACTCCAGTTGAAAAAACGATATGGGCAATATTGGCAAACCGCTCTGATTTGGTAGATACAGTAGATCGTGCATTAGGAAAATGGATTTTTGAAAAATATAATGAAAAGTTTCCGGGCCTTTTTAAGGAGGTATTCAATTTTTAAGTCTGTAAGGCACAATACGGCTTTTATACCTATTGCGCCTTACAAAAATATGAAAAACTATCAATAAGATGCGATCTATTCATATTGCTTATTCTTAAAATAACCCATCATGAAACACCGCATAGACCCCAAAATAGATTGCGTATTCAAAGCATTGCTCGGCTCGGTGGAAAACCGCAATCTGCTGGTGCATTTCCTCAATGCGATATTAACCAGCGATTTAACTGCACCGATAATCGAAGTGGAGATACTCAATCCCTACAACGACAAGGAATTTCTCGATGATAAACTGAGCGTGGTGGATATCAAAGCCAAGGATAGCGAAGGACGGCTATACCAGATTGAAATCCAGCTATTGACCTATCGGCACTTGCCGGAGCGGATGGTCTATACATGGTGCGACATCATCAGCCAACAACTGCAAAGCGGCAATGATTACAGCCTGTTAAAGCCGGTTTATAGTATCTGGCTGTTGGCGGAAAACCTTCTGCCCGGTGAAACCGACTACGCCCATGAGTATAAACTGCAAAACCGCCAAGGCCGCACTTTGGCGGATTTGGGCGGCATCCATTTGTTGGAACTGAAGAAATTCACGGCGGAACGGATTGAAACCGAGGAACAACGCTGGCTACAGTTTTTCAAAGAAGGCGAGCAACTGGACGAGACGGCATTACCGGACTGGATGAACACAGACGAAATGAGGCAAGCCATGAAAACCCTGAAACTGTTTTCCGAGAAAGAACGCGACTATCACGCCTACCAAGCGCGGCAAAACTATCTGCGCGAACAGCGGACTATTCAAATAGAAAGGGAGGAAGATTTGAGGGAAATGGAGAAAATTAAGCTGGAAAAGGAGCATATCGAGCGGGAGAATGAGCGGATACAGCATGACATGGAACAAGCTCAACAGGATTTACAGCGGGAACGGTTGGAAAAGCAAGCCGCCTTGCAAGAAAAGGAATCTGCACAAGCAGAAATTGAACGGCTCAAAGCATTACTCGCTCAACCAAAGCAATAAACTACTTTCAATCACCAGACCGTCAGTATCATTTTGGTCAGTTATCCACTTTTCGGCGGATTATATCCCTGTATCCACCCTACAATTAACCAACATGAAACACCGCATAGATCCCAAAATAGATTGCGTATTCAAGGCATTGCTCGGCTCGGTGGAAAACCGCAATCTGCTGGTGCATTTCCTCAATGCGATATTAACCAGCGATTTAACCGCACCGATAACCGAGGTTGAGATACTCAACCCCTACAACGACAAAGAGTTTCTGGACGATAAACTGAGCGTGGTGGATGTCAAAGCCAAGGACAGCGAAGGGCGGCTTTACCAGATTGAAATCCAGTTATTGACTTATCGGCATTTGCCGGAGCGGATGGTGTATACCTGGTGCGACATCATCAGCCAGCAACTGCAAAGCGGCAATGATTACAGCCTGTTAAAGCCGGTTTATAGTATTTGGCTGTTGGCGGAAAACCTGCTGCCCGGTGAAACCGACTACGCCCATGAATACAAACTGCAAAACCGTCAAGGCCGCAGCTTGGCGGATTTGGGCGGCATCCATCTGTTGGAACTAAAGAAGTTCACGGCGGAACGGATCGAAACCGAAGAACAACGCTGGCTACAGTTTTTCAAAGAAGGCGAGCAACTCGACGAGGCGGCATTACCGGATTGGATGAACACTGACGAAATGAGGCAAGCCATGAAAACCCTGAAACTGTTTTCCGACAAAGAACGCGATTACCACGCCTACCAAGCACGGCAAAACTATCTGCGCGAACAACGGACTATTCAAATTGAGAGAGAGGAAGATCATCGGGAAATGGAGAGGATTAAGCAAGAAATGGAACAGGCTCAACAGGATTTAGAGCGAGAACGGATGGAAAAGCAAGCGGCTTTACAGCGTGAGCAAGCCGCTTTGCAAGAAAAAGAATCTGCACAAGCAGAAATTGAACGGCTCAAAGCATTACTGGCTCAACCCAAGCAATAAACCACTCACAATCACCATGCCATCAGCACCGAAACGCCAGTGCTGTCTGCGCATCTGTCTTATCTGAAATGGGCGTAAGCCCTTATCTTATTATCAGCAATTCTCATCTTGATCGTCGGCAAGACGGGATCGGGCAAGACTACGGTAACGAAAAGCCTGACACGGAGCATTCCAACCACGGAACGCCTGATAACCATCGAGGACGTGCATGAGATTTTTTTGAACCAGCATCCCAACAAGGTTCATTTGTTCTACTCGCGGGAAGACGAGGGCGGCTCCAAGGTCAGCCCCAAGCAAGCTTTAGCCTCCTGCCTGCGCATGAAGCCGGATCGGATATTACTGGCCGAGTTGCGCGGGGACGAGGCGTGGGAGTTCGTCAAAAGCGTCAACACCGGCCACCCCGGTTCCATCTCGACGATGCATGCCAACGGCGCTTACGAAGCGTTTGAGCAATTGACGGCTTTGATAAAGGACAGCAAAACCGGCGCCCATTTGGATGTCGCCTACATCAAAAACCGCCTGTTCACGACCCTGGACATCGTTCTCTATTACTCAAAACGGAAACTCAAGGAGGTTTACTATGACCCAGAGCATAAGCGAAAGCTTTTGGGCTAAAACCAGCATTGCAATCATCCTGCTGTTTGCCATGACCGGTGTATGGGCGTATCTCTCAGGGGCTTTTCTGTTGCTGGCCTTTGACAAGGATTACAACAGTGCGAACCTCGTCACCTATTACCAATATTGGTATCACTACCGGACTGACAAGGCCGTGGGGCAATGGCTGCTCATTACCGGCGGCGTTGCTTTCGTGCTGGTCACATCGCCCTTGTTGGTTTTGCTGATTCCAAGCAAGCGTAGCCTGTTCGGTGATGCAAGGTTTGCCAAACCCCGTGAAATTAGAAAGTCCGGCCTGTTAGGTGAGAAAGGTTTGATCGTCGGCCAATATGCCGGCCGATACCTGATGTTCGCCGGACAGCAACACGTCATCATGTCCGCCCCCACACGCAGCGGCAAGGGGGTTGGCGTGGTCATTCCCAACCTGCTCAACTGGCCTGATAGCGTCGTCGTCCTCGACATCAAGCAAGAGAACTGGAACATTACCAGTGGCTACCGCCGCAAATACGGGCAGGAGTGCTACTTGTTCAACCCGGCTGCGACGGATTACCGGACTCACCGCTACAATCCGCTTCACTACATCAATTCAGATCCCAACTTTAGGATTGATGACGTTCAAAAAATCGCCAACATGCTCTTTCCCGATCAGGCGGGGACTGACGTGATTTGGACGGCTACCCCTCGGAGCTTTTTCCTCGGTGTGGTTCTGTATTTGATCGAAACCCCCGGAAAGCTGGTCACCCTAGGTCAAGTGTTACGCGAGAGTCTGGCCAATGGCGATGGCTCGGTATATTTTGCCACCCTCATCAACGCAAGGGCCGCGTCGGACAACCCCCTAAGCCCGGCGTGTTGCAGGGCGTTGAACAGCTATATCTCGATCTCTTCGGAAAACACCCGTGCCGGTGTCATCACCTCGTTTCGGTCACGGCTGGAACTCTGGATGAACCCGCTCGTCGATGCGGCGACCAGTGCCAATGATTTTGACTTGCGCGACATCCGTAAGAAACGCATGTCCATCTACTTGGGCGTCACCCCTGACAACTTGGAGCGGCTGGCCCCGTTGATGAATTTGCTGTTCCAGCAATTGATTGACTTGAACACCCGCGAACTCCCCAACCAGAATAAGGCACTCAAATACCCCTGCCTTCTACTCATGGACGAATTCACCGCCATTGGCAAGATGGGAATCCTCTCCAAAGGCATTAGCTACATTGCCGGTTACGGGTTGCGCATGATGCCGATCATTCAAAGCCCTTCCCAATTGATGGAAGTCTACGGCAAGGATGCCGCCCAGACCTTCACCACCAATCACGCCCTGCAAATTGTTTTTCCGCCCAAAGCCTCGGAAACCCAAACCGCGAAGGACATATCCGAGTGGCTCGGCTACCAGACCGTCAAGGGCGTTTCCGAATCCAAGGGCAAAGAGCTATTTTCAAAAAGGAACAAATCGGAAAACATTTCTGACCAACGCCGTGCGCTCATGCTGCCGCAAGAAATCACGGGCCTTGGGCAAGACAAGGAACTGGTTATTCTTGAAAATCTACCGCCTATCTTGGCTAAAAAGATCGTCTACTACAAAAGCGCCGATTACATGGATAGGCTCAAATTGGTTTCCGCTTCTTTGGGTAGATTGGGGAAAAAGCTGCCCAATCAATTGCAAATGGACCACGCCATCAATCGGGGCGAACTCGCCGCCGCTGTCCCGTTAATCAGCCTTGAGGAATACCACAAACTCATTGGCAGTGATAACGAACCTGTCACGGTTGCCATGCCCCAACAACCAACAACGACACAGACGGTCACGATAAGGCGCGATGCAACCCCGGCAGACATTCCATTACTGGATAAGTTTTCCTTCAAAGCGTTTGATGTCGAATACTCAAATATTACTGTCCCTGCCAAGGGGACTATGGATATTGATGCTTTAAACGCTTACGCAGTTATCCGGTGTTTAGAGGCTGGCGTAGAACCCGCGTAGCACTAGAAACCATTTAACCACTCAAAAACAGAAATTATAGATGGACGCACAAAAACAAAATCTAGCCGGTGCTGCCCCTGAAAATCCAAATCCATCGACAGATACCGGCAAAGCCACGCCTGAAACCATCGTCATTGATCAGGCAACTAAAGACCGGCTGGCCGACATTCGCGCCCGTGACGCTGCCCAGGTTCAAGAGGCATTGGGCCTTAATTCGATTGAGCCGGACATCGAAAGAAAGCGTCAAAAGCTTGATGATGAAAAGGAAGAGGCCAAACGTGCCGCATGGTTGAAAAAAGCTGACGAGGCACAACAAGAAACCCATCCAAAGAAAACCTTTGATAACAAGGTTGAATCTGACGAAGTTTTCACCGCCAGCCAAGAGGCAAAGCTTCTGGTTCCCAAGGAGATTGAAAAACAATACCTGCGTGTCGGGGATAAATATTATCATCCGAAAAATGCCGATGTGCTGGCCTTCGAGGACAAGGGCAATAAGCTTGAGACGCGCTCCAACAGCGAACAAATCGCCGAATCCATGGTTCGCATTGCGGAGGCCCGTGGATGGGACGAAATCAAAGTATCCGGCTCTGAGGCTTTCCGGCGTGAGGTCTGGCTTGAAGCGGCTTCGCGTGGAATGCATGTCAAAGGCTATGAGCCTTCGGAACAGGATAAGGCACACCTAGCCAAACGCTCAAATGATCGACAAGCCAATAATGTTGAGAGTGCGGATTCTCCCGCCAATGCCAAAGATTTTCGCGTAGGCGAAAATGACAGCGATAAAACCGTACCCAATAGGGGCGGTATTCCAACTGCCGATACCACGGCTTCAACGCCTAACGCTCCTGCCGCTGCCCAAGCTCCCGCGAAACCAGAACTACAAGCTCAAGCACCAGAAAGAACCATTGACGATAAAGCCATAAAAGGCATTGTCGGTGTACTGGTTGCGCATGGTGCCGACAAGTACCTTCATGATGAAAAAAACACCGCGTCTTATTTCGTGACGACCCGCGACGGCAAAGGCGTTGAAAAAACTTCGTGGGGAGTCGATCTGAAACGGGCTATCGAGGAATCAGGCGCGAAGATCGGTGAAAAGGTAGCGGTCGCCAACGAGGGCAACCAACCGGTCACCATCACCGTGCCGGTGCGCGACGATTCCGGCAAGGTCGTAGGGCAGGAAACCAAGGAAGCCAAGCGCAATACATGGAATGTTCAAATGGCTGAGTCCTTCGCCAAGGAGCCACCTACCGAAGCCGTCAAGAAA
>QJPH01000341.1 GCA_003242955.1 Candidatus Methylumidiphilus alinenensis
AACCCGCATCCCCGAACACGATATCGACCCCTTATTTATCGAAAGATGGTCCCCCCGAGCCTTTACCGGCGAACCCATTGACGACGAGACGCTGTTGATCTTCTTTGAGGCCGCCCGTTGGGCACCGTCATCCTACAATTCCCAGCCTTGGCGCTTCATCTACGCTAAAAACGGCACGGAACATTGGGGACGCTTTCTAGAGCTATTGTTTGAATTTAACCGTGGCTGGGCACAAAATGCCTCGGCCTTGGTGATTTTGCTGTCCAAGACCACGTTCGTTCCACCTGGCAAGACTGAGGCCAGCCCGGCCACCAGCCACGCCTTCGACACAGGTGCGGCATGGGCCAGCTTGGCCTTGCAGGCATCATTGTCCGGCTGGCACACCCATGCCATGGGCGGCTACGACAAGGACAAAGCCCGTGTAGCCTTGGGTGTGCCTGACGGTTACGAACTACAAGCCGCCGTCGCCATAGGCAGGCTTGGTGACAAATCGCTGCTGCCTGCAAGTCTGCAAGAACGCGAGCAGCCCAGCCCACGCCGACCCTTGGGCGAATTGGTTGCCGAAGGAGTGTTTGCGTTTATTTAAGAGATTTCAGAAAATTTTTACCCCCCTTTGCAACGGGGGGTACAATACTGATTAGGTGATGAGCTGCTCCCCTTACTCGGTCCTGCGTAATATTAGCTATGTTAAGATTACGCACATGAAATCCTTCACCACACTCAAAAGCATCTCCACCCACCAAGAGGAGGTCAAAAAATCGGTCTTCGTCGCTTACGCGGCACGGGCGGAGACCCAGGAAAAAGCCTTTGAATTTTTGCGTGATGTGCTGTCCCGACACCCTGACGCTTCCCATTTATGTTGGGCTTACCGCATCAACGGCCAGTACCGCTTCAGTGACGGAGGCGAACCGGGAGGAACCGCAGGACAACCCATTCTTCGGGCCATCGAGGGGCAGGATTTGGATCATGTGGTTGTCGGCGTAGTCCGTTACTGGGGTGGAATCAAACTGGGGGCGGGCGGCTTGATGCGCGCCTACGGCGGTACTGCTGCCGAAGCGCTAAGGACGGCGGAAAAGCAGGTGGAATCTCCCCAAGTACCCATCCTTGTAGAAACCGGCTTTGAACACATCAGCACCCTCTATCACGCCCTCGACACTTGTACCGCCGAGGACCGTTCTGAGGACTACAACGAAAAAGGAGTTAGAATGACAGCCAAACTGCCCGCCAACGAGCTTGACCGGTTCTTGAACCTATTACGGGATGGGACTAAAGGCCAATTCCTGTTAATCGAACCTGTTTCGCATGAACGCCGATAAACGCCGCCAACTATTTGACCGGCTTGCCCAAGCCATCCCTGACCCGTCCACCGAACTCAATTATTCCACACCCTTTGAGTTATTGGTCGCGGTAGTTTTGTCGGCCCAAGCCACGGACAAAGGCGTCAACAAAGCCACGGCCAAGCTGTTCCCGGTTGCCAATACATCCCAGGCCATTTTTTTATTGGGCGAGGAAGGTTTAAAAGAGCATATCAAAACCATTGGCTTATACAACAGCAAAGCCAAAAACATCATCGAACTAAGCCGGTTGCTGCTAGAGAGACACGGCGGCGAAGTACCAAACACACGCGAAGAATTGGAAGCCCTACCTGGCGTTGGACGCAAAACAGCCAATGTGATCTTAAACACCGCCTTCGGACAACCGACCATCGCCGTTGACACTCACATTTTTCGCGTATCCAACCGCACAGGAATAGCCCCCGGCAAAAACGTGACGGAGGTCGAAAAAAAGCTGGATCGCCATGTACCCAAGGAGCATAAGCAAGATGCCCACCACTTGCTGATCCTGCATGGCCGTTACACCTGCATCGCCCGCAAACCGCGTTGCGGCAGTTGCGTCATTGCCGATTTGTGCGAATACGCAGACAAAACTGAAAATTAAGTGAATAAGCTTATTCCATAGACTGCACAAACCAACGCCATTGTGTAAAAATAGACCGACTTGGGCGCATAAAAACTTGCTCAGTCCAAGCCAAGCCCTGTTGACTGCGCAATCGCACCTTTGCCTAATTTACTGGTCAAAGCCACTGTGACTACGCACAAGACTCTCAAGCATTAAAACCACCACGAGGACACCCATGAAACAAAACAAGAATTCCTTTGCCGCCGTTGTTGGCGCGAGCATCGTCACCTCCCTGTCCGCAGGAGTCGTCAACGCAGCGGAGAACCCCTTCGCGCTAAAAGATTTGGCCTCGGGCTACACCCAGGTCGCGGAAGTCGTCCCTTATCCGGGCAAAGCAGGCGAATCAGCCAAACCTGCGGATACTGCGGCCAAGCCTGCGGAATCCAAATGCGGTGCCGACGTCATGAAAAACAACCCGGAAATGAAATGTGGCGCATCCATGATGAACATGGGTACACCGCCAGCAGCCACACCCACCACGAAAGCCCTAGAAAAAAAATGTGCCCCCGGCATGAAGATGGACGCGCCTGCGGCTCCCGCAGCCCCCGCGACAAAGTAACTCAACCGAATCAGGCCGGTCTTTACCGGCCTGATTGATTATCTCGCCAAATGAACCCACCCAATTTCTTCGCCCAAGGCACTGGCCTTGGCCTTAGGCGCGACTTCGCCGAAGAGGTGCTGCGCACACCGCCGGACGTTGATTTCTACGAAGTCGCACCAGAAAACTGGATGCGCTTCGGCGGTCGGCTCGGCAAACAATTCCGCGCCTTGACCGAACGCTTTCCCTTTGTCTGCCACGGACTATCCCTTTCACTGGGTGGACCTGCCCCATTGGATGAGGATTTTCTCCTTGAACTAAAAGCCTTCCTAAGCGAGCATCAAATCCGTTTGTATAGTGAACATCTAAGCTACTGCGGTGACGACGGCTTGCTCTACGACCTGATGCCTATTCCCTTCACAAGTGAGGCGGTGGATTATGTGGCATCGCGCATCCGCCGGGTCCAGGATATTTTGGAACAACGCATCGCCATTGAAAACATTTCCTACTACGCCGCACCCGGCAAAGAAATGCAAGAGATTGACTTCCTCAATGCCGTGCTACAAGAGGCCGACTGCGGCTTGTTGATCGACATCAACAACATTCACGTCAATAGCGTCAACCACGGCTACGACGCTAATGCCTTTCTGTGTGCCATACCCGGTGAGCGTATCGTTTACGCCCATATCGCCGGCCATTATGTGGAAGCAGCGGATTTCCTAGTGGACACCCACGGCGCAACCATCATCGACCCGGTCTGGAAGTTGTTGGATAGTGCCTATGACCGTTTTGGCGTTTTCCCCACGCTGCTTGAACGTGACTTCAACATCCCGCCTTTGGCTGAATTAATGCAGGAAGTGGAGACCATCCGCAGCATCCAAAACAACCCGAAGTTTCAACATGGCTAAACCAAACTTCCAGCAAATCCAATACGCCTTTGCCGCCCACATCCGCGACCCCGGACACAACCCCGCACCGCCGGGACTCAAGCCCGAGCGGGTCGCCATGTACCGCGAGTTATTCTTCAACAACATGATGAACTTCATCGGCAGCGGTTTCCCTGTGTTGAAGGAACTTCTGGACGAGGCGCATTGGCTGGAGTTGATGCAAGACTTCTTCGCCCACCATCGCAGCACCACGCCTTATTTCTCCGGATTTCCCGAAGAGTTCCTGGCTTTTTTGAGTAATGAGCGTGTCGGCCACCCTGAAGACCCGCCGTTTCTGCTGGAACTGGCCCATTACGAATGGGTGGAACTGGCTTTATCCATTGCCGAAGGGGAAGCCCCTTTGGCAAGCCCGCAACTCGAAGAAAACCCGTTGCAATGCAGCATAAGCCTGTCCGAGGTGGCTTGGCCCTTGGCCTACCGCTTCCCTGTGCAGCGGATAGGCAAAGACTACCAGCCGTGGGAAGCACCCGCCGAAACCACCTGCGTAGTTGCCTACCGCAACAGGGAAGACGAGGTGCGCTTTATGGAAGTGAACCCGCCGACTTTCCGCCTGCTGCAAATCCTGCAAACTGAAGGCGCGACACTCGCCCAGGAATGCCTGTTGCAAATCGCGCAAGAACTTGGTGTGACCGACCCAGAACCGATCTTGAAGTATGGTTCTGATATACTTCTTGATCTGGGGCAGAGGGGGGTGGTTGGGGTGGTGTAATATACTATGATGTTGACAAAGCCGTCATTCCGGCATGGATCGCCGGAATCCAGATTGCAGGGATGCCACCAATCCATGCCATCCATGGAGCCAAGGTTCCGGCGGTGTTTTGAGTTTAGCGGAAAGATCTTGCTAATCAGGTCAAGAGATGAATAAAGCGGACTTAGAAAAACTTGTGGACATTAGAATATCAGAAGCAGCAGTTTTGCTAACTTCTGGTAATTTTCATGGAGCCTACTACTTGGCAGGGTATGCTATAGAGTGTGCATTAAAAGCTTGCATCGCAAAGCAAGTCAATCAATATGATTTCCCGAACAAAAAATTGGCACAAGACAGTTATTCTCACGATTTGACACAACTGCTCGGTGTTGCAGGTCTTAGGCAAGAGCTAGAACAAATGGACGACGAGTTCAAGGTAAGCTGGGCAACTGCAAAGGATTGGTCAGAATCAGCCAGATATGAATGTAGCATCGAACAAACAAAGGCAAATGATCTTTTCAACGCGATTACGGACGAAAACTCAGGAGTGCTGGCATGGCTAAAGACATATTGGTAACAGATATGCTGTCAGAGCAAATGATCAAAGCGGGTGCTAAATTAGTAGAGCGACTTGATGTGGATAAATCAGAGGTTAAGAGTGCTTTTTGGTTGTTTTTCCAAGAAGAAAGACTTTGGAAGTTAATTATCGCCTCCACACTCGTGGCATCTGAAGGCCCAAGAAACTTCTATAAGCGAGTTGTTTCCGCAAACCAGCAGGCCGATGAAGAGGAATCCGTGCTTTCTTTGAATGACATCAGTGTTACTGGAGTCGATCACCAAATAGTTCAATTGCTGCGGTTAATAGGAACTGGCATCGGCATTTCGGGCATTAGATTTTCACGCAACTCCATCAATGGTGTCTTCATTGAAGACGCATATGTCTATAGGTCAAGCATATAGTTAAAAACGCTGTATATTGGTATGAGCATCAAATCGGTATTGATTACTGGCTGCTCCTCCGGCATTGGTTTGTGCTGCGCTGAGGGTTTGAAAGAGCACGGCTACCGGGTGTTTCCCACGGCCCGCAAACAGGAAGACGTGGAGCGGTTAAAAGAACAAGGCTTTGAGGCTTTCCAGTTGGATATATCGAATTCCGCCTCTATCCGTCATGCTTTGGATGCGGTGCTAGATGCCACCGGCGGCAAGCTTTACGGGCTGTTCAACAACGCCGGTTTCGGCCAACCGGGTGCAGTGGAAGACTTGCAGCGGGAGGTGGTGCGCGAACAGTTTGAAACCAATGTCTTCGGAACCTTGGAACTGACCAACTTGGTTCTACCCGTGATGCGTAGGCTAGGCGAAGGCCGGATTATCATCAACAGCTCAATTTTGGGCTTCGCCGCCATGCCGTACCGGGGTGCCTACAACGCCAGCAAATACGCGCTGGAAGGCTTCGCCGACACGCTTAGGTTGGAGTTGGCCGGCAGTGGGGTTTATGTCTCGCTGGTCGAACCCGGCCCGATCAGGAGCCGCTTCCGCGACAATGCCTTCGTGCTATACCAGAAGAACATCAACCCGGAAACCAGCTTCCACCGCAAACGCTACCAAGCTATGGAAGCACGGCTGTTGAAACAAGGTCCGGCCACGCCGTTTACCGAAGGCCCGGAAGCGGTCTTGAAGCGGGTCATCCACGCACTGGAATCCAAACGGCCTCAAGCGCGGTATTACGTCACATTCCCTACTTATTTGTTTGGCTACCTCAAACGCATACTGCCAACAAGCTGGCTGGATGAGTTGTTAAGAGGGGTGGAATAAGCGTAAGCGTTCACTCCCCCCTGGGAGCGCGGGCGTCTCGCCCGCTGAAATGGCGGCCAAGATGGCCGCGTTCCCAGGAAAAGGCAGGGGGGAGTGAACGCTTACGAATAAGCTTGTCCTTGGCTCTGAGCAATCGTACCAGTTAGCCTTTACGGAATACTTCACCATTACAAAGAAAAAAGATGGCTCACGCAACGACGCAAAGGAACAACGTAAAGAGCCTTAGGTGATTTCAATGAAAAGAACATCCCATCAAAATCTGATCCGTAGGCAAAAAATACAGTCCACGAAAGGCACGAAAAACACGAACAAAAGCAAGTCTTGTTCGTGCTTTTCGTGTTCGTGGACAAAGCTTTTGGTAGATTCATTATTGTAAATCACCTTACACGTTGCGCCTTTGCGTCGTTGCGTGACACTTTTCTTTTGGCCTTGTCATTTCGCAGTCAGTCTGAAGCAGGGCTGGATATTTAACTCGACCTTATCGTTTATTTACTTAATCCGCATACCCGGCATTGCCCCTTGGTCGGGAAACAATACAAACGGCCCCCCGCGCTCGTCGCTCGCCGCCAACACCATGCCTTCGGACAACCCGAATTTCATCTTGCGCGGGGCGAGGTTGGCGACCATCACCGTCAGCTTGCCTTCCAATTGCGCGGGCTCATAAGCCGATTTGATGCCAGCGAAAACTGTGCGTGGCTGTTCTTCGCCAATGTCCAGAGTCAGTTTTAATAGCTTGTCTGCCTTTTCGACCTGTTCGGCTTTAACGATACGGGCGATGCGCAGGTCGATTTTGCCAAACTCTTCAATGCCGATGGTATCGGCTATAGGTTGAATGGCATGTTGCTGATGCTCGGCATGGCGCTGTTCGGAATGGGGTTCCGGTTGTTCTGTCGCTTGCAGTGTTGGTTTATTGGCTTCGACTAGGGCTTGGATTTGTCTGGGTTCAATGCGGGTCATTAGGTGTTGGTAGGGATTTATTGAGTGTCTGCTCAATATCTTTTCCGCATCAGACCATTGAAGTGATGGGATATTGAGAAAATCCTCTGCTTGCTTGGCTAAACGCGGTATCACAGGCTTCAAATAAAGTGTCAGGAGTCTGAATAAATTCAAGCTGACGGTACAAACCTCATGAAGCTTTTCAGATTGTCCTTCTTGTTTTGCCAGTTTCCATGGCTCCATTGTTGCTACATACTGATTAGCCAAATCGCAGAGTTCCTGTATTGCACGAATAGCTTTTGAGAAGTCCCTAGCCTCGTATAATAGCTCAATACGTTTTCTCGCCCATATAAATCTAGCCACCATGTTACTTGGATTGTATATTGCTCCTTTATCTCCTCCACCTTCCAACCTTCTAGGTAAAATTCTATAATCGTCTTCAAGTGAATTAGCCTCCCAATCAATTTCATCCTGTTTAACGTGTTTGTTATATACGTCTAACTCAGACCTTTCTTGCTCATTCAAATCAAATGAGGAAAGCCTTCCATCGAATTGCTTAGTTATGAAATTGGCTGTTCTCGCAGCAATATTTACATATTTCCCCACCAAATCACTATTCACCCTCGCAACAAAATCTTCCAGATTCAGGTCGATATCCTCCATCGTCCCATTCAGCTTGCATGCGTAGTAATATCGTAGCCACTCGGGATTTAATCCTTGTTTTAGATAACTATCCGCCGTGATGAACGTGCCACGGGATTTGGACATCTTTTCACCGTTGACGGTCAAGAAACCATGGGCGAAAACCTTCGTCGGGGTACGGAAGTCGGAATGTTCCAGCATCGCAGGCCAAAACAAAGCATGGAAATAGAGGATGTCTTTGCCGATGAAATGGTAAAGCTCGGTTTTCGAGT
This sequence comes from Candidatus Methylumidiphilus alinenensis, assembly GCA_003242955.1. Taxonomy (GTDB): domain Bacteria; phylum Pseudomonadota; class Gammaproteobacteria; order Methylococcales; family Methylococcaceae; genus Methylumidiphilus; species Methylumidiphilus alinenensis. Next base: position 7,795 of record QJPH01000341.1, read on the forward strand.
CTTTGCTCCAATAATCATTAAAAATCAACCGATCTCCCGCTGTTAGATCGGTTAATTTGTTATCACATAGGTTTTGGAAACTGCCCATATACCCAATCGGCGCATCCAGCCAGACATAGAAATACTTGCCCGGTGCATCGGGAATCTCAAAGCCAAAATACGGCGCGTCACGGGAAATATCCCAATCAGACAAGCGGTTATCACTCTCGGAACCTAGCCATTCTTGCATTTTATTGGCGGCTTCAGGTTGTAGCGGTGGATGCTCCGTTCTTTGCCCAGTAGTCCATTCGCGAAGGAATTGCTGGCAAACCGGATCGGACAATTTGAAGAAATAATGCACCGATTCCTTGCGCACCGGGGCCGCGCCGGAAACCGCCGAATAAGGGTTAATCAAATCGGTCGGGGTATACGTCGTGCCGCAAGCTTCGCAAGAATCGCCGTACTGGTCTTGGGCGTGGCATTTGGGGCATTCGCCTTTGATGAAGCGATCCGGCAAGAACATTTCCTTGACTGGATCGTAATATTGCTCGATGGCGCGGGACTCTATCAGACCGCGTTCCTTCAAGCGTTGATAAATCGTCTCGGCATAATGGCGGGTTTCCTCGGAATGGGTCGTATCGTAATTATCAAATTCGACATGGAAACCCCGAAAATCCCGGTAATGCTCGCCATGGACACGGGCGATCAATTCCTCCGGGGTTATGCCTTCCTTCTCCGCCCGCAGCATGATGGGTGTGCCGTGAGTGTCGTCGGCGCAGACATAATGGCACTCATGCCCGCGCATTTTCTGAAAGCGCACCCAGATATCGGTTTGGATGTATTCGACCAGATGGCCTAAATGGATGGGACCATTGGCATAGGGCAATGCGCTGGTGACGAGGATTTTGCGTTGTTCGCTCATGGCTGTGTTTGGGGGAAAGTCATTGAATGACGGGAATTATCCCACAAACCTGACCCGTAGGGGCGGGTTCAAAACCCGCCTTTACAATCTTTGCCAAAATGAGAATTGCTGACACCAAAACGGGTCACTTGCCTCTTGCATCAATCACATTTTTAACGGCAATCATCAACCCCAAGCCAATAAACGCACCGGGTGGCAAGATGGCGAGCAGGAAACCGCCATAATCGTGAAACACTTCAATAGACCAATGCTTGGCAATGTCGCCAAACATCAAATCCGCCCGGCCAAACAGTGTTCCGGTACCGATCAACTCACGTATCGTACCCAAAGCCACCAATGCCAAGGTAAACCCTAGTCCGACGAAAAACCCATCCGCCAAGGCCTTGTCCACCGTATTCTTGGAGGCAAAGGCTTCGGCGCGGCCTATGATGGCGCAATTGGTGACAATCAGCGGGATAAAAATTCCAAGTATTTTATGCAAGTCATGAAAAAAAGCATTCATCAACAAATCAATGATGGTGACATTGGATGCAATCACCAGCACGAACACCGGCAAACGCACTTCATGACTGACGAGGTTGCGGATCAGCGAAACCATCGTATTGGAAAAGACCAAGGCAAACGTCGTCGCCAAACCTAGCCCCAAGCTGTTGACCACCGAATTGCTAACCGCCAACAGAGGACACAGGCCGAGCAATGCAACCAAGGCTTGGTTGTTTTTCCATAAGCCGTCGTAAGCGATTTTGTGGTATGGCTCCAAGTCAACTGGTCTATGAGCTAATTCGATGTTCTGCGTTAGCTTGGGTTTGTTGGCCTTGGTCATCGTTCAGCCCTTTGGGTGAAAAACCGAGTCGGTCTTGGAGGCTGCGCCCGAAGATACGATACTCCGTCGAAACCGACTCGGTTTTGACGCTCCTCCGTCCGTTCGGTAGATGCGTCGGTCAGCCAAACTGAGAATTAATGACTATGCGGGCTGAACGATGACCAAGGCCGGTTTGTTGTATAACCCAATCAACTAGGTCAGGACGAAACTCATGAAGACGCTCAAGCTGAGCGACGGGAATAAGGTGAGAATCAGTATCGTGCTGCTGAACCGTGAGTTCTCTGCCTCGTTCACGCAGATTTGCGGTCGTCTGTTTGGCCATGCTTCTGCTTTTTCAGTGCCTTGCGCATATCTTTGGCGACCTGTCCCATATCTGTACGCAAATAATCATAGTCCGTCAAACAATCGCCACGTTGCGGACGCACATAATCCTCGTCCGGCCACAGAGCCAGAACATTACTTACGCCATCCAGAAAATTTTTCAAATGATTAATCATGGTCCAATTTATACGAAAAATTTTCTTTTATGTAAAGAAAAAATTATTGACTTTATTATTTCACTTCATTTCTAAAAAAACATATCTCCGCTTTGCTTTTGTTCAAAAAACACCTTTTCCTGATTAGCTTTAAAAAATGACAATATATTCTTAACCGCCTCCACCACCGCCCTAGGCGTCACCGTTGCCCCGGTGAACTGGTCAAACGAACCTCCATCCCGCTTGACCTTCCACTGCTTTTCAGGAGGGTTGCCCAAAGAAAGCCCATCAAAGCCCAAAATCCACCGGGATTTGCTTTCGTCAATCAGATCGCCCAAACCGGGTGTTTCCTTATGCTCTAGAACCCTAACTCCAGCCAAGCTACCGTCGGCCTTGACCGCGACTAACAAGCGTATTTCGCCACTATAGCCATCTGGGGCAACCGTCGAAAACACCGCTGCAAATGGCTTGCCGGACTTTCGCGCCCGATACACCGTCACCGGCTTCAACCCCCGTTCCGACAAACTGATCTGCACCGCATCGGCAAGCAGGTCGTTGTCATAGTGGTCAGCGGGTATCAGATTCTGCAAACTGTGCAGTAGTGTCTGGCGCTGGTTCTCCTCAATACGCGCCGCCGTACTATCATGCACCCATGTCACCAAACCCATGCCTAACACCGAAAATAGGCCAAGTATGGCTGCAGCGGAGACCATGGTTTTAAGGGTAGGGTTCATCGTCTATGCCCAACTACGCGGGGACGGGTGTAATGGTCTAGGGTCGGTGCGGCAAAATTCATCAATAACACAGCAAAAGCCACGCCGTCTGGATAGCCTCCCCAACTGCGGATCACAAAAACAAGAATTCCAATCAATGCGCCATAAATCAGTCTTCCGCGTGGCGTGGTCGATGCACTGACCGGGTCGGTGGCAATGAAAAACGCACCCAGCATAGTCGCACCGCTAAACCAATGGAATAAGGGGTTCGGGTAGATGGATGAATCGTACAAAAAGAAAAACATATTGATCAGGTACAGGCTACCCAAAAAGCTCAAAGGTATTCTCCAGTCAATAATGCCACGCCATAATAGCCACAGCCCTCCCGCCAAAAACCAAAAATTCACCCACTGCCAACCCTTACCTGACAAGCCGCCAAATACCCCTGCGGACTGGATTTCATCCAAATGGGTTTGCAAGCCCAGTTGCGTTTTCAATAGGTCCAGTGGGGTGGCTTGGCTTAACCCATCGTATGCCAAAGAGGATTCTTGTTGAAAAATCACAGAGGCCACATCGGCAAAGCTTAAACTGAAGCCTGACAAATCCACGGGTGGCAACCAAGCGGTCATCTGACGGGGAAAGGAAATCAGCAACACCGCATAACCAACCATGGCTGGGTTGAAAGGATTAAACCCAAGTCCACCGTAAAGTTGTTTGCCAATTACTATCGCAAACTGGGTTCCAAAAGCTGTCATCCACCATGGCGTCAACGGCGGCAGTGAAACTGCCAGCAGCAAAGCGGTCACGGCAGCACTGCCATCCATTAGCGCTGGCAAAACCAGACGCTTGCGCAGTAATAACACCATCGCTTCGGCAGTCAAAGCTGCAACTAAAGCGATGGCAATCTGCACCAGCACACCTGGCCCAAATTGCCAAACCAAAGCGATGATTCCCGGAATCAGTGCCCCCATCACTGTCAACATGATCCGGCTGACACTGTTTGATGGGGCTAGATGGGGCGAGGGGGCTGTAGGGAAGCGCATTTATTTGGTTGATTGGTTTACGTTGGTTCTCAAGTTCCAACTCTCGTCGTTATACACAAGTGTCAAAAGCTCGTCATTCCGGCAGGGATTGCCGGAATCCAGAAGCCATGGATGGTGATATTTCGGTGGCACAACGGTCGATCAAGAAGAATTGCCAATCCGCAGTTTCACATCCCTGTGGACTGGATTCCGGCAATCCCTGCCGGAATGACGGTTTTTCTTGCTCGGTGAAACTTGTGTTAGGCGATTTCAAAAAATCATTCTACCCCCTCCTTTTGCAAAAGGGGGTAAACGTTCTTGGAAATTGCCTTATCGACTAGAGCCAGGGCTTCACTACCATTAAGTTAAGAATTGTAGCCCGTATGAAGCGAAGCGGAATACGGGTTTCCGAGCCACGAACATCCCGGATTACGCCGCAAAGCGGCTACATCCGGGCTACAGCTTTTGCCTTAACTTATTGGCAGAGTGAGCCAAGGCTTGGGTAACCGTTCACTCCCCCTGGAAGCGCCAATGCTGTTGACACAGGTTTCCTTCGTCGTTCCGGCAGGGAATGCCGGAACATGAATGGTCGCTATATACAGCGTTTTTATCTTAACAAAGAAAAATAATAAAGGACACTCAAGCAAACCATCAATTGTGTGAATTGCTTTGCAAAATTATACTAAGTCAACAAGCATTATTCGATGTTAAAAACGCTGTAGCCAACAACTCTTTCTTCCTTTTTGCACTCTCAGCCTTTTCCAATTGCTCCCGTTGCTTGCGCTCTTGCCTAGCCTCATAACGAAACCTAGCATGACCGGCCTTCAACCGTTCCTGTTCTTTTGCGGCAACTTTGCTTTTGGCTGACCGGAAATGCTGCACCAAAGGGATGTGGCTAGGGCAGACCACATCGCAACATCCACACTCGATGCAATCAGGTAAATGGTAAGCCATCACCCGATCCAGGCTATCGGCGCGTGAGTGCCAGTATAATTGTTGCGGCAGTAGGTTGACCGGGCATGCCGTCGCGCAAGCGCCACAACGAATGCAAGGCATCGAATGCTTTACGCCGACTACCTCGTCCCGTCCTGCCACAAGTATGCAATTGGCGGCTTTAGTAATGGGTATATCGTCCGTAGGCAACGCAATGCCCATCATCGGCCCACCCAGAATCAAGCGTTCTGCGGAATCTGTGTACCCGCCACATTGTTCCACCAACTCGGCAATCGGGGTGCCTATTCGCACTAGCAGATTTTGGGGTCTGCGAACGCCTTGACCTGTGACGGTGACAATACGCGAAATCAACGGCTCGCCCGTGGTGATGGCTTGGTAGACCGCTGCCGCCGTCGCAACATTCTGGCAAACCACTCCGACCTCGGCAGGAAGGCCATCGGTCGGAACTTCCTTCCCTGTCAGGGCTTGGATCAATTGCCGCTCCCCACCCATAGGGTAAATTACCGGCACTGGCACGATTTCAATTTGCCTATAATCGCCTTCCGATTTGGCCTTTTCCAACGCGGCTATGGCCTGCGGCATATCTTCCTCTACAGCCAACAAACAGCAGGCAACCCCGAGTATGTGCATCAGTATCTTGGCACCGCCCAACACGGCATGGGGGAAATGACGTGACAGGCTGTCATCACAGGTGATGTACGGCTCGCATTCCGCGCCATTTAACACCAAAGTTTCAACCTTAAGGTGCTTGGGAGGTTTCAACTTGACCATGGTAGGAAAAGCCGCCCCGCCTAATCCGACAATGCCGGCCGCGTGAATCCTAGCACACAAGCCAGCCTGTTCCACCTCGGCATAATTGGGGAAACCCTGAAATTCGACGGATTCATCCAATCCGTCTACATCAATGACGGCACAATCACCCGTCAAGCCGGAAAGATGCGGCAATGGCCGTTGTTCGATGCATCTCACCCAGCCAGAACTCGCAGCATGGACTGGAGGAAGCATAGGATTATCAGAGACAACAATGGCTTGACCCTTTAACACCCGATCACCCGACGCAACTAGAATGTTACCGTTTCCACTATTAAGTTGTGGCAACGGATAAATCAACGTCTTGGGCAATGGAGGAATTATTAAAGGTGCAAAATTAGATTCCTGCTTATGGCCTTCTAGATGAACCCCACCGTTAAACGGCCAGGGCCTTAACATGAGGTGATCCCTGAGAAAGAAAGCCCCATCATATAGGTTCCATAACGATGCAATCCACGGGACAGGGCGGCAAGCACAAATCGCAACCGGTGCATTCCGATTGTATGACAGTATGCATGAATTTAGGCGCTCCGAGTATGGCATCAACTGGGCATGCCTGAATACATAGCGTACACCCGATGCATTTTTCTTCATCAATGACGGCTATGCGCTTGGGTTTTACTATCCCTAGTTCCGGGTTTAAGGGTTTCGCTTCAAGCCCTAACAAATCGGCGAGCAACTTCACCCCATCCTCGCCACCCGGTGGGCATTGGTTAATATCGGCTTCTCCTTTCGCAATCGCTGCGGCATAAGGTCGGCATCCAGGATAATTACACTGCCCACACTGGCTTTGCGGCAGAATCGCGTCAATTTTATCAACTAAAGGATCACCTACCACTCTAAAACGAATGGAGGAATAGCCTAGAACCAAGCCAAAAAAAGCGAATATTGCACATAATACAAAAAATGCTAACATCAGAAATCACCTCAGCCCTAGACTAGACCCGAGAAACCCATAAAAGCCAGGGAAATCAAACCGGCGGTAATCAAAGCGATGGAACTGCCTTTAAATGGTTTGGGTACATCCGCCACCTCCACCCGTTCGCGGACGGCTGCAAAACACACCAATACCAGCGTAAAGCCTACAGCCGCACCGAATCCGTATAAAAATGATTCAATTAACCCGTGACGGTCTTGAGCATTTAACAGTGCCACTCCCAACACTGCGCAATTGGTGGTAATCAGGGGAAGATAAATGCCTAATACTTGGTAGAGCAAAGGACTGGTTTTATGCACCACCAATTCGGTAAACTGCACAACCACGGCAATGACAACGATGAAGGTGATGACACGAAGATATTCCAATCCCAGAGGGACCAATAGGTAGGTTTCAACTAAATAACTCGACACTGCGGACAAGGTCAGCACAAAGGTTGTTGCCAAACCCATGCCCATCGCAGTTTCCAGCTTCCTCGACACGCCCATGAAAGGGCATAGACCTAAAAACTTGACCAGCACGAAATTATTGACCAGTATTGTGCTGACCAATATTAGCAAGTAGTCTTTCATCAGCTACAGCGTTTTCAACATCAAATACAGCATTTTCAACATCAAAGAGTTACTTGGTAGTGGGTATGATAGCACAGGTTATTCGGTTAACCTGAAGGTTTAACGAAATGTCTGTTTTAGGTATATTTTTAAGATGAAAATGCTGTATATCAAGATTTCTCTATGCTTCACATACCTTTTGCAGAAATGTATGCCAACCAATCATTTAAACGCGTATAATAATGCACCTATGGGCTTCCCTCAACGCGGTAGGGCGCAACAGGCGTGTTCCGTCGTTTTGACAACGTCTTTTGTTGACCGTCAAAACGGCCTATGTGCCATTTTTTCACCGCTAGGAG
>QJPH01000538.1 GCA_003242955.1 Candidatus Methylumidiphilus alinenensis
CACAAGGCGGTAAGCCTTTTTTATTGGTGCTACGCAGGTGATACGCATTTTCAAAAAACCAGCCACTTCCGCCAGTCGCCATCCACACATTTTGGATTAACCGTCATATCAAGATGCATGTCGTGGATGCAGCCACTCGGCCTGATCTCGGGCCGGCAAATGCCGGTCGCGATCATAGGGTGGCGTTTCATGCCCCGGCATGGCATCGTCTGGGAAGTCCTTGGCCCAGTCTTGCCGCGTTTGATCATCGGCATAATAGCGCAGATATAACTCAACATCTTCCTCGCTGCCGCTGCCCACCAAGTCGATGTGCCAAGCCGAATCCTCGTCAATCGGCATGGTCGGGCCTTCCTCCCGCAACACCTCATGCCACAACTCCTCATAAAGCTCACGGTCGCTGAGGTGGTTGGTGCTATAGAGAAACATGCGCAGCATCGCCAGACCGCGTATCACTTCCCAAAGCTTGGGCACAAGTTGGGTGTCATCCAATTCCTCCGGGTCCGGCAGTTCCATTCCACCGCGCACCAACAAGTCAAAAGGCGTGGTCCATTCCGCTTCCTCGTAGGACACCACGCGCTCCCAGAACTGTTCCCGCAACTTCTGGGGCATTTCTTCAGACTCAAAGAACGACAGTTCGCCGCCGACGAGTTCTTTGGCCCGTTGTTGCAAATCTTGGATGTGTTCTTGTGTATTGGCGTTTTCTTGGGTTTCAATGGATTTTTTGGTCATTTAAGTACCTTCTGAGCGTGAAACTCGCCCCAACCTATCCAGCGTGTCAGGGTAGCGATCAACTAAACGAATCAACAGCGCTGCTTGGGCGTTGGGTTTGGCACGGCCTTGTTCCCAATTTTCCAAAGTGCGTGGGTTAATGCATAGGTAACGGGCAAACACAGCTCGAGACAGGTGTAGCCGCTCCCGCAGCGCCACCAGTTCGGCGGCATGCAAGTCCGACACCGATCTAGTTTCCACATCGTGATTTCTCAGTGTGCGCTTGCCTTGGCGCTCTTCCGCCAAGGCATCGAAGCCCTCGCTGAGTTCTTCAAACAGATTTCTTTTCATCGTCTCGCCTCCAACTCTTGTTTTAACCTCTCTTTCAGCACTTTGCGTTCTGTGGGCGATAGATCGGTGAGTTCGTTCTTATTGTACAGGGTGAATAGCCAGATTTGACGACCCGTTTCCCACCAGTAGTAGATGACTCGCAAACCGCCGCGTTTTCCCTTGCCGCGCCGCTGCTCGGCTTGTCGCATCTTGCGAAGGCCACCCGTACCTTCGATGAAATCGCCCGTTTCAGGATTTGCCAATAGCTCAGCTTGCAAAGCGCGGAATTCATCGTCCCCTAGGTAATTTTGGCGGTAGCGGGAGAAAGCAGGAAGTTCGACAAATAGGGTGTGCATGGTTGAATTATACGCTGATTGCGAAGGTCATGTTGGTTACCAAGTTCTTACTTGGGAACGCTGGTTTATTCCGCATCGCCGACCACCCATTTCGAGCCAGTACCCTTCATTTCCTCCCACTTTTCGATATGGCGTTTCAGTTCTGGATGCTGCTTGCCCTTCTCGATTAAAGCTTGTCGGGCTTCCGGGTCAAAGGGTATTGGATTTGGGCCTAGGCATTCATTCCAAATCTTTGCCAGTAGGGTTTCTGGTTGGGGGTTGGTGGGTTTTGTTTCTATTTCAGCGATATATCGACAATAGTTATAATGACCTGCACATCCATTTATAGAATTCCAAATTAAATTAATTGAATTATTAAAATCCGCATTATATCGCACTGAACCGTATAACCTTTCCTGTCGACGAGATGGACCTTTTGGATATCTAAATATATTTCCAGTAGATAAGTCAATATCTTGAAAACTACTTTTTACTATATCAATAAGATCATCGTTATTTTCGAAGCATATTTCTAGTATTATGGCGATCACATCATTGTTAAACATTTTATAGCCGTCTTTTCTAATATCAACGAAATTCTTTCCGAGTATTTTAAGTCCTGTTATTATATCTTCATATACAGAGTTGCACGATATAATAGCATGATTCTCAAATTCCTTTTGAAGTTTTATATTTTCTTTGCCATCTGTGTCAATCCACCTAGGGTATTGCACATGTCCGAATGTGGCCTCTCCAATAATAAAACAGCCTTTTTCTATTAACTGCATATAGAGCCATGGCTCATAGGGGATAACTGCTCGGGAGGATGAACACCATATGAGTGGACTATCGAAGAGCGCTTCTTTTCCTACTTTTTCATATTTGACAAGGGGATGCAGCTTGGATTGCTTTGCTAATATATGGGCTTCGGCTCGCGAAGTGGGGCCACAAATCAACGCATGAGCTATGAAAGAAAGGATAACATCACGACTGAGTTCGTTAGTGAAAGGCAGGAGATCATCTGTTAAGTCGTAACGTTGAATTGTCAGCGGTAGATTAGCACACCTATCAAGGACTGCGATAACCGGTCTACTAAATTGTTTATCTTCCAGCCAGTCGAATTTGTCTTCATTTTCATCAAGAAGATTGGAAATTTTTATTCCATTACAAACTAAACTTGGATAGTTCTCAAAAGTCCAGTACACCGCATCAAAACCCTTTGGGTGAATGACGTACCATTCCAATGGAAGAGGTATTTTTCGTAAGGCTGCAATATGCTTTTGAATGAATACCTCAGTACTTGCACCGCGAATAACGCGCCTACCAATTAACGGCCAGTCCCAACAAAACCAATCTGTAACATAATCTTGTTCATTATAATCATCGTCATCATAAGTGTCTTTTCCATTAAGTTTCAGACTCCTGACTGATGCTTCACTAATCTCAACCTCAATAACCGTCCCAACCTTTAACATCCTATCCCGCCAAATCTTAACAATCTGACTATCTCCCTCAGCCTTAATACAATACCCCTCATTACTCGCAGACCCCACATGCCTAGTCCACAGCCTAAATCTCGGCCCTAACAGGAAAATGGCAAACGCCCCAATCCCAAACCTCCCTGCCCGTAACACTCGCGGTTTGCCGTCATCGTCCACAAATTCCTTAGTCCATTCAGGACTCTGCCGAAACGATGCCCCGGCTCGGAGGAAATAGTTTTGGATGGTATCGGCGGTCATGCCTATGCCTTTATCCGTGACCCGCAGTAACCAATTACCGTCGCCTTGCTCATCAATAAAGTCGATCTGCACATCGGCTTCCTGATCCGGCAAGTCCAAATCTTCCACCCGCTTCCCATGGGCTTCGCACCAAGCACGTAGTTCACGGACGGCATCGACGGAGTTCTGCATCAGTTCCCGCACACCCACGCCCGGTTCCTTGCCATAGAGTGGCTCGACTAGCAGCGTGAGTAAATTGGGATCGGCGGTAAAGCCGGTTCGCTCAGGGACATAGGGCAAACTGTCACGAAAATTGGGATCATCAAGATTGGAATGAACCCGGCGCGTCGTCAGTTTGAGTTGATCCAAGCCTAAATCGCCCCGTAGACCATAGGCTTCGTCAAGCACGGCGGTGGAGTGATCCATCTCTTGTTGAAGCCCGGCTAATAATTCACGCAATTGCAAATAAATGGTTTGGCTGATGTCAGGGCTGACCGTAATCATCTTGCCGCGTGGGTCACGCGCCGGGCCGATATATTGTACGGCGAGATGCTTGGTCCACTCCTGCACGGACACCGGGCTTTGTGGATTCCGCAGTTTAAGCAGGGCGGGCGGGGTGCGCTGCCGGTCGATTTGCAGATAATCCGCTACCCGCAATAAAGCCATCGGGTAAAGCACGGCACAACCCATAGGTTTAGGTTGGCGCGGATACTGAAAATCCAAATAGTCTTGGCAGAAGCGCAGTGATAGGCCATGAGAACGGGCGGCGAGTCCAATTAAATCGGCTAATCGCTGCAAATGATGACCTGACGAACCCAAGGCGGGAATCTGCCCTTCACATTCTCCGGCCTCCAAACCGGGGAAGCCATAGATGGCGATTTCATGAGCCAGCCGCGCATGGTGGCGGCGAATGAATTCACCGATGATTAAATGATGATTACGATCCCATAAGCCCTTGTCTTCAGGTAGCTTATCAAACTTCCATCCTTGCCGCACCGATTCCAGCCCAATAATATTGCCCAAAGCCTTGTCGCTGAAACGCTTGGCTTCGCTTTGATAATCCAGCCACAATTCGTGCCAAGGCCGGTCAGCTTTAGGGGTTTTTTGGGCATCCTTAAACCATGGCAAGGGTTTGAAGCGCGAGTTTTCGCCCACTAATTCCAAAAAGCCATCCTCGCGCAAGTGCATGGCTAAATCGTGCAACAGGGTTGCGCCAATAATGACGACAGCATCGACATCACACAGTAACCTTGGCCTAGCGTCTTTCGTGCTTTTCTCCCATACCTCTGGCGGCACTAGATCGATTTCTGCCGCTAATACTTGGTTGATATGGTCAATGCCATGATCCGTGTAATCGGGAAAAAACGGAAGCTTGTTGTCCACTAGAATTTTGCCTACAAGGTTGGCATATTTGCGGATTTCTGGTTGTAAATCGCTGCCATTCAGCAGAACTTCCAAGGGTTGGGGGAATGTAATCATGGTCAGTCCGTAGAGAACGCATTAGCTTTCACTGCGATTCGTCCATCAGTTGCTTAAGTCTGGCCAGCGCTCCATCCACCGTCCGCCCATGCTTGGCGATGGACTCAAGGACTTCCTCCGTCGTTCTCGTGTCCTGCTCCACTCGGGCGCGTGGGTTCACCGCCTTCAAATCGTAACATGCCGCGTCGATGGCATCGGCCTTAGCTTGGGCTTCGCGTCCTGCTCTTTCGACCACATCAAGGGCTGCTCGGCATTTGGAGATTTCCTCCTCGCTTGCCTTGGCCTTTTTCAGCTTGGCAAGCTCTTCTTTCAGGGAGACAGCCTCAATTTTTAGCTTTCCAACTTCATCCAAATGCGGGGACATGTCTTCGTGGGCTTTGGCTCGGCGGGCGGAGAAATCGACCATCCAAGAAAAATCACTTTCCCCGCTGGATGTGCCGCGTTTAGCCAGCATCTTGGCAAAACTGGGGAAAGGCTTATCGGCGTTGCCCTCCTGTTCGCGCCAATCCATCACCAGTGAAGTCGGCAAAGCCGCGTCGTCCAGAATCTCGCCATTCGGCCCCCAGCCGAAATGGGCCAAGGTCATCGGCGATTTTTTTTTGCCCGTCTTCACTTGGGCAAGGTCGTAGTACCCAATGCGCTCGGTTTTCTTGCCCTTGGTGAAAAATAGCAAATTCGTTTTCACACCCGCGCCAGCAGTGGAAAACACACCAGATGTCGCAAAGATTGCTCTCAGAATCCACCCGCACCCGTTCCACAGCGGTCATGATGTGGGCAATGACGCGCTATTTTGGTGATGCCGCTAAATTGGGTAGACCTGATGCGTTCATGTCTAGTCGGTGCAGATAAGGCAGTAATTCACGATTGATGAAAGCGAACAAATCGCCATCCTTGTTTTTCAGTTCTTCCCGTTTCCAACCGACGCGCTTACCCTCTGGTGTATAGCTTTCAGCTTTTTCGTTGATTGGTGCGGCCCAATCCTGCCAGCGGTAAGGCTCGCGCAAGGCGGGAGAAAACGGCTTGCGGCAATGGCGGGAAGCCAACAATTCGATGCGTATCAACGCCGTGCCATGAGTTCACGCAAAGCCTCGTTAGGTTCCTGTGGGTTTTCGCAAGCACAGACAAAAGCCTCAAAAGCCTGTTGCGACATCAGCAGTGTGTCATTATCGGACACAACGCGGCGAGCTGCGTCATAAGCGTGTTGCAACATAAAGGATGAAACAGTAGTTCCCATCAGCGTTGCGGCGCGTTCAATCATCATTTTGGCTTCCGGGCTGGTGCGTAAGTTGATCCGGGCAGAGTCGGTTGTGGGCATGATCATGGATCCAAGTGGTTCGATGGTTTATTGTACGTCAATTTGACTTACCAAGATAAGATGTGTTCGCATTATCGCTTTCAGGTTCTCATACCGATACATGGGCATGAAAGAAATCAGTTATAATCTAAGCAAAGCCATTCAAATTCATTGTATTTGATCGCTCCCACGCTCCGGCGTGGGAGTGCAAAACCCGCCGCTCTGCGGTGACGCTGGAGCGTGGGAACGATCATAAATGCCGTGCGCGTCGTAACGGGATGGAGACATTCAGTTTTCCCCAAAAGCTTGGGCGAAGAGGCGTGCGGGTAGTAGCTCAAGATCGTTCATTTGTTGGTTAAGGGCTGACTGCAACCGTTCAGCTTCCTCAACGGAAGCCTTGATTTGTTGGGCTAGGGTTTCCTGCCACTTTCGGGGAGTAAGTGGGACGGTAAATTGATTAAGAATTTCACCATTCAAATTGGGCTGATTGCCGCCTCTTGATTCCGATTGTGTGCGCAACACTTCATAGGAATGGCTTAACCAGAATTGCAAATACTCTGGATCGAATGCCTCACACGGTAGAATGGCAATACAGGCTTGATTCGTTGTGGCGGCGACTTGCAGCAAAGCAGATTGTCCCCGCGTCTTACCTTGCCCGTACATTGCAATCAATACCGTGCCGGGGGGCAAAACCGATAACGAACAGTCTTCCAGTGCTTTTTCCGAAATATATTCCTCGGTGCGGGTTATTGGGTTGAAAACCACTTCGCCCGTTTTCACCCAAGGGTATTTTGGTGGTTCCCAATAGTCTTTACGGCTGCGCGATGGCGTTGTGCCACTCACAGTTTTGGCGGCATCCCCAATTTTTATTGAATCGCCATCCTTAGTCTCTGCAAAAGCGGCTTCCAGAATCGCTGGAATAAGACGCTTGGAATCGCTTATCTGCGCCTGTGCCGCTTGTCGTGCTTCATCGACGGCGGCAAGTTGGGCTTTTAGTTGGGCGGCGATGCGGCGTTGTTGGTCAATTGGAGGGAGCGGAATTTCAAGTTGCGCTATTTTCTCTTTGTTAAGAAGTGCTGCTCCCATGCAATTTATTGAGGTATCAGCTTTAGCGATAGCCGGGAGAATTAAAAATAGATATTCAAGGTCAATTTTGCTTCTGTTGGCATCTTCGGGGTCAAAAGCAGCAATTGCCTCGTTGGTATATAGATCGACCCCAGCAAAAGCAACACGCCCCACTGTAAGCTTAAAGCTGAAAAGCAAACTCCCTTTTTGGATGCGCTTACAATTGGAATTAGCTATGCCCTTATCAGACAGTTTTTCATTGCTATCAACAATTAAATACTTTCCTTCCATATCACGAATTGAAACCCATACATGGGGTCCACCAAAATACTTAGGGTTTCCTCTCGATGGCGTTCCACCAATTAGAATTTGCGGGAATAAATCGCCAATTTGAACCGTTTTGAAACTCATACCCCAAACAACCTCACCTTAGCCTCCCGAACGCCGTCATTCCGGCAGGGATCGCCGGAACAACGATATTTTTAAAATGGCTAGGATGTTGAGAATAGATCAGGCCACAAGTCCCGCCATTCCCGGTTGTGTTTTTCAATCAGGTCAATTTTGGCAGTTCGCGACCATTTTTTGATTTGTTTCTCCCGCAAAATAGCACTTTCCATACGCTCATGAACTTCGTACCAGACTAGTTCATGTACTTTATGACGTTTGGTGAAGCCATCCACCAATTGATTGCGATGTTCATAAACGCGCTTGATTAAATTGGAGGTTACGCCGACATACAGCGTTCCTAGGCGGTGGCTGGCTAGAAGATATACGCAAGGCAGTTTTTCCATAATGAGATAGTATCACATCACCGCCGATCCAAGCTGTGGGCTAATTTCCATGGAAGATGGGTATTCGGGCATCCCTGCAATCTGGATTCCGGCGGTCCATGCCGGAATGACGGTATTTTGAGCTTTGCTGAAATAACTTACTAATTTGTGCCGGAACGACGGGCATATTGTCATACCCCAAACAACCTCACCTTAGCTTCGCGCATGACTTCCGCCGGTTTGCCCAAGGTCCGCAAGGCATCAAACCCACCCACGCGGCGAATCTCCGGCACATTCCACAATTCCGACGACTCTAGCGCATCGGTCCCGCCCACGCCAAATTGCTGGCCTATGCCACGCACCACAATGGCGGCTTTGTCATCCATTGAGGCAAACCACGGGATTTGCTGTTCTAAAAAAGCATCCTCGCGCTCAACGCGCTTCAAGGCTTTTTCCCGATAGCCAAAATGGGCGAACAGGTCGAAATGGTCGCAATCGGCCATGTCCATCAACTCGCGCACGGTGTCGGGGGAATAATGCTCGCCGAGCAAATGATTGATGAGCTTGCGCCGTTTTTCCGTCTCCACCCACAGGCCGCGAAAATCATGGAGGGTTGCCGCTTCGCGCAACACGCGGGAAATCATTTCTTGCCGGTATTCGTCCAACGGAATCGGCACATCCCGGCCTTCGCGACGTTGCAGGATGAACCGGCCTTGCGGGATGATGCTGACTTTTTCGCCGTTCATCAGTTCTGGCAGCGGGGGCCGGTGTTTGCCATCGTCGTCGTCATCCCCATCACCACCACCGGATTTGTCTTTCCTGGGCTTGTGGGGCTTGGTGATGAAGTCCGTGCCAAACAAGGCGGTGACACCGGTATAGTCGTACAGCCAGAATTTGTATTTCTGGGTTTCTTCGTGGATGCGGGTTCCGCGCCCGACCATCTGATAAAAGGTGATGGAGGATTCCAGATAGCGGAAAAACACCACGGCATTCAAGCGTTCAATATCCACGCCGGTCGCCAGCAAATCGACGGTGCAGGCGATAAAGCAGCGTTCGCCGGACCCGCGAAACGTTTCTATGCGTTCCGATCCGCCCTCGGCGGTGCATTTGAAGGCGTAATGCTCCTTGGCGGTGATGCCTTTGTCCTTGCACCATTGGACATACAGGTTTTGCATCTGGATTTGCACCCGGTCGGCATGGAGGTCGCGATTACAAAAAATGATGACTTTCTGCTCCGGCCCACCATGCTCGCATAAACGCTTGAACAGGTCTGCACACATCGCGGCGATACGCTCGGGCAGGATCAATCCATGGTCGTAGCGGTCAGCGGTGTATTGGTCTTTGATTTCCTCTTCGGCGATGGCCTTGCCGGTGCGGGCATCAATCGGCTTGGCGGCGGTCACTTCGGCACAGGTGTAGATTTTCAAATCTATGGAAGGCTGGAGGCGGACGATTTCACAAGCCGCCAGATAACCGTCCTCTTGGGCCTGAATCAGGGTGTATTCATACACCGGCTCGCCAAAATACTTGAGGTTATTGGCTTTGATTTCGGCATCGGCGGCGGTTTGCTTTTTGCCCTCGCGCAACTGGCGCTGCGTGGCGGTCAGGCCGATATGGATGGCATCGGGATTGCGCTTCAGCACTTCCGACCAACGCCCCCAAGCCGAGCGGTGGCATTCGTCAATGATAATCACCGAGAAGGCGTTTTCCGGGTAATAGTTGGTCAGGAAACTGGCCTCATCTTGGGCCTCGCCGTCCAGCCCCAAGGTTTGGTAGGTGGCAATATGCACCTTGGCGTTTTTGGCGAGATTCCTGCCTTTCTCGGCCTTGACGATGCGGACACTGCCTTTCGGGAAGGCTTTCGACAGCTTTTCATAGGCTTGCTCTCTCAATTCGTCGCGGTCGCACAGAAACAGAGCGGGTTTGCCTAGCCGTCCCGCTTCGTGCAAACGCCACAACAGATTGGCGGCGATGACGGTCTTGCGCGATCCCGTCGCCAGCGAAAGCAAGACTCTCGCCGGTTCGTTTTTGCTTTCGCACACGAGTACTTTCTCAAACGTGGCGCGGATGGCGGCAACCCTTTGCCGCCAACGACAAACAAATAATCAATCGACATGAAAAACGCTGTATGCGTCGAAAAGGAAGCTGCTCAGGTCGCGGCGGTAGGATGCGAACAAGTTTTCCAACTCGTCTATTTTTTCAGCGGTTTCCATGGTTTCCTCCACCACGGGATAGCGGCTTTTCAAATAGCCTATGAAATCCAAAATTGTGATTTTCGAATTAAGCAAGGCGATACCAAAAAAAAAGGCTAGACCATGACGGTCAAGCCCTTTTTGGGTTGGCTGGGGGACCTGGATTCGAACCAGAGTTGACGGTGTCAGAGACCGTAGTCCTACCGCTAGACGATCCCCCAAATATCAAATGATATGAGTTACAACAATCCATCACCCCTAGGAACGGGATGATATCTTTAAAATAAAGCGAGTTTAACGCTTCGAGTATTGTGGACGTCTTCTTGCCTTGTGCAAGCCGACCTTTTTACGTTCCACCTCACGGGCATCCCTAGTCACATAGCCTGCTTTCCTTAAAACTGGACGCAGGGTTTCGTCGTAATCCATTAATGCACGGGTAATACCGTGCCGTATGGCACCTGCCTGACCTGAAGGCCCACCACCGGCTACCTTGATAGTTATGTCTATCTTATCGCCTAGCTCAGTCAGTTCGAGCGGTTGCAACACGATCATTCGGTCAGTCTTCCTCCCGAAATATTCGTCCAGCAATTTATTGTTGATGACAATTTTGCCTGTGCCGATTTTCGCGTAGACTCGCGCTACTGCGCATTTACGGCGACCTGTTCCATAATTCTGCGTTTGTGCCATGATAGACCTGACTTTATGTTTTAGATTTCCAGCAACTTGGGCTGCTGCGCTTGGTGTCCATGATTGTCGCCGGCGTATACCTTGAGCTTTTTGAACATAGCGCGCCCTAAGGGGTTCTTCGGCAACATGCCTTTCACGGCAGTTTCAATGATCCGCTCTGGATGCGTTTGACGCAACTTGCCAAGGCTGACCGATTTCATGTTGCCGATGTAACCGGTATGCTTGTAGTAAATTTTATCCTGTTCCTTGTTACCCGTCACGCGCACTTTTTCCGCGTTGATGACAATGAGGTAATCGCCAGTGTCTACATGCGGGGTATACTCAGCCTTGTGCTTGCCGCGAAGACGGCGCGCAAGCTCGGTTGAGAGTCTACCGAGCGTCTTGCCAGCGGCATCGACTAAGTACCAGTCGCGTTTTACTTCGGCTGGCTTTGCGCTGAAGGTTTTCATGCTAGTTTCGCTCCATGGTGGATTCTTATATAAACGGCTAATTATAGAGGAGAGCATTGGCTAAAACAAGAGAACATTCAATTTTTTCTATGGGCGAATTCATTTGCCCCAACAGTTCAAGTCCAAGCTACTTGGAGCTTGTCGAAGGGGATGGCAAACTTCAGTTTACGGCGGGCCTTGTAAGATTATGCATTTCTTAACGTTGCGTCGTTGCGCCGTTGCGTGAGATAAAAAATCTTAGCCCATTGAATGACATGCCGCATTGCAAGAAAGGCAAGAGAAGTTCTCACGCAACGACGCAACGTAAAAGCGCATGTGATGGGTGATACGGCAATGTCCTGGTTCACAGTGACGGGCCTGACTGATTTTTTCCGCTCGCCGTCGCTCCCTTTGTCGACAAGGGCGCAATTGCACACCGACGGATTGCACATTACCGCGTTGTGTAACATCAGTAATTAACTGGGGTAGAAGAAGACCCGACGCCCTCTGACGTAGGTAGACTCCACTTGTCTTTCCGAAGCCAGGTGCAACAAGCAAAAAAGCTGCGCTTCCAAGCTATTGCAACGGCGTAAACGCTCGGACAGGTAGTCGCTTCGGGTATAATCCAAGACGAAGAAGTCCGCGCTCTTGCCAGTTGAGAAATTCCCGGTTTCGTTTTCCAAGTGCAGGGCTTTCGCGCCGCCTAGGGTGGCCAAATAAAGCAGATGTTCAGGGTTCAAGCTTAGCCCTTGCAGTTGCTGTATCTTATAGGCATCTGACAGGTTGCTCCATAGGGAGAAGCTGACACCAGCCCCTATATCGGTCCCTAAGGCAATGTTAATGCCGTGTTTGATGTGGCGGGACAGAGGAAATAGCCCACTGCCCAAGAATAGGTTGCTGGAAGGACAATGGCAAATGCTGCACTGGGCCTGCCCGATGCGATCCAGTTCCCCGTCGCTCGGATGGATATTATGGGCCAGCACGGTCCTGTCGGTCACCAAGCCATAGCGTTCATAAACTTCCAGATAATCCTTGCACTGGTTAAAATGCGCCAAAACCGCTCTGATTTCATTGCGGTTTTCGTTGATATGGGTTTGCAGGTAAGTTTCTGGATGGTTGTGCAGCAGTCCGTGGCACATCATCATCATCTCTTCTGAACACGACAGTGCATAACGCGGGGTGATGGCGTAATGTAGCAACGGTTCGTCCCGGCAAATGGCGATGAGCTTTTCGGCATCGGCTTGCGCCTGCTTTGGCGTTTGCAGCAAGGCATCAGGAATGCCATCGGCGGGGGTATCCATCAAAGTGGCACCGGCAATCAGGCGAATTCCTAACTCTCTTGCAGCATTGAACAATGCCTCGTTGGCATGGGCAAACTGCGAACCGAAGACCATAGCCGTGGTCGTGCCGCAAGAAAGCAGATGCTTGATAAACCGTTTGGCTGTGTCGTTGGCAAAAGCAGGGTCAGCGAATGCGGTCTCCGCAGGCAGTATCGACTGAACCAACCAATCCAGCAATTGCCCACCCTGTGCGGCGGTGGCGTAATACTGAGGGTAGTGGACGTGCCCGTCGATCATGCCGGGGATCAGCCAGGCATCGTCGTAATCTTCAATCCATGCCTCCGGCACCTTGGCAAGTATGTCGGAACGTTTGCCATAATCAATAATCATCCCCTTTTCATCCACCCATAACGCGCCGTATTCAATGATTTCAAGCGCATTGCTGGTTTCAAACGGGTTTGCTTTCAAATGGGCGAGAGTGCCTAAGTAGACGGTGGACATGGTGGACCTCATTCTTGAGAAAACGGTAATTGATAATAATGCAAATTTGTTTCATTACATATTTCTGGTTAAAATTCTTGAAAAATATAAATTTAGAATTTTTGGATTATGACAGAACGAGAAAAATTGGCTGTACTTTCAAGGGAACTTACAAAGCTAAAAGACTCCCAAATTGAATGGTTAATCAGCATTGTGGCACAGTTCAACCTACCACAACAATTTTGGAAAAATGTGGATTCTAATTTAATTAATGCGGCATGGCTTGAGCATTTTGGAAATATCTTGATGGTTCACCATGCCATGAGCGATGCCCCATTTAGTAAAGAAAAATTTGAGTTCGGCTTTATTTTTGCAAGTAGAAAAGCTGGAATTGCTGCTAATAAACCTGTTAGCCGAACAAATCGAGGTCATGACGTGACTATTGATGGCATCAAAATGTCACTCAAGACACAAGCTGACAAGACCATTACCGAAGATTTGATCCACATTTCTAAGTTTATGGAGCTTGGCAAGGGTGAATGGTCATTGCCCAAGCTTAGAGGCTTATTCTTCGAGCATATGCAAAATTATGAACAGATTTTTACCCTGCGGGCATTGAGTGATGCTGCAAAAATAAAAAAATATGAATTGGTTGAAATACCTAAATCGTTATTACTAGAAGCTGATTGTGGAGAATTTGAAGTCATGGAAAATAGCAAACAAAATCCGAAGCCAGGATATTGCAGAGTCTTCGACAAAAACGGCCTCATATGCTTTGAACTCTATTTCGATGGGGGAACTGAACGGAAGCTTCAAATCCGCAAGATTCGCAAGGAGCTTTGTACTGTTCACGCCATTTGGGAGTTCGATACGGCCAGCTTATTCGATGTCTAAAATATTCCCAGTCGTTCTATTGCCATTTGAGCATAATCTTCATTGAGTTCAATGCCGATGCAGTTTCTCCAAAGTTTTTGGCAGACTAACCCGACTGTACCGGAACCGAAAAAAGGGTCTAATATCCAGTCATCAATGCTGCTACCTGCTGCAATACAAGGCTCCACCAAAGCCGGGGGGAAAACGGCAAAATGCGCACCGACGAAGGGGGTGGTGTTGATCTGCCAAACAGTACGTCGATTCCGCTTGGAGCCATCTAAAGTCGGCTCTTTTATTGCCTCATGGTCATAATAATAACGTTCCGACTTGGAAAGTAAGAACATGTATTCATGGCTGCGCGTAGGTCTATCCTTGACCGATTCCGGCTGGCAGTTTGGCTTGTGCCAAATATTATCAGCCCGCAGATACCAACCGTCTTCCTGCAAGGCAAAAGCCACTCGCCAAGGTATGCCAATCAAATCTTTGGGTTTCAAGCCATCGGGTGTTGGTGCGCGGTAAGACATGCCACGCGCTTGATTTTTAGCGTCAGGCCCACGCCAAGTACGTCCGCCGCTGGTATACGAATCTCCAAGGTTCAACCAGAGTGTGCCATCGTCAGTCAACGTTCGCCGAACTTCACGGAACACTTTGACCAGATGGTGTACATAGTCACGCATATCCATTTCTGCTCCAATCTGATTTTCCGTGTCATAATCACGCAATCCCCAATAAGGCGGTGAAGTGACACAGGCACGGAAATATTGGTCTGGCAGTTCAAGCAGTTTTTCTCGGGCATCACCGACCAAGATATTAATCTTGGGATCGGAAATATTTCGGGTCAAACAAGGCCGCTTGACATGCTCCCTTGCCTCAGCCTTTTTGGTGTGTACGATGGGTAGTGTATTTTCGAGCATGTTTTTTGTTAATAGGGTAATAGACTTTATCGGAAACCTTCTATTGTCACAGCAACGGCGTGGTCACTTTCTTGGTTTCCGATAAAGTCTAATGATTTAATGCAGATTATCGCAAAATTTGTGATCATTTAAGTAACTTTTTGATGTTGAAAACGCTGTAGGATCAAACTTGACCCAAAACAACTCCCCCGCTGACAGCGAACAAGACCGACTATTCCAATCCCCCGCCAACGGCGATTTCCGCTTCGATAGTCAAACGGCAGCGGTGTTTGACGACATGATTTCGCGCTCGATACCGCTGTACGATGAAATCCAGCGCATGAGCGGAGAAATTGCCGCCGATTTCGCCCGGCCCCAAACCAATTTGTTTGATTTGGGCTGCGCGACCGGCACATCGCTGGTGGAACTAGACCCGGTGATTGACCCGGCAGTGCGCTTCGTCGGCGTGGACAGTTCTCGGGACATGCTGGACAAGGCCCGACAAAAA
The DNA here is from genome assembly GCA_003242955.1 of Candidatus Methylumidiphilus alinenensis. Classification (GTDB taxonomy): domain Bacteria; phylum Pseudomonadota; class Gammaproteobacteria; order Methylococcales; family Methylococcaceae; genus Methylumidiphilus; species Methylumidiphilus alinenensis. The sequence continues at coordinate 15,041 of QJPH01000538.1, forward strand.
TTAGAACTTTGCCCGTCGGGAAGGGAGTTCGATTTCGTGTTTGCCGACCTGCATCACACCCAAGTGGTGGACAATGCCTCGGTGGTGGTCATGAACCTGACTTTGCAATTCATCCGCCCACTCTACCGCGAGCGGGTCATCCGTAATGTTTACCAGGGACTTAACGAACAGGGTTGCTTGATCTTGGTGGAAAAACTGACTTTGGGCGATAGCCTATTCAACCGGCTGTTCATCCGCTATTACTACAACCTG
>QJPH01000356.1 GCA_003242955.1 Candidatus Methylumidiphilus alinenensis
CGCAGCCGCCACGCTTGGAATTTCAGGTCAGGGTAATCACAAAAACCAGCAGCGTCAAGACCGTTGACGAGACAATGTTGTTTTGCAGGGTCATCCAGTCGATGCGGCCCTTGCGCCACGACAGGTACTGGGCCAACGCCACCCAGGCACTCCACAGGAACATCGCCACGGACAGCGCCGACAGGATCGCGTCCTTCGACTGGCCCACATCCACGCCCGCCCCGGCAAGGAACGCCTCTTCGACGGAGGGGTACTGGTAGTTCGCCGCAGGCAGCAACGGCGGGGCCGCGCCCGACTGGGTGCCGCCATCGCCTACCATGACCGGGCTGGAACCGGTTCCGCCATTGATCTTGGCGGCGAAGTCGCAGAAGTTGTTGCCGTTGCCGTCGGACCCTGCGCTGGTCGCGCACGTACCCGCACTGACCGTCTTGGCGCAATTGCCAGGGCCGATCTGGATACACGACAACACCATCGCCCCGGTCACCGGATGCCCACCGAAGCTACCAAGGCCCATCAACTGACAGACGGTGGCATTGTTGGCATTGACGTTGGTGACTTGCGCCCAAATGTCCACTTGCTGCTGGAGACTCATGTTGGCGTACTCTTGGGGAGTACACTGGCAATACGTTTTCAAACCGCCAGTGTTCACCTGCAACACGCCCGTGCAGCAGGTTCCGTTGTAAACGCCCAGGTTGCCGCCCGATTCGACATTGATGGCGAGATTGCCGATATCGGCGGCGTAAGCCTTGAGCGCGGGGCTTAACGGGGAATTGGCGACGGCTGCGGCAACCTGCGCGGCGGTGACCATCACCTTGGAACCCATTTGCTGGGCCGAAACCGATCCGCACCCCACCGAAAACAGGGCCAGCACCAATAACAGGCGGAAGAACACTCGGGTCACAGCACCGGGACCTTCAGGCGTTTTGAACACTGGGGCAAGGAACGGTTGTCGCGGATCGCAATCAGATCGACCCTGCCAGCCTGATGGTCATAGCGGACCAGCGTCGCGTTGGTGACGGGGTTGGGCCCGCCCGGCGGGTTGCCATAGGTGATGTCCAAAAAACACGCATCCGGGTAATCGACACTTTTAGACTCCCCGCCCCGTTCAACGGTCACGCGGACGGGGCAGACGGAGTGGAGTTGGGTGCTGGCTGCGTCATTCGGCCCATCCTGGCAAAACTTGGCTACGTTCAAAATACTGACAATCACTGTTTGGCCGCCATCTTGGTAAACAGAATAGAGTGCTTCGGCTGGCGCATGTCCATCTTTGTAAAACAGCTTCGCGTTGCCCTCGTCGCGGAATTTTTGGTCGTTCTCGGCAATTTCCTTGGCCCACAGCTTCATCAGGAAATCCGGAAGCTGGAGGGTCTTAGGTTTGGACATGAAACCGGGCGCGGTGACGGTCATGCGATCCCAGGATTTCCAGGCAGGCGGCAATCCCAAGTTGCTTGACATGGGTTCATCCGCCCCCGCTTGCCCGGACATCAACGCCCACAGCAAGGAAGACAAAGCCAGGGGCCGCATCCAGTCAATTCGTTTCAACATAGGGGTTGCCTTTTTGCCTTTCTATCGGGTCTGCTTAGATTTAGATTGAATAGCGACACAAGTTCGGTATGAGTTTTTTTAAATTATGGCACGGCCCATTATATAACTCCACTGCCCCACCATTCCATATCCTTTATGATTATTAAATATTCTATTCTTGATCGGAAACATTGGCAGATTTTGAGCATGCCGACTGTTTTATTGATCTGACTAAACCAGCGTTTTTATGCCTGTTATTATATACTATTCCATCTGCCAAATTCTTGGTTATTTTAACGTCAATCACTATTTTTTTATTCCACGCATTCAACCATTATTACCCTCCATCAGTGCGATTCAATAAATACTATATTTATTTAGCGATGTGTCATTCATCAATTTTCTGACAGGTTTATCGGTTTATCAAAGTCGATTTCGCAAAGCCATTCGACAAGCGGCTCAATCGAATAGGCTGACCGTGTTAATAACCCATCATCGCCACAGTGCCATCAGCCTACGGAATGATCCTACAGGCAAGCCAAAACCGCCAGCGAAAACCCTGTCAGCGGTTGGCAAGGGTTTATGCTGTCCGTCGGCCTGGTTTGTTTTGATGGGGCAATTCCTCCCCATCTTGCCATCAAGATGCTTCTACCGCCCCAGATAAACCGCTGTGACTTCTTCGCGGTTGTGGCCCATTTCCTGGCTGATGACGAGCCTAGCGGCATGGTCCGCCTCGCGCTGTTGGGGTGTCAGTTCCTCCCGCCTTGGACCCCCGGCATGGGTGGCTTTCCAGCCGGTGAGTTCCAGATAGCGCTGTTGGGCATAGCCATGCCGCAGCCCGTGGGCCTTGCGGTCGCCGTCGGCGATGCCGACTCTGCGCGTCTCCCGCTCGTAGCGGTTTTTTTGCTCGGCGTAGGAGCGCCCCGCAGGAATCAGCGAGCCGTTGCCCGCCAACTGGCGGGCGCGTTCCAGCAATTCGCGCTGCGCGTCGTTCCTGACCGGTATGTCGCGTGGCCTGCCGCCTTTGGTCCATGAGGGCTTCAAATGGATGTAGCCATCGCGAACGGCATAGGCCGGTTGGAATTTGATCGCTTCCTCGCGGCGCAGGCCGAAGTGGGCCTGCAATTCCAGACTCAGCCGCAGGTGGGCATCGTTGACCTGGGCCAGTTTGTCGGGGTCCAAGCCGGTTTGTTTGCCTTGGTCCTGCACATAAACCCGGTTTTCAACGCCAAGCCTGCCGTTGCCGTCGGGGACGGCATGGGGCCTGCCGATCTTCTCCGCCCACCAGCGCAGGTGGGACAGGCGGTTTTTGATAGTCCCCGCCGACAGTCCCTCCCCCTGCCACCGCCGCACCAGGGCTTCGGCATGTTTGGGTTTGAGGGAGTCCGCCCTCATGTTTCTATACCCCATTTCCTTCAATTGGCGGGCGATCAAATCCAGCGACTGATACCGCGCCGTTTGCGTCCCGATGGAGTCCTCCCGGTGTTGTCTTGTCAGTTTCTTCAAATCCCATTGCAAATCGTCCATAAAGCCTCGCGCAATGAAAACAATCAATGGCCCGATGCCAACCGGGCCGGATGCGGATTACTCGCTGGGTTAGTGTTTATGCCGACTCGAAATAATCGAGACCCCGTAAGGGAAAAGGCTTGCTGTCAATCCGAAATGACAGTCCCGCGTATGCGGTTCGACGGGCTTAAGCTGTTGCAAATAAACGTCGAAGCGTCGTTGGCTTTACGCACAGCGGCCCGACGGCTTAACCGGCTGTGCGGGGGGCTTGAAACCGCGTGGCCGCAGTTTTAAGCAGATTGGAGAGAGGCCTAAGGCGGCGGATTGGGATACCGCTTCGGCAATTGGAGATAACCAGTCAGGCACGGCTAGGCGTGGCGTCATGGCAGGGGTGGAAAGGGCGTTTGCGGAGGTTTAAATCACACCGCCGTTGTTGCCACTAAGGGATGTCGGAAACAAACCGACTGGCTGGGTAGGCGTTGCAAATTCACACAACGCTGGGGAGTGCCGGATACCCAACCCTGGACAGGTTGGCTCTGGCAGTTACATGAAACATAAGGGATCGGGTAATCCCGCAATGCAAGGCAAAAGCCCAAGAATGCCCACAGGGCCGAAAGGCCCGCCGCCGGCAGTGTGGGCACGCGGCGGCAAAGGGTGCGGCTGAGTACGCAGTCGCCACGGTTTCGCGGTTAAAAGAGTGCCATCATGTGGCCGTCATGTCAAATTTTCCATCGCAGGCCGCGCCGGTTGCCGCAGCCGCCCCCTGTCACTGCACGGCAGTGACAGGGGGCGTGTCCGCTTCGGCAGATTTTTCGCCGGGCCGGATGGCATTGCGGCAGGGTATGGCCGGGCAATGGAAATTGATTGTGCGGCAGTATGCCAAGGGGTGAAAAGCCCGCTGTGTTGCGGCAGTGTCCAAAGCAGCATCCAGAAGATCATGCATTAATCTATAGCAAAGACAGGCCAAATTGGACTGATTAACGTTGCCTATATGTTGCTGTTTCGCAGAAACTCCATCGGCAACCAAAGGGCGTAGAATACGCAAACAACCGATAATGCCCGCTGGAAAATCGACAGGTAAGGCGATGGATAGGATAAGCGTAATCTGGATATTCCATATGTACCATGCCTTATGACATTCGATTGAAGGGAAACGCAGGTTATGCCAACCTATGGATGCCTTGGTTCTTCCGCAGCAAACTGTCACTGCTTTTTAAGATCAAATTGATACTATGATGAAATAAAGTTATGGCAGGGTTTTTGAAGGATTCTGCACGTTTTCTATCCTCTCAACACTCACAGCATTTAAACCCTATGTCGGCTAATCTGTTTTGACTATGAACCGTGTTAATCGACCGTGTGATACGATAGTTCGATACTACGGGCTTTAGATATCTTGAGGTTCAGTCGGTTGACCGAATACGCAACCGGGTAAGCGCATAGGCATAGATTGCCAAGTTCATGGCAAGGACTATGAATCCTAGTAAGACCTGAATCCGTGGTGTCAATCCGACGGGATAAATCCGCGGCACGAGATAGTGCTCAACAAATCCCCCTCCATACCCCGACTCACCGGCCTTGGCGCGAAGAGCGTTTTCCCAAGGGGTCAAGGGGCAGACCCAAGAATTGAATTCAACCAGCACCCCCCAGGCGGCAGACGAAAGATGGAGGCAGGCCACCCATCGACGCCAAAGCACGATGAACCCGCCGAAGAGGACGAACAGGATGAATGCGAAATGCACAAGGACAAGCATGTCCGCTTGCAGGCGGTAGGCCATGGGTAAAAGATGTCCTTGGCAAAGAAGGTGGGCAGGTTTTACAAAGAGAGAGGAAAGAACAGCCCTTATTGGCCGGTCAGAGGCGGTGGCGTGTATTTCGCATCGCCGAAGCCCAGCAACGGGTAGAACACAAATGGCAGCACAACCAACCCGATGGCGAACGGCCAGCGTTGCCCGAAACACTCCGCCAGCTTCCAACTCAGAAACCCGATGGCAACCAGGTTGACCAACGGGATTAAGCACAGGACGAGCAGCCACCACGGCTGGCCGGTTATCAAGGTCAGTGCGTAAAGGTTGTAGACCGGCACAATCGCCTCCCAGCCTTCGCGACCGGCTTTGGCATAAACTTGCCAAGCCCCGGCCAGCGCGGCCACTACCAGCAAAATATTGATAAACGTCATGGTGATACCCCTTAAGATTCCACGATGGGACTTTGATTTAGAATAGACACTGGGTTTAGCCGCCGCCAGAATTGCGCGGAACCGGCTTTTTGATTCAAACACGAGTAACCTTGTATCATAATCCGCACGGCAGAAACATCCATGCCCTCGACGTTATGCTTCATACGGAATCGATGCCAGCGTTGTCCCTTGACAATCTCCAGCCAGTAAAGTGGTATAGTTTAGTGACAGTGAATACCAAACGCTACTCTCACCAGACACTGTTGACATAAGTCTGTTAGGCAATATATTTTAAATGGCCCATGATGAATTACCCCGGACAGGCAGCCTGCGGAAGATCATCCATATCGACATGGATGCCTTTTACGCTTCGGTGGAACAGCGCGATTTCCCCGAACTGCGTGGCAAGCCCGTCGTGGTGGGCGGTGCGCCGGACTCGCGCGGGGTGGTGGCGACTTGCAGCTACGAGGCGCGGGTGTTTGGCATCCGTTCCGCCATGCCTGCCAGCCAAGCCTACCGGCTGTGCCCGGAGGCGGTGTTCGTCCGGCCCCGGTTTGAGGCGTACCGGGCGGTCTCGGCTGAAATCCGCGCGATCTTCCAGGAATTCACGGAGAGTGTCGAGGCCATCTCCCTAGACGAAGCCTATTTGGATGTCACGGCCAGCCCGCTCCTGCAAGGTTCTGCCACGCGGATCGCCCAAGCGATCAAGCGCCGCATCCTGGAATCGACGCGGCTCACCGCCTCTGCTGGGGTCTCCTACAACAAGTTCCTCGCCAAAATCGCCTCCGACCGCAACAAGCCCGACGGGCTCTGCCTGATCCTGCCGGAACAGGGCAGGGCCATCATCGCCGAACTGCCCATCGGCGGCTTCCACGGCATCGGGCGGGCCACCGAAGCCAAAATGCAGGCGCTCGGCATCCGTTGCGGGAAGGATTTGGAGCGGCTGTCCCTAACCGCTTTGGTTCAGCAGTTCGGCAAAGTCGGAGAACACTACTACCGAATCGCCCGCGGCATCGACGAGCGTCCGGTCATCCCCAACCGACCACGGAAATCCTGGGGGGCGGAAACCACCTTTCCCGTCGACCTCTCGGACAAGGCCGAGATGCTCGGGCATCTGGCCCAACTCGCCGAAGGTGTCCTACAAAAACTGGCCCGGCACGGACTCCAAGCCAGCGGCCTGACCGTCAAAGTCAAATACGACAATTTCGAATTAGTCACCCGCGCCCATACGCTGGGGCGGCCCTTCCGCGACACCCGTGATGTCATCCCCCACCTTGACGAACTCCTGGCCCGCACCGAAGCCGGAACGCGCAAGGTTCGCCTGCTGGGCGTAAGTTTCTCGGCCTTGGGACAAACGCAAACTCCGCTGGCGGGGCAATTGGATCTGTTCATGCCGGAGTGAACCTTTACGAACCCTGTGAAGTTCTGCCTCCATCCACCCGGCAACAAGGCAATCAGGCCCCGCATTGAAGCGGGCCACCGGGGCAAGCTTGGCGGGATGGTCTGGCTCGCCCGTGCCGACATCCGGCCCGGCCTCTACGGTGCGATCCCCAAATCCTGCCAGAGAAAGTCATAGGACACCGCTTCGCGGTTTTGGTCTTTGGCTTGCCGGTCTTCGCCGTGCTGATAGGAATGCAGCAGGAACTTGACCTGCTCCAGCCCTTCCGCCGTATTGATCGCCTCGCGCGGGGTGCTGCCGCCCAACGCCGGGAGCGGCTGGTCGGCCCAATGCTGATAAAACTGCCGGATATGCTTCCCCACCAGTTCGGTCAATATTTCCGGCGGCAATTGCGCCTGGGCCGGTGGTCTGGGGTTCCCGCCCGACAGCCGCTTGGAGAGCACCCCCTTAGGGTCGCTGATTTCGCGGCTGAGGAAGGCGACAGACCGGCCTGCAAGCCCATTAAACCAAGTCCGCCCGGTGTCGGCATACGGCTGGGTGCGATAGAACACGCTTAACCGGTCCGGGCGCTGACCCGGATTGATCGCCGCACTGCTGCGCTCCACCCCGTCCCCGCTTTCAAACAGCCGTTCCCAGCCATCCCTGCGGTTGCCTTCGACATCGGCCTCGCCCGACAAGGCGTGTTCCAGGGCGTTCCAATCGCGGACCCGGTAGTGGTCGGTGACCAGCAGGATGGGGTCTTGCGTGATGAGATCGACAAACTGTGGGATTTCCGGGGGAGCCACAAACAACTTCAGCCAATGGTCGGGGATTAGGCAACCGGTGACTTCCCTGGCAATGGACGAGTCAGGGTCGGCATCCTCCAATTCATGGCGCAGTTGCGCGATCAAGCCGTCGCTGCGGTTGCGGGGAATGGCATAGACGGCACCGGACAGTTCAAAATGGTCTGCAACCGGCAGGATTCTTCCCGCAATGAGGTCGAATCTGACGGCTTGCTGCGATCCGGTTCTTTCTTGGACGAGGACGGGGGCGCGGCCGGGAAGCAAGAGGTCTTGCAGGCGCATGCTTTCCCCCGGAATCACCTCGGCCACTTCGTAGAGCCTGATCGGCTTGGATGCCATCAGGGCAATCCATTCCCGCTGTTCTGCGGACAACAGGGGTCCGCCCTTTGTGAGCAGTAGCTCCGAGACGCGGCGATCACGGCCGTTGATGGCGATGAACCCGTCTGCCAACAGCCATTCCATGGCATTGAGCATGATGGCTTCCAGTGTGTCAGGTTCCATGCCCATCAATGCCTGATACTCTTCCTCGTCGAGTCCGCCGAAAAACCCTTCGTCCAGTGCCTCGCGGACCGCCCGGCCCCGCGTCAACGTGAGCCAATGGATTGCCTTCGGGACGGCCTCGGAACGGTCGCCCGCCGGCCGTGCCGCCTCAGCTTCCAGCAGGCAGCATTGCTTGTATTTCTTACCGCTGCCACAAGGGCAGGGGTCATTGCGCCCGACTTTTATCATGCCGTTATGTTTTCTTGGAACGTTGAAAGGAGCGCCGGTTTTTCTTGATAGGATACGACCGAAACTTTGTCAAGGGAGGTTCCGGCTCATATTCATCCTCCTCCTCATCTTCATCGCCGTCATCATCATCGTAACCGTATGGGGGCCGGAGCGCATCTTTGATGCCTGCGGAAAACCAAGCACTGAACACGCTGGCGAACATGATGATGACCGTGGTTGCCAAGATGGCGGCGGGAACCAGTGCGCCGGCCAGGTCGAGGGCCGGGACGAAATAAACCATCAGATGTGCCGTGCCAAGGCACAGGCCCAGCGCCAGCAGGATAACGATTGACAGGGCAAGCAGGGCAATGACGAGTAAAACGAGGAATGCACGCATAATACGGATTATACTTTTAGGGTTAAGGGGATGTCTCGACGAAGCTTTGCCGTGATTTGGCCTTATCCCACCAAGCTTGCAAAACGCTAGTTCGCTCGGGCCAAAGAAGATCCGGCAGGCGGAATTCAAGGTAGCCCAGCGCACAGGCCGTGGCGATTTTCGCCAAATCCCATTCGTCCGTGCGAAGCCTAGGCTGGCCGTCCAAACTTTCTAGGCCCCGCCGGATTGCCGACTGCCAGCGCTCCTGCCAGAAGGGCGATTGTTGTTCCGCTGGCCTTCTCCTCTCCATCACGCTATTCAGCGCAGCATCGGTGATTCCCTGCGCCAGGGCATGGAGGGTCAGCGTTTGAAATCGGGCATCGCCTTTTGCAGGGATCAACGCAGGCCGGCCGTCGAGTTGGTCAAGGTATTCGCAAATGACCAGGCTGTCATAGATCGCCTCGCCCGAATCCAACACGAGCGCCGGCACTTTGCCCAATGGATTGACGGGGGCCAGCACCGCAATATCGTCGAGCGGGTTGAGCGTGACGAGCGTGATCCGCTCCATCAAACCTTTTTCCAACGCCACCATGCGGACTTTCCGCGCATAGGGCGAGGTGGGGGATGAAAGCAAACGCATTTTTTCCTTATTTCCTCTAATGAACGCGGTATCTGAAGACAAAACCCAAGGGCCTGCTGATTTGCCAAGGTCTGTTGTGATTGCAAACTCAGGTCAGGCAATGTTACCTTTCATACATGGACAAGCGATTGCACCCGTTCCTCTGTGTTCCACTGCGGCGAAAGGCGGCATATGCCGCGCCGGGTTTCCCCCGTCGTCCACCAAGGGTTTGCCCAATGCTGAGTCCGTCGCTTAAGCGCTGCGGGCCATCTGTAACTGTCTGCATCATGCCGCAACCCGCATTCAACTTCAAGGCTTATTATGCCAGCCGTCCAGCCGAATGAAGCCAGCCACACCCACGCCATGACGGGCAGCCTGTTGGTGGCACTCGCCGCCATCGGCTCCTCCGGCAAGGCCATCCTGGTCAAACTGGCTTACCTCCATCAAGTCGATGCCGTGACCCTGCTCGCGCTGCGCATGGCCTTTGCGCTGCCGTTCTTTTTGTTGATGGGGGTTTCAGGGAAGCCAGCCTCGGCCCAAGGCAAACTAAGCAGGGCCGATGCGGCTGCCGTGTCCGGCCTGGGATTGTTGGGGTATTACCTCGCCAGTTTTCTTGATTTCTGGGGGCTGGAATACATTTCAGCCGGTCTGGAAAGGCTGATCCTGTTTCTCTATCCGACCCTGGTCGTCATTTTCTCCTTCCTTTTCTTGGGACGACCCGTCAGGCTTAAGGAGATGGCCGCGCTGATGCTAAGCTACAGCGGGATTGGGCTGGTTTTCCACCGGCAGGTTTCAGTTGGGCAGCCCGGCATGCTGCTGGGCGCAAGCTTGGTTTTCGGTAGCACGGTGGCCTATGCGGCTTTTTTGATGGGCTGCCACCGGGTCATCCAAAAACTGGGGCCACGGCGGTTTACCGCGTATGGCATGACTGCCGCTTGTCTGGCGTGTCTGGCCCAATTCGCCCTGACCCATCCGCTCTCGGCGCTCAAGGTTCAACCACCCGTCTACGCTTTCGCACTGGGCATGGCGGTGTTCTCGACGGTGCTGCCCTCACTGCTGCTGTCGATGGGAATCCAGCGCATCGGTGCGGGCCGTGCCTCGCTCATCAGCAGCATCGGCCCTGTCGCCACCCTTGGATTGGCCTATGCCGTACTCGGGGAGGTGATGGGCTGGGATCAATTACTGGGTTCATTGCTGGTATTGGCCGGGGTGCTCGTTGTCAGCCTCGGAAAGAACTAGCGGATTGGCGTATTTTTTGTGCATTTCACAACCGGACATAAAAAGATGAAAACCATGCAATTCAAAGCGTACGGCGGGCCTGAACAACTCGTCATGGCCGAAGTGCCGACACCGCAGCCAGGCCCCGGACAGGCCTTGGTCGAAGTGGCGGCCAGTGCGGTGAACCCCATTGATTGGAAATTGCACAGCGGCCTGCTGCGCTGGGTCAGGCCGGTGCGGTTTCCCGCCACCCCCTGTTTTGATTTCGCAGGCGAGGTGAAAGCCCTAGGCCCGCAAACCACGGGCATCCAACTTGGGGAGCGCGTGTTTGGCATGTTGCCGATGCGGGCCTACGGGGCGGCGGCCGAGTATATGGTCGTAGATGCGGCCTATGTGGCGGTGATGCCTGGCAATTTAAGTTTCCAAGAGGCGGCGGGGTTGCCCCTGGCTGGCATGACCGCCTTGCAGGCGCTCCGCGACCAAGGGCGGTTGGTCGCCAAGCAGCGCGTGTTAATCGTCGGCGCATCGGGCGGCGTCGGCCATTATGCCGTCCAAATCGCCAAGGCACTGGGGGCGCAGGTGACCGGCGTGTGCAGCACCCGCAACATCGACCTGGTGCGCAGCCTGGGCGCGGACGCGGTCATCGACTATACCCGCAACGAAGCGATGTCGCAGCACGGGCCTTTCGACCTGATCTTCGACACGGTCATGAGCCAGGCTTTCAGCCATTGGCACCCCAGCCTCGGCAGAGATGGCGTGTATGTCTCGCTGCTGCCCCAAGCGGGCCTCATCCTGCACAGCCTGACCCTGCCCCTTTACAGTCGCCAGCGCGTCCGTTTTACTTTCGCCAAGCCGAACCGGGAAGACTTGGCCTATCTGGGCGGGCTGGCCCAAAACGGACAGTTGCGCACGGTCATCGACAGTGTGCATCCTTTGGCGGAACTCCACGCCGCCCTGCAGCAAGGCCAGACTGGCCGGGCGCGTGGGAAAATCATTGTGGCGGTGAAACAATGAACGCCCCGTTCATCGTTACCTGCCCCTATTGCGGCGAAACGGTGGAAATCTATCTGGAATCGGATGTGGAGGGGCACTTTGTGCAGGATTGCGAAGTCTGCTGCAATCCTTGGGAAATCGACCTTTGGACGGACGGGCAAGGCCGCCAACTCCAGGTCTCGCGCACGGACGGTTTGGATTCCTAACGCTCATGCAATTTCGTTGCGCCCCCGACGATGAAAGTTGCAAAATCCTTTCATGGCAACCCACCGGTAACTGACCCGATGCCCTCAATGATCGCCGACGATCTTTCCCCGCAGGGCTTTGGTTTGGCTGCGTTGGGACTTGCCTTCCAAGCGCCGCTGCTTTGAGCCTGTGCTGGGCTTGGTCGGCTTGCGCAAACGGGGCGGGGCGGACACGCTGCTCACTAATTCATCCAGCCTGTCCAGCGCGTCTTGCCGGTTCAATTCCTTGCTGCGGTGCTGCTGGGCTTTGATGACGACCACGCCATCGTCGTTGATGCGCCGGTCGTTCAGCGCAAGCAGCCGTTCTTTGTGGCCTTCAGGCAGGGAGGATGCGCGGATGTCAAAACGCAAATGCACCGCACTCGACACCTTGTTGACGTTTTGCCCGCCCGGACCCTGGGCGCGGACGCAACTGATCTCGATCTCGCCGGGAGGAATCTCACAACAGTGATGGTTGGGATTGCGCAACATGGCAGGCCTGCAACATCAACATAACCGACACCAATCGTCCTACCATTCCCCTTGCACAGAGGCAAAATATCAATGCAATCCCCGCAGCATCTGCCGCCGGATGTCCCCCTCCTGCTCAAACGCCTCCGGTGACAGGACGATGGCGTTGTCGGCATCCAACTCCAAACTCATGACGTTGGCGTAGGCCAGCAGACCCCGGCGGCGCAGCCGCTCCAACGTCGCCAGCATGCACAGCAGTTCGACATGCCTGCCGAGTTGCTCCTCGCCGAAGGCAATCTTTTCGGCCCCTCGTTCGGCGGCGAGGGCGTGGATAACCACCAGCACCAAGTCTTCCAGCGCGGTTCCGATGGCTGGCGCACCGTGCAGGGCCGTCTCGGCAAGCTGCTGCAAATGCCCCAGCGTGTCCTCGTCCAAGGATTGCAGCCAGTCGCCCAAATGGAAACTATAACCCTTCTTGCGGTTGGCCAGGAAGCTCATGAGGTTTGAGGAAAACCGCAAGCCCGCCCCGTCGAGGCTGGCGCGGATTTCGATTGTGTCGGTCGCGTGTGGAATCATCGGTTTCATCTAAACTATGGGATTGACCCGGTCATTATAGCCTAACATGGCTGCCCTGCCCTTTCGTCAATTGCATTGCCTTTGTACTGAAAAAAAAACCTGATTAAGCGACACCACTTAATAGCCGACGGCCAGACAGTTAAATTGGCACTCGGCCCGGTGTTTTCCACAGGCGGGGAAGTTATCCACAATCGCCCGACACTTATTTCCGCCGTCGGCGACGGACAGGGCGGATCGTAGGTAGTTTTGGCCAAAAGCCCGGAATGGGTCCGCCATTCGCGTGGCGAACCGGGACTGAAACGGAATGGATATTGGGTGCTTTCGGGCGACAGGCAAAATCGGCCCGTGCCGACTTTGTGTCAAGTGCCTGGGGGATGGCTAAGGGTGGCCGGGGCGGACTGGGTTGTAGTTTAAAGCGGCGGGTCTTTGCCGTTGAGCATGGACTTGATGGCCGCCAGGTACTCAAGCGCACCCTTGGGGCCGTCGGCCTTCGGTGGATTGGGGGCGGATGCGCCGCCATGGTCAGGCAAACCCGGCATGCCCGGTTGCCCGGTTTTATTGGCGAGACTGCCCAAAGCCAGCCGGACCTTGGCCAGTTCGGCGGCCTCCTGTTTGCGCCGCTTTTTCTTCAAGCGGGCGGCGGCCTTGTCGCGCTCGTGCGGCAGCCAGCGGCCCAGGCCGAACAGCGCGAACACCGCCGCCGAGACCGTGCGGATCGCCGCATAGCCTTTGTAAGTGAGGTCGTCCTTGCGTTGGCACAGCGGGCAGACGGTGACCAACCCGGCCTTCACCAAGTCGCCGATGGCCCGCTCGGTGCGCCGGACACCCAGGCCCGACAATTCCGCCAGATAAGGGACGGTCAGCCCGCCAAAGCCGCCTTGGGCCGGGATGCCGACGCGCAGCGTCACCAAGTCAAGAAAATGGATCATGCAGCCCAACACCGCCAGGCACGCCTCGCGGCGCTCGGAGCGCTGCTGGCGGTCCTTCCCGTTGGCCAGGTCCAGCGACGGGATGGTCAGCCGGGGGTCGTCGAAATAGGCGCGGATTTTCTCCGCCAGCTTGCGCAGGATCAAGGGCCTGTCCTTGTGCTTTTCCGGCGGATCGAAAAAGCGCGGACTGCTCGGGTCGTGGCCGCAGCGGTTGCCGCTGCCTGCCTTTTTAGCCTCTCTCGGCCCATCCTCCCCTGCAACCACGTCCACGGCCACAACGCCCGCGACTCCCGCGCTTGCCGCAACGCCACCGACAGAATCGTCGGCTGTAACGGCTGAAGCGCAGAAATCCACCGCTTGCCCGGCAAAGCCTGACATGTTCGCAAAGAAACCGTCCATTGCTTACCGTCTTGCCCGTTTCCATGCCCCTATCCGCATTCCAATTGGGATGCGGATAGGGAGTTGGATTTGGATTTGGCTGGATTGTGCCATACCGGAAACGACTGTTCCCATCACACTCATCAATTCCTGATGTGAGTGTCCATGTTGACGTGGGTGCCGGGGGCGGGAGGCGCATTGTCCGCGGCGGTTTGCCCGTTGCCAGCGTCGTCCGCGATAGCGGAAACCCCCGCGACGCTGGCATCGGAGCGCCCCGCTATCCTCGGCGCGAACTTCGCCCGCTGTCTCATGTCCAGCACCGCCACCGGCAAAGCCCCCATCAACTGCGCCGCGTTGGCGGCGGCATCGTTACCCTTGCGCACGTCGTCGCGGGTGATGTCGGTGCGCCGCCACGCCACCGGCAACTGGTACACCCGGCGCACCGCGCTGCCGCAGGCGCGGATCAACTCCCCAGCCTGGCGGCGGTCGATGATCGCGCAATGGTGCGCGGTCAACACACTGCGGGAAAGTTCGTCGAAGTCGCTCAACAGATAAGCCCCCATGAAACCATACGGCGTGCCGAAGGCCAAATCCACCAAGGCAGGCTCCTCGGTGCGGGCCAGTTCGATCTTCATCGAACCCAAGGCGTTCAGCGCCTTCGCCGTGGCAGTGTTCTTTTCGTGGATGAACGCCTTCGCGGCATCAATGGACTCCTCGATACGGAGCAAAGTCCAATCGGCGTAAGGGTCGTCCCGCTGCACCGCCTGATAGATGTCGCCGAGGCGGCGGCCGAACTGCAACAGCCCGATTATACCCCTAGGCCCGGTGCGCCCACCCAACAGGAACTGGGCCTGCCGGGTCTGGATTTCCAACCGGGCCTGGTTGCGCAACGCGCCAGGCTGTTGTTGGGCGGAAGCGGAAAAAGAAGTGGAACGGACGGATTTTTTGACTTGAACAGTCGATTCGGTTGGGGCAGTGGATGTACTCATCGCGGATGGACTCTCGGCAGCGTGTTATGGTGGTGGACGGGGTGAAAGCAATACAAAAGCAAGAAATATGGAAACCAGAAAGCAAACGACTAGGCCGCTTCGGTCAACCGGGCGGATTGGTCATATCGCGTGGGCCTGGCGGGCTTATGCTTGGCATGCGGAGGCCTCCGCAAATCGAGCCAGCGCCCGCAATCGCCCTCGGCGATGGGCAACTCGCCCCGCCCCTCCCAAGCCCTCACCACCGGCTAGATGGCGCGGACCGGAAACCCCGTGGCTTCGTGAACCCCGAGCAGGCGCAGCTTCGCATCGGCTTCCCCGGACGAATCCACCCATGACTTGCAAATCCGGTGCTGCCCTTCGGCATCCGGCTTCGCCGCCCGCCCGTTGCCAGTGTTGGCAAGG